>JADHWW010000040.1 GCA_016783285.1 Anaerolineae bacterium
TCCGTGGTTGGTGGGGCAGCCATAGCGGGGGCTCGTCAGTCTGGTCGTAGCATCCACCGGATCGTGCCGCCGCCGGGCCGGGTGTGACCGTCATCACGTTATGTCAACTGAAGCTCTCTCGACCTTCAGGCCTTGCTCCCTGCCTCCTTCCCGCCGACTTGACAAATTTAGAAGATGCTCCCCCTCTCCTTGTCTCCCCTGCTCCCCTGCTCCCTTGCTCCTCCGCTCAATCACGGCGCGTAATTCCTCGTCACCAGCCCTTCGAGTCACCTCAGGACAAGCGGCAGGTAGATGGGCCACACGCAGGTAAAGTTCCATACCTCGTTCGACCACTCACAGTCCGCCAATCCCCCGTCCACCGGATGGACGCAGGCCCGGTTGAGGATGAGCGGAGCGAAATCGGCCGTGCCGGTGACCTCTACCTGCACGGAGAAGGACACGGTCGTGGGGAGAGTCGCGGTCAGGCTCAGCGTGCCGCTTATGGCATCAGCGACCGGGTCGTAGGCCACGTCCGATGGTGCGCTCAGCGAGCCGCTGATGTACGCGGTGTACGTCGGCACCGGGTCGTACAGCACCCGGGTGCGGTCGTTAGGGTAGACGAGGCGCACCGTGTAGGTCACCGCGTCGCCGTAGCTCACAGCCTGCCAGGGCGGGATGGCGCTCTCCTTGACGATGTGCAGCCCCACAAAGTCCTGTCCGCTGGCGCTGGGCGGAATCGTGACCGTGCGGGTTCCCGGCGAGAAAAAGTAGCCGGACCGGCTGGGGGTGAGGGTGTACGCGCCGGGCGCGAGGTCGGTGATGGTGTACCGGCCGCCGGTGTCGGTGGTGCCCTGGTACGTCCCCCCGGCCGAGACCTGCACGCCCAGGAGGGGCTGGCCCTCTGTGTCTACCACCGTCCCGGTGATGATGTAACTGGGCTTGACCTGCAATTTGGCCACAAAGGCGTCGTAGCAAGGATTGGAGCCGCAGGTCCCGCCGCCAAAGGTGGTGTCGTAGGCCCCCTCGGTGGTGGGAAAATCATCCGAGGCGGTGCGCCCGGCCACATAGACGGTGTGCTCTCCTCTCACGACGAGGTCCCCTCCATAGTCCAGGTAGCTGCCGCCCAGGAAGGTGCTGTAGATCAGATCTGCTTCTCCGGCCCCCTGGGGGCGCAGACGGGTGACAACTACATCCGTGTAGCCCTGCCTCTCGCTCTGATAGGCGCCGGGCGTGACCGGGAAATCGTCCGAGTAGGTCTCGCCTAAGATGTAGATTTCGCCATCCCCATCCACGGCGATACCGTGGCCGCCGCCATCAATCCACCATCCGCCCAAATAGGTCGAGTAGATCAAGTCGGCCGCGCCGTTGCCAGCGGGGTTCAGTTTGCTGACGAAGGCATCGCCGTAACCGTTATACGTCGTGTCAAAGGCGCCGGGCGTCGTGGGGAAATCATCAGCCCAGGTATCCCCCGTCAGATATACCATCCCCGCCGCGTCCACAGCGATGCCATTGCCCCCTTCGTTGATCGTTGCCGTTCCGCCCAAATACGTGGAATACAACATGTCGGCCGCGCCATTCCCGGCCGGGTCTAGCTTGAAAAAGACCACGTTGGTGGGGGAGGGGACACCGCCAGGCGGCAGCGTACCGTTGAAGGTGGTATCGTATGCCCCGGCGGTGGTAGGGAAATCACCGCTGGAGGTGCCAACCGCGTGAACGACGCCCTCTCCGTCTACGACAATTTCCGTGACGTAATCATGATATATCCCGCCAAGGTAGGTGCTGTAGAGCAGGTCGTTCTGGCCCTGACCGGCGGGATTTAGCTTGCTCAAAAATACATCAGTGCTGTACCCAAAAGTTCGATCGTATGCTCCGTCTGTAGTGGGAAAATCCGGATCCCCGGTGGTGCCGGTAACATAGATCATGCCTGCTCCATCCACGGCGATTGCGCTCATGTTGCCAGTGGTACCAGGAAGGTGCGTTGAGTAGGCCAGCCCGCCTGAGCTATCCAGTTTGACGAGTATGTTGTCGAAACCGGTGCCGGTGCTGTCGTAGGCGCCCGGGGTGGTAGGGAAGTCCGCCGCCGTCGTCCCTCCTGACAGATAGGCAACACCACTACTATCAACGGCAATGTCGTGCGCCCCCTCCACCTTGGGATACTCGTATATGGTTTCGTCTCCCCCGATGAAGGTGCTGTAGACCAGGTCACTTCCCGCCGCGTTCAATTTGGTAACAAAGATGTCCTCGTTCCCGGTCAGGGTGGTATCGTGCGCGCCGGGGGTAGTGGGAAACGTGGGAGTCGCCGTACGGCCCGCCATGTACATGGCGCCGTCATCGTCCACGGCCAGAGGGCCTCCTTTATCATTGTTGTCGCCACCCAGGAAAGTGCTGAAGAGCAGATGGTCCGGGTTGTCCTGGAGGGCGTGATTCGTGAGGCGTGAGGCGTGAGGCGTGGCGGGCGCAGCAAAGGGAGAGGTCACGTCAAAGGTTTCCGGGGCTGTATGCTGGACGGTGGCTTGACCGGAGAGCGCGGTGTCGGGCGCAGCCGGCAGGGGCAGGGCCAGGTCGCCCACGGCGGTGGACAGGCGCAAGGTGGCGCCATCCAGGGTTACGTCGTCGGCCCCCTCCACGCGGAGCCGCACACCCCCACCCTCACTCCCTCCCCCTGGTAGGGGAAGGGCCGGGGAGGGGGTCTTGGCCACCAGTCGCCAGGTCCAGCGATTGTCCTGGCCGGTGATCTCCAGGTCCACGCCGGGGTAGAGGTCCACGTAGCGCACGCCGCCCCAGACAGGCACATCGGTGCACCAGTGGGCCGGGTCGTTGCCGTGGTAGTAGTTGACCACCGTTTCCAACCGGTCGAAGGGTTCCAGGCGGGGGTGAGGGCGTTGTCCTGAGCCTGTCGAAGGATTGGCGCCGGGGAAGGAGAGGCGCAGGGACACGGCGCTTTTTACCACCCACAGCGCATCCTCGGCCAGCCAGAGGACGCCGCCGTTGGCCCCGCGCACCTGGAAGCGGGCGTCGGGGTGGAACTGGCCGGCGTTTTCGATGAACAGCAGGATGGACGTATTGGCCGGTGTAGATACCGGCTCTTGCGACGGCCGGGCAAGCGGCGCCGAAACCACGACGACCGGCAGTAGCAACAGTCCGATGACCAGGGGGATAGAAAGCCATTTGACCCCGTGTAGATAGTTCATTTGTACCTCCTCAGGTGTGATACTTTGGTGCTTCGCTGGTGGTGACTACTTGTTTTGTTCTGGTTATTTGACACCTTTGAACACAAGCGGCAGGTAAACGTAGTGTTTGCCTTCCCCAAACAGGGCGAACTCGCTCAGGTGGCAGATAGGCACGGCCAGCCAATTTCCGTCGGGACGACGGTCGTAGGTGGAGACTGGTGTGCAAGTCGTGGCTGCGTCTACCCACCCGCCGCCATCCCAGAAATCCAGCGTCAGGGCGTCCTCTCCCAACCACACTACATCCGCTTCGCTGTAGTGGATGGTGATGGTGACCGGTTTCGAGAATGCAAAACCCTGCTGCGCAGAGCCGCCCAGGTACGCCTCTAGACCGAAGGCATGACCCGCAAAACTCAGCATTGCAGGTGCGGGGTAACCTGGCGCGGAGAACGGCGTATAGGTCAGGTTGGTGGGCTGGCTCACCGCGCCGGGTGGAACGGCCACCGTGGTGTCGTTGCCCTGAGGATCGGTGTAGGTCAGGGTACCGCCTGCGTCGGGAGTAATCTCTTCCGTGACGGGGGCCACGACAGCCCGTGATACCAGGTTGCCAGCGTCGTCGTAGGTGAAGACGATGGACCTGTTATCGCCATAGTCCGCCAGCACCAGCCGGCCCGTGTCGTCGTAGGTGTAGGTGACGGTGCGGGAGGCGGATTGCGGATTGAGGATTGGCGATTGCGGATTGGAAATCGGGAGCTGCGCGTTGCGTGTTGCGTGTTGCGTATTGCGTGCTGCAACCGGGGGGCTGGCAGGTGAGGACCGCTCACTGTCCACTGTCCACTGTTTATGGATTACTGGAAACTGGTTACTGATCACCGGTGACTGTTCACGCACCAAACCCGTCTGGCCAATCATTGGATCGCCTGTCGGGTCACCTCGTACCGGGGCAGCGACCGCAAGCAGGCACACGCTGATCAGCGTAATGAACAGTATCCTGGACATCATCTTTTTTTCGAACATTTTTCAGCTCCTGGTATTTGTGGTATTTGTGCTTCACCGTTGGATGTTACGTTTGTCGAAAGCGGCTGCGTGCTGCCCCCTCAATGGCATAGTACCTGCCCGGTAGGTCTGACATCATACTGGGCACCAAAGGAGGCATTGTAGGTGCCCGGAGGTTTGGTGGAATACACAGGTATGCCTGCGCCGATTTCTCCATACGCGGGCGCGGAAGGGCCCGCGAAAAGGCCGAAAAACCCTCTCAGTACATCGTAACCACCTGAGAGCACGTAGGCTGATGCACTCACCAATCCGCTTCCAACTGCATGTACAGCCTGGAATGACAATTGGAGGCCGCTCGTCATTATGTCCCTCGGGTACGATCCGAGGGTGCCTGCGTGTGCCGCCGCACTACCCCAGGGCATCTCTCCATACATTTCATAATAGTCTTTATAAATCTCCGAGTAACTCCAGACACCGTGGGTGTCCGGCTCGCCATATTCCACCAGGCCGATGAATATTTCTGCTGGCAACTCTACAAGAGCAATTCTTGATAGAGCGAAAATGTCCCAGGCGACCTGGCCAGGTATTGCAGCCAGGTTTCCCTCATCAAACGCCGAAATGCCGGGGATAAAGCTCCGCAGGATATCCAAGAGTTTCTCTTTTGTCAAAATACTCTGAAGGCCCTGGGCCCTGTTCGGCTTTAGTTTTCCAAAGACCTTGCGTACCAACTCGCGTCCAGCACGGCAAGCATCGGTCCCCATGGGATCAACGAAAGAGAGAGGATTGCACAAAGCGTAGATGTAGGGATTCAACTCTGGCACGCTCTCCAGGTCAGTACCCCAGGCTGAGTCCCTGGCGAGAAAGTGAGCGGTACCGGGATCGTAGTAGCGCGTGCGCATGTAATACAGGTCACCCGCTGCCATGACACCCCATCGTCCGGAGAAGGTGAAGGGCTGGCTGCTCGAACCGGTGTGCTGGATGAGCCTCCCATAGGGGGTGTAGGCATAGGCGTCGGTCAGCGCGCCGCTCTCACCGGTCAGGGCCAGGGTGGAGCCGGTGTGATCGAAATGGTAGAAATAAACCTTATTCCCTTCGGCGGAGTTTACACTGAGCGCAGCCGAAGTGCTCAGGGCAAGCCCATCGGCAGCATCAATCATGTAGAGCAGCCCGCCGTCTGGCGTCCAGACGTAGTAACGGGTGAATTGGCCCGTGGCCTCATCCCGCTCGGCCACGACGGGGGTCAGCGCCAGCGCGTGGTTGTAGTAGTAGCGGGTGGTTTGGCCGTTTTCGGTGCGGGTCAGCAGTCTACCCATGCCATTGTAGGACAGGGTGATGCTATCAATGCCAGTCAGCCGGGAGGCAGAATCCCAGGTATAGACATGGCTGGCGTCGGCGGTCAGGCGGCCACGGGAATCGTAGGTATAGCTCGAACTGCTGATTTGCGAGGCGGAGTCGTAGGACAGGTTGTCAAACTGTCCTACAAGATTGTCAGCCGGGTCCAGGGGCAGGCTGTAGGTCTGGGAGATCACCTGGCCGGCGGCGTCGTAGCCGTATCCCAGGTCAATCAGCGTACCATCCTGGATGTGGGTCAGCCGCGAGGCATCGTCCCAGCTCGGGGTCGCGTTCACCCCGTTGGAGCGCAGCACGTCGGTCAGGCGGCCGTCGTCGTCGTAGACGAACTGGACGGTGACGCCGGTCAGATTGTCGGTGACGTGGGTGAGCAGGTTGCGGGAATTGTATTGATAGGTCACAGTGAATACGTCGGCATAAGTCACCGTTTCCAGGCGGCCGCCGTCGTCGTAGTCAGCAAAAGACGCGATGCCCGAGGCCTGATCCATGGTGGTGATGACCTGGCTCTCTTCGTTGTAGCCGAGGCTGATGCCATCGGCCTCGGTCATCCGATTCAACTCGTCATAGGAGAAGTTCAGGTCGAGGCCGCCGGAGTACTGCTTGCGGGTGAGGTTGCCCGTCGCGTCGTAGGTGCGGGTCTCGGTCTCACCGGTGGGGCAGGTGATCTGCTCCAGGAGGCCGCGGGCGGTGTAGGTGTACTCCCAGGTGTGGGTCAGGGGGTCGGTCTGGCTCAACAGGCGGCCCATACTGGTGTAATCAAACCGCCAGGTCTGTCCGTTCAAATCGTGGATGACCTCGATCAACCCCAGGTCGTTGTACTCGTAAGTGGCTGAACGATTGTCGGGCAGGGTCACGCCGGTGAGCAGGCCGCGGTCATCGTAGTCGTAGGTCGTGGTGCGGCTCAGGGGGTCGGTGACGGCGGTGACGCGACTCATCTCATCGTAGAGGAAGGTGGTGGCATAGCCCAGGGGGTCAGTGATCACCGTGGTATTGCCGAGCGAATCGAGGCCGTAGGCGGTGACGAATCCCTGGGGAGTGGTCCTCGAGACGACCACTCCTTCTTCGGTGTGGCCGGTCTGCCAGACCTTGCCGGCCGGGTCGGTGGTCTGGTTGAGCCAGTCCCGGGGATCGTGCTCGTTGGTGGTGGTGTTGCCATTGGGATCGGTGATTGTCTCCACGCGGTTCATCTCGTCGTAAGTCTCCGTGGAGGTATTCCCCCGCCGGTCTGTTGTCTGCCAGACCAGGTCCATGGCGTTGAACGCGTACGCAGTCTGCTCGCCATAGGCGTTGTAGACGTACTGCAGGTTACCGTTGGGATCGTACTGGTAGGTGGTGGTGTTGTTCCGTTCGTCAGTGAGTACCGTCACCCGGTCGTTCAGGTTGTAAGCGGTGTAGGTGGCGTTTCCGTCGGGATGGGTTACCTGGTTCTGCCGCAGGTAGGGATCGTAGCCGTGGGTGGTGACGCCCAGGTCCGAGTCGGTGCTGGAAGCCAGGGTGCCGTCGGGATTGTAGGTATATTCCGTCACACCGTTCAGGGGATTGATGAGCTTGCGCACCTGCCCGCGGTCGTTGTACTCGTAGGTCCAGGTCTTGCCGGCCTGGTCGGTGCGGGTTTCCATGTTGCCGTCGTCGTAGTAGGTGTAGCTCTCGGAGCTTCCATCGGGGTAATCCACCTGCTCCACGTAGTAGGAGGTGAAAGTGACGGTGTCGCTGTTGAGTGGATTGGTGCAGGTATGTTGCTGCGAGGTATAGGTGTAGTGGGTGGTATGCCCCTCGCTGTTGGTGACGGCGGCATATTCCCCGCTGGCGGGGTGGTAGTCGAAGGTGATGACGCTGCCCTCCCGGTCGGTGGCGGTGCGCAGGTGGTACTGACCGTCGTAATCCATCGTCATGCAGTTGCCCAGAAAGTCCTCGCGGGCAGTGGTCAACCCCCGATTGTCAACATAGTACACAACGCGACCGCCGTCGGGGTGTACTTCCATATTGCGGTGACCTCCAAAGTAGAACGTCGTCGTGTTGCTCAAGGCGTCAGTTTGGGTGATCACCCGGCCCAGGGTGTCGTAGATGTTGGCGGTCACCGTGTGCCCCCGGGGCGTCGTCACGGTGGTCAGGCGGTGCGCGTCGTCGTAGCCGTAGTGAGAGGCGTAACCCTCGGCGTCGTGGAAGGTGGTCAGTTCGTCGTCGGTGTACTCAAAGGTGACGGCGCGGCCGGCCTGGTCGGAGACAGAGGTCAACAGAGTCCCGCTGTAGACGAGGGTGAGGGTCTGGCCCAGGGTGGGGGCGCCGACGGATTGGAGTTTGCTCTCGCCGTCGTAGGTGTAGGTCAGCGTGTTGCCGTTGCCATCGATCCAGAAGCGGCCGCGACCTTCGGCATCGTAAATCATGCAGGCGGCTCCCTGTTGCACATAGGTGTAATCACCCTCCTGGACAAGCACATAACGGACACCCGGCGGGGGGTTGTTGCTGCCGTCGGCCAGACGGATGTATTCCAGACTGGTAGTACTCAGGTGCACAGTGACAGCATTGTCCAGGAGTTGATCCATAGCCCACTTGGTTGCCAAATCGGCGGTCATCCAGCCCTGGATGTTCTCTTCGTTCGCCATCAGGTCGAGGATCACCTGGGCGTAGACGATGAGGGCCGCCGCGTCGGTGGGTTGGCGCTGGCCCAACCCGGGGCCATAGTCGCTGTGGGGAGCCAGGGAGAGATTATGGTTATGCGTCCAACCATACCCCAGCGGTCCCAGAGCGTAGTTACCGTTGCTGTTGTAGGAACGGGAGAAGTTCAAACTCAGCAGGCCATCTGGCCCGGCTATCAGATCTCGCTTTCCGAAATGGAAAGCCCCGGTAACCATGTCCACCGGGTCATCACTCTCCAGGGTCTCTGTCTCTTCCTTCTCGTCCTCGAGCAATCCCCATTCTTTGAGCATATCAAGGATTCCTTTGATCAGAATATCCCAGAGCCCGCTACCAGCCCCGCCAAACCACCCACCGCCGATCCACATCCCCATGCCGCTGCCCTTGTAGCTGATGACCCCGACGCCATACCATTGGTTCAGGTTGATGGCGCCATTTTGGGGTAGCACAACTGTGTTTCCATTGTTGATATCGTCCTTGATCAGGTTCAAAGCCGCCCAGTGATAATCTATCAGATTCTCTTGCACGCTATTCCAGTTGTCAGCATCGGCCAGAAAGGTCATATCACCGGCAGCGTTGTTCAAGTGGAGCAGCTTGATGCTGGAGACGGCCTCCCGGTCGCTGCCCTGCATCTGTTCCAACATGCCATGCTCCAGGGCGCTGGCCATCATCGCGTAGGCCCGGTGGGCGGTGAGGGCCGACGCGCCGCCGGATGGAGCGAACGACGTGGTGCTCAAGGGCAGGTCGATAGAGTACCCCTCTTCCTGGCTTATCCGCCCCAGCAGGTGATGCTGGATAAAGATACCCTCTCCGACCTGGCCCAACAGGCGGGTGAACAGATGGTCCTCGTGGCAATAGGTCAGCCCCATCAGCCACAGCCCCTCGCCCCGCACCGACTCGGATGTGTCTGCCAGGCCGTCGTGGACGTACTGGTCGAGCAGGCGGCTGCGGCTGGCCATGAGGTCAGGGGAGGCGGCGCCAAAATCGTGGACGATGACATAGTCGGAGCCGCTTGCCAGTTGCATGTCCCCCGATTGGTCAGCATAGGTCCCGCCGTTGGCCGCGTAAGGATGGTCCACGGTGAGGGTCAGGTCGTACCAATTTCCAGGGGATGTGGCATTGCCGGTCGCAACGGCTGTGCCATCCACCCGCAGGACCGGCCTATAGTTGTCGCTCTCGTCGTAAAAGATGGAGACCCGCTGCCCGGCGATCTGAAAGGTGTAAAAGGTGTGGTCAATGCCCTCGCCCTCGTGCTCCACGCGCAGGCTGTGGCGGTAGGCGTCGGGGATGGTCGGGTACGTGCTCTCGTTTGTCACATCCAGAGCGTAGGGCAGATCCGTAGGGTAAGCCGTCATCTCGGTGGCGAGAATCTCGCGCCCGCCGATGACTTCTGCCAGGGTAGCGTCGGGCAGGTTGGTCTGGATATAGTCCACCAGGTTCATGCTGTAGGTGATCAGGTCCGCCCGGATATTACCATCGTTCATATACTGGACGAAATCGCTGGCCACGATGGCCTCCTCCTGGGCACGGGTCATAAACGTGGCCCGGTCGTAGCCGCTGGCGGCCTCCAGGTCTATGCCGCCGATTTCGGCATATTCCTTCATGGCCGGGTCAAAGACGTAGGTCTGGCTGCCGATGGTCGCCTGCGCCCAGACGCGGGTGATGCGGTACGCACCGCCCAGGTTCGCGACCGGCACGCCGCCGTAAGCAAACATGGTGCCCACCGCCGCGTTCCCCACACCGAGCCAGTTCGCCAGGCGGTCCGTGCTGTAGGTGACGTTGCCCACCGCATAATCCACGGTGTAGCCAGCGGCGCGCATCAGGGCGATGAACAGCGAGGTCTGGTCCCAGTCGTTGCCCCGGCCGGCCAGCAACGTGGTCGTGGCGCCGTTCACCGAGCCAAAGATGGGGACGTACTCGACGTGGTTGTGGACATAGTCAAAGATGAGTTTGGGCTCGTGCTCCAGGGCGCGGGCCAGGGCCTGGATCTCGACGGTGGCCTCGGTCTCGGAGGCGGGGATGCCGTCCGGGGTGCGTGAGGCCGGTCGTGGCCGGCCGGAGAGGATGCGCCGGGCCTCGGCCGGGGACACGGGGTCGGCCGTGCCCATGTGCCAGCCGGGGCCGAGGACCTCCGGCGGCGGAGACTGTCCCCTGACCGGTATCGCCGGGCTTGTGGTCCCCGCCAGCATGACGAGGACCAGGACTGTGGATAGGACAACTTGAGCTTTTTTCACCTTTCTCCTCCTCTCATGGTACTCTTGCCTCATAGGGCTTTTGGGCCTGGCCCGGCAGTTGCGCGCGGATGAAAGCGAACAGGTCCTCCAACGAGGCAAAGTATTCCTTCTCCCCACCAGGGATGTGCTCGACCTGAACCAGCCACTGCCGGCCGGAGGCCTGTGGCTCGACCGAAGCCGGGGGCTCGCGCCACAGGCGGATCAGGAACGAGGTGTAGTCCAGGTTTGACGTCGGAGCTCGTCTAAGTAGGTTCACAAAAGTTCCTTGCTTGACCGTGACCAGTCATAGTTTTCAAGCGTGACGAGTCACGAGTAGGGGCAGACCCACGTGTCTGCCCCAGGGACGAACACACAGGTTCGCCCCTACTTTTTGAAAAGATACTTCGGTTCATCTGCGAGGCTGGGGGGCGTTTTACCTTTCAACTGGCTGCGCAAGAAGGCCACCATCTCCTCCAGGCTGGCGAACCCCTGCCGCTGGCCGGTGTGTGCGTCCTCCAGGCTGAAGCGCCAGACCACGCCACGCCTGGCCCCCTGTCCCCGCTCCTCCCAATAGCGCAGTAGAAAGGCTCGATAGCGTGGCGGTTTGTCGAAGATAGACATAGATTCCGATTCGAGAGTGTTTCCGCTTGAACAATCAACCGTCATGTATTATAATTATAACAAGGCATCGTGAATTAATCGTGAATTGAGGAAGGCGTCCGATGGCTGAGGAACTGCGACTGATACTGCTCGGGGGGCTGCGCATCACCCGGAACGGGGGCCCGGTGACTGGCTTCGTATCCAATAAGGTTCAGGCTCTCCTCAGTTATCTGGCCGTCACCGGCCGCTCCCACTTCCGCCCGGCCCTGGCGGGCCTGCTGTGGGGCGAGATGCCCGAGGCTAACGCCCTTATGAACCTCCGCCAGGCTCTGGCCAACCTCCGCCGCCTGGTGAGACCCCACCTGCTTATCACCCGGCAGGCGGTAGAGTTCAATCGCGACAGCCCCTACTGGCTGGATGTGGAGGAGTTCGAGAAACTGGTAAATTGGGAAACTGGTAGATTGGTAGATTGGTCACGAGACCGGGCTACCAATCTACCAACCCTGCACGAAGCAGTTGAACTTTACCAGGGTGACTTCCTGGAAGGCTTCTACGTGCGGGACGCTCCCGCCTTTGAGGAGTGGGTACTGGTGCAGCGGGAGCGTCTGCGCACGCTGGCTTTGCAAGCCCTGCACGTCCTGGTCGCCCACCATGCCTCCTGGAGAGAAAACTCCCTCGCCCTTCAGTACACCACCCGCCTGCTGGCGCTGGCTCCGTGGCGAGAGGAGGCCCACCGTCATAAGATGCTGCTTTTGGCCCGCAGCGGCCAGCGCAGCGCCGCCCTGTCCCAGTACGAGACCTGCCGCCGCATCCTGGTCGAGGAACTGGGCGTGGAGCCTTCCGCAGAGACGACGGCCCTGTATGAGCGCATCCGCACGGCCGGAGCGGTACGCCGCCGCGCTCTGCCACCCCAACCCACCCCCTTCGTCGGCAGGGAAGAAGAACTGGCGGAGATTGGCCGGCACCTGACCGACCCGGACTGCCGCCTGCTCACCCTCACCGGCCCTGGCGGCATCGGCAAGACCCGCCTGGCCCTCCAAGCGGCGGCCGAAAACGGTGTGTACTTTCTTCACGACGTCTGCTTCGTCCCCCTGGCACCCCTCCGTTCGGCCGAGTTCCTCGTCCCTGCGATTGCGGACGCCCTCGAGTTCTCCTTCCACGGCCGGGAGAATCCCAGGGTCCAACTCCTCGACTACCTGCGCGAGAAAGAGATGCTGCTGGTGTTGGATGGCTTCGAGCATCTCCTGCGGCGTCCTGATGGTTCGGCAGGCTCACCACGGCGGCCTGTCGAAGGAAAGGGAGCGGACCTGGTGGTGGACATCCTGCGGAATGCTCCAGAGCTCAAGTTCCTGGTCACCTCCCGCGAGCGCCTGGACCTGCGCTGGGAATGGCTGTTTGAAGTTAAAGGGTTGAGCGTGCCGGAGAGCGTCAGGAGCGCCGGATTCGAGGACTACAGCGCGGTGCAGTTATTCTCCCGGATCGCTCGCCGGAGGCGTCCGCGCTTCTCGCTCGACGAAGTAAAATCCTCCGTGGTACACATCTGCCAGTTGGTGGAGGGGATGCCCCTGGGGATCGAGTTAGCCACCGCCTGGGTGCAAGAGTTCTCCTGTGGGGAAATCGCCAGGGGGATCGAACGCAACCTGGGCTTTCTGACTACGTCTTTGCGGGACGTGCCCTCTCGCCATCGCAGCGTGCGGGCGGCGTTCGACCATTCCTGGAACCTGCTCTCGGAGGAGGGGCAACGTGTGTTCAGGGAACTTTCCGTCTTTCGGGGTGGATTCCGGCAGGAGGCGGCCCAACAGGTGGCAGGAGCCTCCTCCTCCTTGCTTGCTGCCCTGGAGGATAAATCCCTCCTGCGCCGGGAGGCAGCAGGGCGTTACGGGATGCACGAACTGCTGCGGCAGTACGCCGCAGAACACTTGCAGGCAGCAGGAGAAGGGACTTTTCTGTGCCGGCGGCATCTGAATTACTTCGTGGCGCTGGCGGAGCGGGCGGAACCCGCGCTGAAGGGGCCTGAGCAGAAAGCGTGGCTGGAGCGGCTGGAGGCAGACCACGACAACCTGCGGGCAGCCCTGGAATGGTCCACGGGAGGCGAGGAGGCAGAAGCGGGATTGCGGCTGGCGGGGGCCCTGGGGCGATTCTGGGAGGTGCGCGGTTATCTGACGGAAGGGTACAGGTGGATGGAGAAGGCGTTAGCCAGGGCAAAAGACGGTACGACGCCGGCGCTCGTGCGCGCGAAGGCGCTGCTCCAAGTTGGCCGGCTGGCGCAGCGCCTGTGTGAATACGAGCAGGCGGTGGCACTGTTTGAGGAGGGCCTGGCTTTGTTCCGGGAACTGGGGGACAAACAGGGTGTCGCCCATGCCCTCAGTAGGCTGGGATCTGTAGCCTTGCATCAGGGCAACTACAGCCGGGCCACAGCAGCGCACGAGGAGAGTCTGGCCCTGAAACGGGAACTGGGGGACAAGTGGGGCATCGCCACTTCACTCGGCACCCTGGCGCTGGCGAACTGGCTTCAGGGCGACTACGGGCGGGCGAGAGCACTCTACAACGAGAGCCTGACCCTGTACCGGGAATTGGGGGACAAGCAGAACATCGGCATATCGCTCAACAACCTGGGAGGCATTATGCTGGAGCAGGGGGACTATGAGCAGGCGGCCGTATTCTTCGAGGAAGGGCTGGCGTTGTTCCAGGAGTTGGGGTCCAGGCAGGGCATCGGCTGGTCACTCGGTAATTTAGGGCGGGTGGCCAGGTATCAGGGGGACTATGAGCGAGCAGCAGCGCTGTTGGAAAAGTGTTTAGCCCTGTTCCGGGAACTGGGAGACAAACGTGCCGTCGCCCTCTCGCTCGCCCGCCTGGGAAGCGTGGCCGCGGCACGGAGCAAGTACGAACGAGCAGAGATGCTGTACCGGGAGGGCCTGGCCCTGCTGCGGGAAGTGGGGGAAAAACGAGACATCGCCGAGTGCCTGGAGGGAATGGCCGGGATGGCCCTCCGGCTGGGCTCAGGACAAGCCTGCGGACAAGGACGAGCGGGGCGGGCGGCCCGGTTGCTGGGGGCTGCAGAGGCCCTGCGCGAGGCTATTGGTGCTCCGCTGCCGTCTGCTGACCGCGCCGGCTATGAACGCCTGGTGGCCACCGTGCGGGTCAGGCTGGGCGAGGGAACGTTTGAGCAAGCGTGGGGCCAGGGCCGGGTGATGCCGCTGGAGCAGGCCATAGAGTACGCGCTGGGGAAAGGCCCGGCAACTGCGGCGGGAGATCGGGGGGAGTGAATGCGGCTGTTCGGCGACGAGCGCCAGCGCCTCACGCCCGTCGGCCGCCTTGCCGACCACCGTCAGGTCGGGCACCAGCGCCAGCAGCGAGGCCAGCCCTTCGCGGATGAGGGTTTGATCGTCTACGACGGCGACGCGGATGCTGCTCACGGCCATACCTGCTCCTCCTACTCCTTTCCCAATTTCCCAATTTCCCAATCTACCAATCTACCATTCTACTCGGGCCGGTCGGGGTAAAAGTCTATTACCACCTGCTCCCCGGCGTAGGAAAGGGCCGCCGCCCGGCCCTGCACGGCTTCGGCCATCAGCGTCACACCGGTGACCTGGGCCACGGTTTGCGTGAGCGTCTCCAGCGGCAAGGCCAGCCCGATCAACGTGCGCGCCTCGTCCAGGTAAAAGCGTACCACGTCGGGGCCATCCGCCCAGCCCTCCTGCGCCGGGTCCCACACCAGGAGATAGGGCACGTACTCCCCGCTGCCGACGTCGTAACTAACACCGACGGCCGCCTCCGTCCCCAGGTCGGGGTTGATGCGAGCCTCGCCCACCGGCCGGCCAGTCTCGACGTCGCCATCCAGGTCAAGCGCGAAGAGCCATTCGGTGTATACTTCCGGCGGGTCGGGGACCGGCTCGTAGAGGGTGATCCAGAGTAACACCTCGTCCTCGGCGGCCCAGGCAGCCAGTTCCGCCGGCGCCCCTTCGATGGGCTGAAGCACAATTCGCAGGTCGGGGCCCACGCTGGCGGTGCGGATGTCCACGCCGGCAGGAGGCGCCTCGACCGGGGCTCCCGTCTCGTAGGCGCCCACGTCGCCCTGGGCATCGGCGGGCGGGGGAGCGGTGGGCTCCGGCGTCGGCGTGGCGGTCGGTGGTGCGGTGGGGGTGGGAGACGGTACGGGCGTGGATGTGGGCGTCGGAGTGCAGGCGACGACGTGCACGACGGCCTGGGCGGCCTGGCGCGCGTCGCTCCGTGTGGCCGTGATGGTATAGTCGCCTGGCCCGTCGCCGGCGATGAAGAGACCGCTTGCGCTGATGGTGCCCCCTGTGGCTTCCCACGTGACTTGGCCCTCGGCGGTGAACTGGTGCTGTTCATCGGTGCACACTGTCACCTCGGCGGGGCTGACTGCCAGGGGTGTCTCTTCCAGCGCGGGTGTCGCGCCCCCTCCGCACGATCGCAATATGGTGATGACCGCCACCACTGCGACGAGCATTATCATACCGATGGTAAACCAGAACAGAATCACGCGCACTTTGTCGTTCAACATGTCACCTCCCTTATGAGATTTGGATCTCGGGATCGCTCCACACGATTTTCATCACCGGGTTCCTCCCCTTGACATTGGCAGCCATAAAGGCTAAAATACAGCCAGGCAGGCTCAATGAGCACGGAAAGGGTCCCTATGTCTATTTCTCGCTTCGCCAACGAATATGAACTCCAAAAGGTCGTTCAACGATGCCATAACATCCTGTGGGAACGCCACGGTTTCGATCCCGCTCAAGCCTTTGACGAGTTCAGCAAACTCCTTTTCGTCAAACTGTACGACGAGGTGACAATGGCGGGCGCCCGCACGGCCATTCAGCGGGGCGAACCGCTCGACCAATTTGCGGCTCGTGTACGCTGGCTATTTGACCAGGCAAACCGGACCACGGGCTTTGACCGCATATTCACCGACGATGATACCACAAACGTTGACGATCTGTCAATCCACGAGGTATTCAGGCAGTTACAGAACTATAGTTTGCTAGAAACAACGTCGGAGGTGCAAGGCGCCGACGTCAAGGGTACGATCTATGAGCACATCGTCGGTAATACCTTCCGTGGTGAATTGGGCCAGTTCTTTACTCATCGCAGTATCGTCGAGTTTATGGTCAGGTTTGTTGGTCTCAATGAACGGAAAATAATTTATGACCCGGCCTGCGGTTCAGGTGGCTTTTTGATAATGTGCGCCAAAGTCATGAAGGAGCAGATTCGGCAGGCCCATCCCGATTGGTCCACGCAAGAAATTGACCAGCGACTCAAGGACTATAGCCGCCGGTGTCTCATCGGCACTGAAATCAACGAACGCACAGCCCGCGTAGCCCGGCTCAATCTGTTGATGCACGGTCTGGATTACAGTAACATCTTTATCGCCAACGCCTTAAAGACTGACGATGTGAATGACGAACGCCTGGCCACGTCGGTGAACGTGGGCACGATAGACGTGGTGTTCGCTAATCCTCCCTTTGCCGGATACGAGAAAGACCCGTTTGTCTTGTCCAGGTTCCAGTTAGGGCAAAATCATGGCCGCGCCGCTGCCGTGACCCGCGAAGTGTTGTTCATTGAGCGTATCATCCAGGTGCTGGGGAAGGATGGTGTAGCGGCTATTGTCATTCCCCAGGGTATCCTTACCAACCGCAATCTCGCACCCGTGCGTGACTATATCCGGCGGCACACTCAAATCCTGGCTGTGATCGAGTTGCCCGATTGGGCCTTTATCCCTTCTGGCACCAGCGTGCGCGGCAGCCTGCTTTTCCTTCGCAAAACGGCACGTGTGCCCGACGATTACGAAATTTTTATAAAGCGCGTCGAGAATATCGGTTTCACCTCCACCGGCCGGCCCAGCGACCTCAACGATTTTCCTCAAACCCTGGCCGAATATCGGCAACGGGACTCGCATTACCTGGTACCCATCGGTAAGATTAAAGACCGCCTTGATGCCAAATTCTACGTTTCCGAACATCAGCAGGTAGCAAGTTTTTTCCACCACAACCCGAAACACAGGCTGGTCAGTCTGTCTGACATTGGCTCGTTCTATGCCGAGAGAGTGAATCCGCGCCTCAACCCGGATCAAGAGATCAGGCTGGTGGAGACA
>JADHWW010000143.1 GCA_016783285.1 Anaerolineae bacterium
AATGGCCTACTGTGAGTGGGCAGGGGGGCGGCTGCCGACGGAGGCAGAATGGGAGTACGCGGCGCGAGGGGTGCGAGGATCTGTTTATCCCTGGGGGGACGAGTTCGATGGGACACGGTTGAACTATTGCGACGCTAACTGCGAGTTGGACTGGGTCGACGAGGCGTCCGACGATGGCTATGCCTACACCGCGCCGGTGGGGAGTTATCTGAGCGGGGCCAGTTGGTGCGACGCGCTGGACATGGCCGGCAACGTCTGGGAGTGGGTGGCTGATTGGTATGTAGACTACCCTTCCGGGGCGCAGGCGAATCCCACAGTGCCTTCTTCTGGGGAGGGCAAGTTGCTGCGGGGCGGCTCGTGGGGCGGCGTTCGCATCAGCGCCCGCTGCGCCTCCCGCAACAGGTACCCTCCCGTCAATTGGGACGACTATGTGGGGTTTCGTTGCGCCAGGGTCTCTCATGAGTAAGTCATCTGTCATCTGTCGTTTGTCATCTGTCATTTTGCCTGATCCGCGCGAAGCGCGGTCGCGGGTGGTGAAAAACGAGGTTTTTCGTATAGCGGGAGGATCCGCTGGCGGGGCCGCAACTTGTCGCGGATGCCCGTCCCTACTCGTCTCGGGGGCCGTCCAGCCCCGGCGCTTCAGGCCCGAGCGGGCAACAGGCAACACGTTCCATGAAAACCTACAAAATTGTCTTCACGTGTTTTGAGGCTGCAATGACCTTATCACTACTCAGAATCGGAACGCCCAGATACCTGGCGGTGGCTACGATGATGCGGTCGTGGAGTTCGGGGATATCGTCTACACCCACAGCAACCTGGACAATATCGGTGTCTACCGGTACAATCGTATAGTTCGTGCTGCCTTGAATGTGATCGATCAGTTCATTCAATGGCAAGTCAATTCTCCTGGCCTCGGCCAGGTAGAGCACTTCCATCAAGGAGATAGCGGATAGGTAAATGTGATGCTGGCCAGCATCGGCTTCATCGAGGATACGCGCCGTCTGGCGGCCCAAGGCGGGATGTTTCCGCAGATGACGAACGATAGCAACAGTGTCTGCCAGGAATTCCATCACGTTCACACCTTGCGTAGAAGTTGGGCGCTGACTCGTTGGCGCAGATGACGAATGTCCTGGTCGGTGACGTCAAAGGGAATATCAGCCCAGAGACCCTTAAGTTTCACCACTTCTCGCCCTTGCTCGGCCTTGTGCTTGTATTTGTGTTTGAGATAGTCGAGGAATTGGATCAGTTCGTCAAACCCGCTTGGGGGTAGTTCATTGAGGGCCTGATAAATCTGTCGTTCGACTGCCACAGGCTGGTTAGTACTCATTGTCGCTGCTCCTGTTTGCCTGACTGATGTATACCCAAGATGATTATACCATCAAGCGAGAGGATGTTCAACTGGAAAAGTCTCTCGCGGTCTTAGACCAAACCAACAAACGAGTGTGGTAGGTTCGGTGTCACGGATGCACGGAGGTCTCACCGGAGGTGATCTGACCGGTATCGTGCTGGCGGGAGGGGGCAGCCGGAGGATAGGGCGCGACAAGGCCTTCCTGGAATTGAGTGGGCAGCCGCTGATCAAGATCGTCATCGAGCGGATGGCCCAGGTGTGCGCCGAGGTGCTGGTCGTGGCGGGCGATGTGCGGCCTTACGCCAGCCTGGGGGTTCCGGTGGTGGAGGACCGCTTCCGTGGGGTAGGAGTGCTGGGGGGGCTGCACGCCGGGTTGGAGGCTGCGGCTCACGAATTAACCCTGGTCGTAGGCTGCGACATGCCCTTCCTGAACCCCGACCTCCTGCGTGCCTTCGCGGTCTGGGCGGAGGGGTTCGACGTGGCTGTGCTGCGCCACGGGGATGGGGAACAGGTGGAGCCCCTCCACGGAGCCTACCGGCGTACGTGCCTGCCGGCGATGGAGGCAGCCATCCGCGCCGGGCGGCGGCGCATCATTTCCTTCTTTCCCTATATCCGGGTGCGCTACGTAGCCCCGGAGGACGTGACCCCGCTTGACCCCGGCCTGCGCTCCTTCCGTAACATCAACACGCCCGGAGAGTGGGAGGCGGCGCGGGTGGAGTGGACAGTGGGGAGGACTGGACATCCAATGGAGCCCGCCTGACCAGCGGGCTCACATAGTGTATCCTACCCCACCACCAGCACCCCCGCCCCATCAATCTCGCTCCGCTTGAGGGCCAGGAGGGCCTCGTTGGCCTCCTCCAGCGGAAAGGTCTGCACCGTCGTGCGGATGGGAATCTGGGCCGCCACCTGCAGCAGTTCAAGAGCATCCTGCCGGGTGAAGTTGGCCACGCTGCGCACCGTCCGCTCCCAGTAGAGCAGCCGGTCGTAGTCCAACTCCGGGATGGGAGTCATCGTCACCCCGGCCAGCGACAGCGTGCCGCCCCGCTCCAGCGCCCGCAGCGCTTCCGGCACCAACGAGCCCACCGGAGCGAAGATGATGCTGGAGTGCATCTTCGCCGGGGGCGTGTCTTCTGCCCTGCCCACCCACACTGCCCCTAGTTCCCGTGCCAACTGCTGGTGGCCCTTGCTGCGGGTGAAGACATAAACCTCGCAACCCCAGTGGCGGGCTACCTGGATGGTGACGTGGGCCGAACCTCCGAAGCCATAGAGCCCCAGCCTCTGCCCGGGCTGAATCTCGCTCAGCCTGAGCGCCCGGTAGCCGATGATCCCGGCGCAGAGGAGTGGCGCTGCCTCCACGTCGGAGAAGCCCTCCGGGATGGGGTAGGCGAAGTCCTGAAGGACCACCATCGCCTCGGCGTAGCCGCCGTCGGCGTGCAATCCCGTGAACTGCGCATCCTCGCACAGGTTCTCCAGCCCCCGTTGGCAGAACTCACACTCGCCGCAGGTGCGATGAAGCCAGGGCACCCCCACCCGCTGGCTCTCCTCGAAACGAGACGCCCCCTCCCCCCGCGCCTCTACCACGCCCACGACCTGGTGGCCGGGAACCAACGGCAGTTTGGGCAGTGGTAAGTCCCCCTCCACCGTGTGCAGGTCGGTGCGGCAGACCCCGCAGACCCGCACAGCAAGGCGAACCTCACCAGGGCCGGGCTCCGGCGTGGGCAGGTCTACCAACTCCAGCGGCCGTTCCTCGGCCGGTCTGATTTCACGCAGAAGCATTGCCTTCATATCGCTCTCCTTGCTCATAGATGTGCCTTGCCGCGCACTTGAGTATATCAGAGAGAAGCCGATGTGACAACCGACGGCTACGCAAATAGAACACGGATCAACACGGATCATACGGATGTACGCAGATAAAGATAAAAAATCTGTGAGAACCCGTCCACCGCGAGTACTCGTGGCGGGTTCATCTGTGTATATCCGTGTGCTATTTGTGCCTGTTTTGGGAAGAGCCTGAGCAGTTACGACACCGGCGGGTATTGGATGCGGAATGATGCACCCGCCGAACCTTGACACCGCCCGTCGTCGTGGTACAATCCCACGGCCTCTTCACCAAGTACACAAAGCAACATAAGGAGCAGACAGTTGAGCGAACCTTATTACGATGTCATTCGACCCCACGGTGGGACGTTGGTAGACCGCACCCTACGCGGTGAGATGCAGGAGGCTGTGCGGGAACGAGCCGAGCGGATGGTCAGAGTCCCGCTGGACCAGATGGGCCTCTCCGACCTGGAACTTATGGCCATCGGTGCTCTCAGCCCTCTCACCGGCTTCATGCTCAAGGCAGACTACGACCGCTGCGTCGAGGACATGCGATTGGCCAACGGGATGCTCTGGTCTGTCCCTGTCACCCTGGCGGTGGAGGAAGACCTGTCCGGCCGCATCCAGGAGGGGCAGGAGGTGGCCCTCTGCGAGGGAGAGCGCATCCTGGCGGTGATGGAGATTGCCGAGAAGTACCCCTACGGCCAGAAGGTCAAAGAGCGAGAAGCCAGCGAGGTTTACCGGACCACCGAGGAGGCCCATCCGGGCGTGGCCCGGCTTTACCGTCGGGGTGAGGTGCTCCTGGGCGGTGACATATGGCTGGTGGACTGGCCCAGTGCCGTCCAGACCGAGTTCCCCGAACTGCGCCACACCCCCGCTCAGACGCGGCGGATGTTCGCCCGGCGGGGTTGGCGGTCGGTCGTGGGCTTCCAGACGCGCAATCCCATCCACCGCGCCCACGAGTACATCCAGAAGACGGCGCTGGAAATCGTGGACGGTCTGTTCCTCCACCCGTTGGTCGGCGAGACCAAGAAGGACGACATCCCGGCCGAGGTGCGCATCGCATCCTACCAGGCCATCCTGCGCGATTACTACCCTGCCGAACGGGTGCTCCTGGGAGTCTTCCCTGCCGCCATGCGGTACGCCGGACCCCGCGAGGCCATCTTCCACGCCATTGCCCGCAAGAACTACGGTTGCACCCACTTCATCGTCGGGCGTGACCACGCTGGCGTGGGCAAATACTACGGCACCTATGACGCCCAGAACATCTTCGACGAGTTCCCGCCGGAGGACATCGGCATCGTCCCGTTCAGGTTCGAGCATGCCTTCTACTGCAAGAAATGCGGCGGGATCGTATCCGCCAAGACCTGCCCCCACGGGCCGGGGGATCGGGTGTTTCTGAGCGGCACTCAGGTGCGCCAGATGTTGGAGCGAGGGGAGATGCTGCCCGAGGAGTTCACCCGCCCTGAGGTCGCCCGCGTGCTGTTGGAAGGAGTAAAGCATCGGAATGATGCGTAGCGCGTGAAACGTGAAACGTGAAACGTGAAACGTCAAACGTCGAACGTGAAACGTCAAACGTGAAGCGTGAAGCGTGAAAAAGGCTTACGAATCACGCTTCACGTTTCACTGATTATCAGGAAGTGAGTGATGCTCGAACTATTCAAGCGCCATAAACATCGCAAAGTCTTCGTCGCGGGCCTCGACTGCGCCCCGCCAGCGGTGCTGTTCCACACGAGCGCAGAAAACAGCCTGGGACTGAAAGATCAACTCCCCAACCTGGGCCGGCTGATTGACGAGGGGATCTACGGGTCACTCTCCAGTTCCATCCCCTGCATCACCGTCCCCGCCTGGACCTCAATGCTATCCAGCAAGGACCCTGGTATGTTGGGCTTCTACGGCTTCCGCAATCGGGCTGACTATTCCTACGACCGGATGACCATCGCCACCGCCAACGCCATCCACGAAAAGCGGGTCTGGGACATCCTGAGCGGGGCCGGCAAGACCTCCACAGTCGTCGGTGTGCCGCAGACCTACCCCATCAAGCCTCTTAAGGGGCATCTGATCAGCAGTTTCCTGACCCCCAGCACCGACCGGCAGTACACCTTCCCCCAGGAACTGCGCTACGAGATTGGCCAGGTGCTGGACGGTCAGCCCTACGACGTGGACGTGCCCCAGTTCCGCACCGAGGACAAAACTTACCTGCTGCGGCAGATCCAAGAGATGACCGAGAAACGGTTCGCGGTTATCAAGTACCTGCTGCGGGAGAAGCAGTGGGACTTCTTTATGTTCGTGGAGATCGGCCTGGACCGCATCCACCACGGGATGTGGAAGTACTGGGATCCCGGCCACCCCAAACACGAGCCAGGTAACCCCTACGAGAACGCCATTCCCGACTACTATCGCTACCTGGATCGTGAACTGGGGGAGATCATGGGGATGCTGGACGACGACACGGTGGTGATGGTCGTCTCCGACCACGGGGCCAAGGCGATGGAAGGCGGCTTCGCCGTCAACGAGTGGCTCCGCCGGGAAGGGCTGTTGGTCCTGAAGGAAGAACCCCGGTACGAGGGCCTGGTTCCCTTTGAGAAGGTGGAGATAGACTGGGAGAAGACCACCGCCTGGGGGGCCGGGGGCTACTACGCCCGCGTATTCCTGAACGTAGAGGGGCGGGAGCCGCTGGGGAAGATTCCTGCCCGCGATTACGAGAAAGTACGGGACCAGGTCAAGGAAATGATTGAGGCCCTGCCCGACCACGAGGGCAAACCGATGGGCTCCGTGGCTTTCAAGCCGGAGGAACTGTACCAGGAGGTGCGCAACGTCGCCCCCGACCTGATGGTCTACTTCGGCAACCTGCGCTGGCGGTCGATAGGCTCCTTCGGCCTACCCGACCTCTATACCTTCGAGAACGACCTCGGACCGGACGACGCCAACCACGACCAGGACGGCGTTTTCGTCCTCTGGGACCCACGACAAGATCGCGGCGGGCGGTACGCGGAGGGACTGCAACTGATGGACGTGGCCCCCACGGTGCTGGACCTGATGGGGGTTCCGCTGCCACCGGATATGCAGGGTCGGGTGGTGCAATAGACACAATTGGTTCGGCTTTTGCTGTGTCGAAGGGCTACAACTAATGAGGGAGATGAATCCAACTGGGGGCGGTAAAAGCCCCCTTTCGTTATTGATGTGGGCAGCCCTGGTCGCCGCGCTGGCGGCGGCGGCCTACCTGACTGGGGCAGGGCTGGCACAGCGTTGGATAGGGCCGTCCCTGGCGCTTCCCAGCGAGACGCAGATTCCGACACGGGTTCCGGCGCAGACTCCAGTGCAGGCTGCCGACTGCCTCACACCGGGTGAGCCAGCGGAGGGAACCTTGGGCGCGGAGGCCGGGGAGGAATGGCAGTTTCAGGGCCGCGTAGGCCAATCTGCCACCATTGAAATGTGGCTCCACCCAGGCTCCGGTTCCAGTGTGGAGGCCGAACTAGCCGTCCACTTGCTTAGTCCCGACGGAACTGTGCTGGCAAATGAGACAGGCTCCGTGTTCCTGCCCCCCTATCTGTTCGAGCCGCGCCTGCCAACCACCGGCCTCTACCGCGTACAGGTGACGCCGGTCTCAGGTGCGCCGGGCCGATACTCCCTTATGCTCACCCTCTCAGATGCACCCGCGCCAATCATACCAGGCGTAACCCCTCCTCCACAGCCGACTATGGCAACCCCTGGCGGTCACGCCGTTGCTGACCAAGGGCTGTTCCAATGGCCCAGCACACGGCGCGCGATATCCGGCTGGACCTTCCACGATCCTCGCAACCCCGGCCACATCGGCCTCGACATCGCCGCCAGGATGTGGGACCCCATCGTCGCGGTGGCGGACGGGGTAGTGGTCTTCGCCGAGTGGGGGGGCGGCTACGGTAACCTGGTCATCGTGGGTCATGAGAACGGCTGGCGCTCCTACTACGCCCACCTTACGGAGATTGTGGTCGAGTTTGGGCAGGAAGTACGACAGGGAGAACTCCTGGGCGGGGCGGGCACCACCGGCTATTCCACCGGACCGCACCTGCACTTCGAGTTGCGCTACCAGGGCCGGCCGGTGGACCCCCACGTCCATCTGCCGTAGGTGCGGGATCGCAACCCCTGCAGGCGAGTTTCATCAACTTTCTGGACCGCCAGGTCATCGCCACGCTGGCTCCCCATCAGCACTCATGGGGTCGCTGATTTGAAGCAAACCCTGATGGTAACTGCTCAGCCAGTCACAAATAGAACACGGATCAACACGAATCACACGGTTGTACGCAGATAAAGACAAAAAATCTGTGAGAACCCGTTTCATCCGTGTGTATCCGTGTGCTATTTGTGCCTGTTTTGGGAAGAGTCTGAGTAGTCACCCCTGATGAAAAGATAGGTGAATGATGAAACGTAAGTTCTGGCCTTTTCGGATACAGCCCTCTACCCGGTCCTTCGCACGGGAGGCGCGGCGCACGCCGGGCTACTCCCTGCTCGACTGGCTGCACGGCTACATCTACATACGCTGGCCCTACCTGTATATTAGCATCGGAACCGGAGAGCATCCCCTGGCCCGGCGCTTCGGGCCGTTCGTGCGTTGGCTGGCTGGGCTGTTTCTCTCCAGGTCGGCCGATGACCGTCCGGCTGAGTGTGCTCGCCGGGGCGCGCACGTCGAAGGCTCACGACGCAGTCCCGCCCGCATAACCTTCGCCGACACATACCACGGCAAGGTCGTCCCCCTGGAGGCAGCGACGCAACTGGTCACGGTGGGGGAGGAGATCCGCCTGACCGACCTGGAGCAAGTGATCCCCTACGCCCACGCCCGCGACATTGTACTGCAGAACCCCGACCACATCGTTGTCCTGGATTGCCCCTGCCGCGCTTCCCGCCCCAATCCCTGCCAACCCATTGACGTCTGCCTCATTGTCGGCGAACCGTTCGCCAGTTTCGTCGCCGAGCACCACCCCCGCCGCTCCCGCTGGATCACCCCCGATGAGGCAGTGGAGATCCTGCGCGCCGAGGACGAGCGCGGCCACGTGCACCACGCCTTCTTCAAGGACGCTATGCTGGGCCGCTTCTACGCCATCTGCAACTGTTGCGCCTGTTGCTGCGGGGCGATGCAGGCCCATCGGCACGGCACTCCGATGCTGGCCTCTTCCGGCTACGTCGCCAGCGTGGATGCCGACCTGTGCGTCGGCTGCGCCATCTGCGCCGACTTTTGCCAGTTCGGAGCACTCTCGGTGAGTGACGGCGCCGCTGCCGTGGACACCAGCGCCTGCATGGGCTGCGGCGTGTGTGTCTCCAAATGTGCACAGGGGGCGCTTGCGCTCGTGCGCGATCCGGCCAAGGGCGAGCCTTTGGAGATCCACGGACTCAACAGGGGGCTAGAGAGAGGGTTCATTACTGGTTCTGCGTGATTTTGACTTCTATGCAATGCTGGACTATACTAAACCAATGATTACCAACAGGAAGGTCGCCAATGGCGCGCTTTGACGTGATCGGCCTCGGTGTGTCCACGGTGGACATCGTCGCTCTCGTGGATCATTTTCCTGCGAAAGAAGGTGTCCAACGCGCGGTCGATATGACCGTCCAAGGCGGAGGCCCAGTGGCTACGGCGATTGTTACGCTCGCCAGGTTGGGTGCAAGGGTGGCCATGATTGATGCGCTTGGGGATGACTGGAGGGGAATGCTTATCCTGGAAGAGTTCCAGAGAGAGGGCGTGTGCACCGACTATGTCGAGGTGAGCAAAGGTCACACCTCCTCAACCGCCTGCGTCCTCGTTCGCAAAGACAGCGGCGCTCGGTCAATCGTGTACTCTCCGGGAACTGCGCCGGAATTGCCGCCCGCAGATGTCCCTCCCTCCGTGATCGAGTCCGCCAGGTTCCTGCACGTCAATGGTCGCCACTGGGATGTGTGTCTGCAGGCGAGCCAATGGGCCCGTGATGCGAATGTCCAGGTCTCGTTCGACGGTGGCGCCCACCGATATCGTCCGGAGATGAAACAACTTGTGCCTCTCACGGACATCTGCATTGTCGCCCGCGACTTTGCCGAGAAGTATACGCAACAAACGGATGTCCGGAGAGCCGCCGAGATACTCCTGAGAGATGGCCCAAGGCTGGTCGCGATAACCGATGGCACGAGGGGGAGTTGGATTCATCCACGGAAGGGGCGGCCCTTTCACCAACCGGCGGTTCTACTTCCAAGCGTCATGGACACGACCGGGTGCGGCGATAGTTATCACGGGGCATTCCTCTTCGGTCTACTCAAGGGGCTTGAACTGGAAGAAACCGCTTCTTTGGCAAGCGCGGTAGCCGCGTTGAACAGCCAACACCTTGGCGGTCGAATAGGAATACCCACATCTGAACAAGTAAAGCCGTTTCTCTCGAAGATACGTCGTTATGGGGGGCAAAGGGATGTTTCTGTTTCTCTCTAAATTCCTGCCCTTGTTCGTCTACCCACTGGGTCTCGCCTGTGTTTTGATAGTACTGGCCCTTGTGACCTACCGGCGGCGGCGCTGGCAGATGGGCAGTTTGGTTCTGGCGCTTTTGTTACTGTGGCTGGGCGGCAACCGTTGGGTATCGCTGAGTCTGGTGCGCTCTTTAGAGTGGCGCTATCTGCCGTCAGCGGAGTTGCCAGGCGCGGATGCGATCGTGGTGCTTGGCGGCGGCACCCGATCTGCTCAGTTCCCCCGGCCAACCGTGGAGCTCAATGAGGCGGGAGACCGCGTGCTCTATGCCGCTTGGCTCTACCGGCAGGGGAAAGCCGCACATATCCTCCTCAGTGGTGGGAACATCGCCTGGTTGGGACCGCAAACCCCGGCGGCGGAGAATATGGCGGCCATTCTGGAGATGATGGGCGTACCCAATGCAGCGGTGTGGTTGGAATCTACCTCTCGCAACACGTACGAAAACGGTGTCAACAGCCGCGAAATCCTGGAACAGGAGGGGATCAAACGGATTCTGTTGGTTACCTCGGCTACGCATATGCCACGGGCGGTGCGCGTCTTCGAACGCCAGGGACTTGAGGTGATCCCCGCCCCAACCGATTTCCTGGTGACTCAGGCTGACTGGCAATATCTCAGAGAAGCCGGCTTGCATACACAACTGATCAATCTGTTGCCCAGTGCCGACAGCCTGGAATTGACAACCCGTGCCCTGAAGGAGTACATCGGTATTGCCGTCTACAGGCTACGAGGTTGGCTATAGTGTTTATGTGGACAGAAGTGTGGTAAGATGGAGAAGATGCGACTGTATCAAGAGAACAAACTGGTGGAAAATGAAGAGGAAGTAAGCGGTGAGGAATACCTGCTGACCAAGGCGGCCGAGCAGGGTTTCGTCACGTATGGTGACATCCTGACCGCTTTTCCTCAGGTGGAAGAGAACCTGGGGGAACTAGAGGATATCCTGGCTAACCTGGTAGAAGCCGGCATTGGGGTAGGCCCACCGGAAGAAGAGCAAGAGCAAGAAGCGGGGTCGCTCCAGAAACCTGGTCGGACTGACGCGGCGGCCGATCAGGAAGCGTACTTCGACACGGTTGCAACAGACGATACAATCGGCCTCTACATCAAGGAGATTGGACAGGTGCCCCTGCTCACGGCCGAACAGGAGGTCACGCTCGCCAAGCGTATGGAGGCCGGTCGAATTGCTCAGGCGGACTTGGACCAGAATGGTCCTCTCAATCCGGAAGAACAGGCCGAATTGAGGAGGGCTGTGCAGGACGGTCTGGCTGCTCGTGAGCACATCATTCGCGCCAACTCTCGCCTGGTGATCAGCGTGGCCAAGAAGTACATCGGCCGCGGCGTCCCCTTCCTCGACCTGATCCAGGAGGGCAACATCGGGCTTATCCGTACTGCCGATAAGTTCAACTACCGGTTGGGAAATAAGTTCTCGACTTATGCAACCTGGTGGATCCGGCAAGCGGTCACGCGCGCGATCGCCGATCAGAGCCGCACGATCCGTGTGCCGGTCCACATGGGGGACCAGATCAACAGACTGCTGCGGACCTCCCACCGGCTGACGCAGGAACTGGGACGCGGGCCCGCCCCTGAGGAGTTGGCCGCCGCTCTGGAGATTCCCACACGCAAGGCAGAGGAACTGATGAGAGTGGCGCGCCGCCCTCTCTCGCTGGAGATGCCCACCAACGACGAGGGGGAGAGCGAGTTGGGTGATTTCATCCAAGACGAAGACAGCCTGGCTCCAGACGAGGAGGTGAGCTCTTCGATGTTGCGGGAGTTGCTCCACGAGATGCTACAGATTCTCCCGCCGCGCACAGTGCGCATTCTGCAACTGCGCTATGGACTGGTGGATGGCGAAACGTACACCCTGGAGGAGGTGGGTAAGAAACTGGGTGTGACTCGTGAACGAGTGCGCCAGATAGAGGCTCAGGCGCTCAGCCGGCTCCGTCATCCCAGACACTCCCGCAGGTTGAAAGACTTCCTGAAGAATTAGTGGCGTGCGCCCATAGAAACTGAGTGGCCCCGCCCCGACTTGCATGGTTGGGGCGGTTTGCTTGGCTTGCAGCGATGGCGGGCGGGGTTTCGATTTCTACACAAAGTCGCCCTTCACCTAGACCCGATGCGCGCATCGTGTTGCATTAACCCAACAGGTCGGGTATAATCACCTAGTGTCAACCCTGAGAGAGTTTTACTCTATCCATCCAGACGCGCGGAACAGGATATTGCTCGAGGCCATCCATGAACGCCACGCCTGGCACTATGCCCGCAACAGCGCTTACCGGGCCACCGTGTCGGCGCGTGGTGTGGGCTCCAGTCTGCTCCCGTTGCAGTTGCCGCGCCTGCTTCGGACTAGTGCCATCACCTTCAAGGGGTATATCGAACAACTGGGCACTCCTTTTCCCCAGGATCAGCCCCAGCGCGCTCTGGCATGGTTGGCAGATCAGCTCTCGTTCGGACTGCCGTTGGAACGTGCCGCGCTCCTGCGCCCCCACTACTCGACCTTGGAGGGGCTGCTGGTCGCCATAGAGACGCTGTACTCCGACCTGGGCCTGGAGATCGTCACAAGTAGCGGTACCTCTGGCAAATTTGCTATCCTGGTTCGCAACAAGATGACTGTGGAAGTGGCCACCGACGCGTACTTCACTGCCATTGCCCACGCCTGGAACATTGACCCCCAACATGACATGGTATTCGTGATGCCCGCGCATAGCCGCGTCGCGATGGCGCGCATTGCTCACCTGGGTACCCGTGAACTGGGATGGGCCGCTGATAGCTCTGTTGCCTATACTATGCCGTTCAAAGCCGACCCCGACACCATCCGCGTGCGCACCGGTCGTACCTTCCGACCTGGCCTGCGGGGTCTGTGGGAGCGGCGCGTGCTGCATCCCTTCACGCTTTGGGCCTACGAAGCGCTGGCCGAAGACAAGTTTGTCAAGATGACAGTCCAGGCACTGGAGCAAAGCGTGGTTGCCGGCCACCCTGTGATGCTGCTGGGCGGTTTGGTGCAACTCGATGCCGTCGGACAGCACGTGCTGGCCTGTGGCGGGATGGAGTTACCCGCTGGCAGTCGAATCGCCACGGGTGGGGGGATCAAAGAGCTCTATCCTCGTACACCAGATCAAATCCGGGCTGACCTGAGACGGGCGATACACGGGCCTGGCGGCGCGGCGTTACCCGTGACCGACATCTACGGCATGGCAGAGGCAAACTGGGCTGCCTTCCAGTGTTCCGAGGGCAACTACCACCTACCCCCCTGGGTCTATGTGGCGGTGATGGACGACGACGACTGTCCGCTCCAGGGCAGCGATGTCACCGGGCTGTTGGCGTTCTGGGACCCTCTGGGCGGTGGTGACGTGTACCCCCCTTTCTTTCAGTCCGCCGACCGGGTCCGGTTGGTCAACGGTAACGGCTACTTCGATGCGGCGTTGGTCTGCTCGTGTGGTGACTCCACACCCTACCTCGTACGCAACACCATCCAGCGTGTAGACCTGATAGAGGAGGCTGGCTGTGGCGCTATCTCGTGAGATCTTGGACGGTTATTGGTTACCCGCCTCTTTGCAGCCTCTGACACGCGATATGGAGTGGGAGATACACTACGTGACCGCCGGTCGACCCGTCCCACCCGGCGATGGTGTGGCCGTGCGCTGGCCCAAGCCCACGCGCGCCCAGTGGGAGACGCTGGTGGCCGAGTTGCGCGCTGCCCGCGGCCTTGCCGTGCCCGACTTGATAGTGCGCTGGCAATGCGCCTTGGCTACCGTGCCCAAGATTCTGATGAACGACCCCGATAGGTTGGAGGCCATCGCTCACTACACCGGCTATCCCAGTTCGATGCTGGCACTGGCTTTCACTCAGAGCGAACTGGTGCAGCTAGATGCCCTCGCCCGCTCGGTCGAGCACAATCCTGCCTGGGCTATCGCCCGATCCTGGCAACCCATGCTGGGCGGGCTACCTGGGAAAATACGTTTCTTCCCGGCCCGCCGCTCTGACCGCTGGACCGCTGCCCTGCGGGTTGGCGCACCGCTGTTTCGTCCCGCACCCCCGGCCTCGCTAGCCCTCGGTTTCGCCGCAGGCAACGTACCCGGCAATGGGCTGCTGATCGCGTTGCTGCTGCACATAGCCAACCACACTGCCCTTGGCGCTGCGCCGGAGGTGGCGCCAGCGGTCCTGGTGCGCAATAGCCGCCAGTCCCCCTTGATGGCCCCTTGGGTGTTGTCCGCTATCGAGGAGGTGGATTCCGAGCTGGTGACGGGGTTAGGGATGCTGATCTGGGACTACGACGACGTCGCGATGCAGCGCACGTTGCTAGGCCAATCCGATCTGGTAATGGCCTCCGCCAGTGACCAGACCATCGCCTCGATTGCCGCGCATCTGCAGGCCGTTGGGCAGCCTGCTCACTTTCACCGTCACGGCCACAAGGTCAGCTTTGCTGTAATAGGACGCACTGCTCTGCGCGACGACGTCACACTGCCCGCGCGCCTGTCAGCCTTGGACTCGACCTTCTGGGACCAGTATGGCTGCTTCAGCGCGCGCGTTCACTTTGTGGAGCGCGGTGGCCGGCACACCCCTGTCGACTATGCTGCCGCTCTGTCCGAAGCGATGTGCCGGCTTACAAAGCGCTTGCCCCGTGGGGTGGCGCCTGCGCGTTTTCTCCATCGCGCCTACGACATCTACAAGCTGCTGGAGCTCCAAGGCGACGTGCGCGTGCTGACTGACTACGACGACGGCTGCCTGGTGGTGTTGGATGAGCGAGATTGGAATGCTGACCAGTGGAGCGCGACGGTGAATCGTTGCACCGGGCGGGTGGTTGTGGTGCGTCCCGTGGAGGACTTGAGCGATATCCCTACCCGTTATCTACGCCGACTGCCCCCACACAACCTGCAATCGATGAGCGTGGCTGTGACGGCCAATCGTATGCTCGAACTGGCCGAAGCAGCGGGCGCATGCGGGATCACTGCGTTCCGCAGTCTTGGGCGTGCCGCTTTCCCCCAACTGGCCTACTCCTGGGACGGCCTACTACCGCTGGATCTGGGCAATAGCCGATGCCCAGGCCACTTTGCCACTTTGGAGACGGAGGATCCATTGGCCGACTTGGCCCCGACCGCTTCCCGCCTGGGCCTCTGATTCGTCCCCTACCTACTCACGTCCGTTCGATTCTAGCCACATCCTGTTGAATTTGCCTTCTGGTCGAGCGGGGGCTTACGTGTGACCAGCATCAACTCGCCCCAGTCGGGCCAGCCAAACAGCGCCCTTTGCAAACCCCGCAGCGGGTGGCGAAGTGCATGGCGCCAGCTAACCGCTTGTGGGTGCCGCCATCCAGCCTGGAGTAACTGCCAGCCGGTGCACGAGCGCATAGCGCGCAACTCATCAACTATGACAAAGCCCACCTCGCTCACCATCGTCCGCACCTCGTGCTCACTCCACTCGTGCAGATGCCAGACGTCCTCGGCCAGGGTGCTGATGATCGGGGTCGAGACAGCGAACACACCGCCCGGTGGCAGGCGCTTCCATACACGCCGGATGAAGCCGCGTGGATCGCGCAGATGCTCAATCGTCTCCAGGCTCACAACCGTCTCAAAGGCCCCGCTCGGCCACTCGAACCGGTCCAGGTCGGCTTGCACAAAGCACACCCCCGGCCCGCCGTAACGCCGTTGGGCGTAGCGCAGGGCCTCGAACTTGTAATCAACCCCGACCACCAGCCGACTGCCGGCCCGCTGGAGTATGGCCGAGCCGTAGCCAACCCCACATGCCGCGTCGAGCACACGCCGCCCGACGACGTAGCGCCGGGCCAGCCGATAGCGTCGCAGATGATCGGCTAGGGTGGTGCGCAGTACCCACGTCTCGCGCATCTCATCGGGGATGGCTCGCTCAGCGTCAAAAACCAGTTCAGGCATGGTACCTGGGCCTCCCTGGTCAGAAGCGGCGGGCGGTCTCGCCGAAGCGACCACGGCGGTAGTCAATCAGCGCCCATAGGCAGGCGCGCAGCCCGCCCGGCTTGCCGGTGACGAGGAACATTACCATAAACAGCAAGACCTGGAAAGTAAGCATGGCCTGCATAAGGTGCGGGCGGGAGTGATAGCGCCGAGCCAGCAACATCATGTTACGCAGGTAATAGTAGACCATGCGCGGAGATAGAAAACCGATCGTAGCACACTCGAGGTGCCATACCCGTGCTCCAGGAACATAGAGCACCTTGTGGCCGCTCTGGCGAGCCCGTAGGCTCCAGTCGAAGTCCTCGCACATATAGAAGTAGGCCGGGTCAAGCAGGCCGACATCGCGTACCATCTCGCAGCGGACCAGCACAGCGGTGTTTGCCGCCAGTTGTATCTCGCACACCTCGTCATACTGACCCTGGTCACGACGGCGATATCCACGTGTGGGCGCTCCGAATGGGTTCAGGGTCAGCCAGCCGCCGGTCCAGTAGAGGCGATCGGAGGGCGGCTCGCCCAGGTAGATCTTGGGGGAGAACATACCGGCCTCAGGACGGCGCTCGGCTTCACCCACCAGCAAACGCAGCGCATCGGGCGCGAGTACCACGTCGTTGTTGAGCAGCAAGGTGTAGTCATGGCCTCGCTCCAGCGACCAACGCAAGCCAGAGTTATAGCCCTCGCTCAGACCCAGATTTTGGGTGTGGGTGATTAGCTCGACCTCCGGGAAGCAAGAGCGGATGCGTTCGGGGGAACCATCCGTGGAGTTGTTGTCCACCACGATGAGCGAGCGGCGCGGATAGTCAAGCCGCTCGACTGAGGCCAGACAATCAAGTGTGATCTGGCCTCCATTCCAGTTCAGCACGACCACGGCCACGGAAGGAGAGATAGACGATTTGAACATGGGCTCGGACCTGACATATTCTAACATATTCTATCCTATCCCGCCAGCACACGCAAGTCCCCGCGTGAGCGACGGCGAAACGCCCGCCTCGACTTACATGGTTAGGGCGGTTTGCTTTGCTTGGCTTGCAGCGATAGCGCTGTGAGAATCTGACTTCTGCACACAGTCACAATATACTATGTGCGCGTAACTGAGCCGGCCGGGGCGACAAGAGCGCTTTGAAGGTAGAGAGTGCAGAAGTACGGAGTCTGCCCGCCGTTGATGAGGCTGTAGTTGGAGGCACGGTCGGTACCGTCGTCGGAACGATGGAGTGGCTCGTACTCGGGCGGTGGGTCCGACGAGCCGGCTGAGCGACGGCGAAACGACCGCCCCTGCACGGTTGGAGCAGACACACCGCTCCAGGTCGCACCTCGCCCACATTGGGCAAGCGGGGGGATACTGAACGCCAGTCAGACCACCCGCCGCGGCCGGTACTGGATCGCCTCCGCCAGATGCGCTGTCTCAATCCGCTCGCGCCCCGCCAGGCCTGTCCTGAGCCCGCCGAAGGATCCGCGATCGTGCGCGCCAGTTT
>JADHWW010000041.1 GCA_016783285.1 Anaerolineae bacterium
GTGGGTTTCAACCCCAACGATCCGACTGAGGATACTGAAAGCATCATAGGATTTTGAAGCGGCCAAGCCAAATGACAGAGTTTCAACCCCAACGATCCGACTGAGGATACTGAAAGTCCCGAAGATGCGCCAACTGCGCGTTGACAACTTCTCGTTTCAACCCCAACGATCCGACTGAGGATACTGAAAGGTCTCTACGATCCCCAGGTCAGGCACGTCTTCGCAACCGTTTCAACCCCAACGATCCGACTGAGGATACTGAAAGCATAACCCAACAACTGACCCACCGCCCCCATACCAGGTTTCAACCCCAACGATCCGACTGAGGATACTGAAAGTGAACTCCACCCGCCGAGCCCCCATCTCTCGGGCCCGGTTTCAACCCCAACGATCCGACTGAGGATACTGAAAGCCATCGAGCGGGAAGAACGTCTCGTAGGCACTCTGGAGTTTCAACCCCAACGATCCGACTGAGGATACTGAAAGTGATGGTAGAAGCAGCGATACGGATACTCGCCGCTCTCGTTTCAACCCCAACGATCCGACTGAGGATACTGAAAGAAACTTACCGCCGTCCAGCGGGCGCGGAGTGGTGACGTTTCAACCCCAACGATCCGACTGAGGATACTGAAAGCCCCCCCTGCCTGCGCAGGCAGGACCCGAACCAGTGTTTCAACCCCAACGATCCGACTGAGGATACTGAAAGGGGTGTAGGCTCCAGGCATGTGCCTGAGCTGAGAGTGTTTCAACCCCAACGATCCGACTGAGGATACTGAAAGGTCGGAGTTCATCGCTCAGACGACGGATGGAGCGCTGGTTTCAACCCCAACGATCCGACTGAGGATACTGAAAGGGGACCCGGCGAGCACACCGAGGACGCCCACCGACAGTTTCAACCCCAACGATCCGACTGAGGATACTGAAAGACCCACCACCGGCACCACGAGGCCACCCCCGCAACGGGGTTCCTGAGCCCGATTTATCGGGCGGAAGCTCCGTAGCCCGGCGACTTCATCGCCGGGCGGCTGTCCTCAGCACAACCAGGCGCTCGCCTGCCGAACTTTGGCAATAGCGCAAAACCCGCCCTGTCACCCTGAGCAGCTTGTCCTGAGTGAAACGAAGGAAAGCGAAGGGTCTCCACCACCGGGATAGGGAGATTCTTCGCTACGCTCAGAATGACGGTCAACCGTCAGGGCGACTTTTGCGGCACTGCGAACTTTGACTTCCGCGCCAGGTTGGGTTATACTAAGTATGTGCCCGTCAGGTGTCATTGCCAGGAGGTTGGGAGAGGAAAAGGGGGCCAAGAAACCGGGTTTTTCGTACAGGGAGACATCTCTGGCAACGGAAAAGTACCTGCAAGCAATGCTACTCCGCTTGTGGAGCACCAAAAACCCGGTTTCTGATCTACCCACTGAATGGATACGGAGTCCGAACTGGAGGGTCGCCAATGAACATGAGTCTGTACTCAGGGCCCAGACGGGGCCGTACTGTATTTTCCGTCGTGGTATGGATCCTCGCACTGGGGCTGGGAATGTGGCTTGTCTGGTATGGCTTTACGTGGACCGCGGGGAATGGGCAACCTGAGGACACCCCGCCGCCGGTCGCGGCGTCCGCCACACCGGTACAGATAACCGTGCGCTCGACCGTCGCCCCGCTTCCGTCAGCGACGGCGCCCAGCGTCCCTGCTCCCGCCGATTCGCCGCTGCCGACGGTCGCGCCGGCGCCCACTGTGATTCCCCCAACAGCGACCACTGCCGTGGCGACGATCGTGGCTGGCGCTGACGGGGTGAACGTCCGCGGTGGACCGGGCACTAACTACACGCGCCTGGGGTATCTCGACCCGGGCGCTCAGGCCGAGGTGACCGGTCGCTACGGCGATTGGTGGCGGATCCGATACAATGAGACGCCGGGTTGGGTCTTTGGTGAGCTGGTCGCCGCCTCCAACGTGGACAATGTACCGCAGATCGAACCTCCGCCCGCGCCGACCGCTGCTGCGGTGACCGCAACTCCTGTCCCGACTGAAACGCTGCCGACGGCGACTTCGGCGCCCGCCGCCGACTTTCGCGGGCTTGTGCCGGATAAGTTTGAGGTCGAAGGTGCGCCGGGTCCGTATGCCCTCGGTGCAGAGATATGGTTTCACATGTGGATTACGAATCAGACCAGCGCACCGGTTGAGTACTTGTATCTCGGGGTATGGGTAGAGGAGACGGGCGAGATTCAGAAGAGCTGGGTATACGCACAATTGCCGGCCAACCAGCAGTTCTACCACCGTGACCAGATGCACGATAAGATTTCAGCCCCTGGCACGTACAATCTGTGGCTGGCGATTCAGTTCACCGATGGCGAGAGCGTCCTACTGAGCGGCCCTGTCACCGTTATTGTTCAGTAACCGGGCAGGAGAGAACAACCAGAAGACCAATCCCATCCCCACGAGCCCCGCCCCGTCGAAGGCGATGAAGCGCAGGCCGGTGGCTCGCAGGGGGGCGTGGCCGGGTGGTAGCGTCATCCACATCCAGGTCTCGCCTGCCAGCCCGATGGCCTGCTGCGCCAGGATCACCGCGAAGAGGGTGCGGTTCCGGTGCGGCCGGGCCAGCACGGGCGGGTAGGTGGCGTTCCACATCAGGAAGAGGATGCCCACCCCGCGCACCACGACTCGCCCCGGTACTCCGCTCACCTCAAAGCCTGGTGCGTACCGGTCCGGCCAGGCCACGAACGACAGCGCACAGGTCACGTTGAAGAAGAACACTGCCCCGACGACCAGGCGGGCCAGCCCCAGCGACAACCGATGCTGTTGGTCCACGTATCTCCCTTGCCCCTACGGCCCACACTGCCGCGCGATCAGCGGCAGCCACGCGAGGTGCGCCTGCACGACCGTCTCCTGGCGCGTGAAGGGGCCCAGTACGCTCCCGGCGATCTCCGCCGTGTTGGTCAGGGGCGCGTCGAAAGGCGTCGCCGCCGTCGGGGAAAGCGTGTAGGTTATGCGTATCTCTATACCGGCCTCCACCGTCCCGCTCCAGTGGATCTGCCCAGCCGCGTAGGTCGGCGCGGGGCCGGAGGTGGCTGCCAGCGTCTCCGTCAGCAGGAGCATGCTGGCTGGAACTGTGTCGGTCAGTGATCCGCTGGCTGCCAGGTTGCCGGTATTGCTGATGACGACGGTGTACTGAACCGTCTGGTCGGGGCGGAAGCGGTAGGGCGTGGCGGACTTGCGGGAGGTGACCAGCACCGGAGCGGGCTCGGTCAGCACCGTCGTGAACGTTTGCCCCCATTCTTCGCCGTCGTAAGGCTCCTGGTTGCCTGCCAGATCGCGGGCGCGGGCGCGGAAGAAGTAGGTGTGGCCGTGGAGGCCGGTGAACATACCCGAGGTGGCGGTCGTGCCGTTTTGCCAGGCGGTCCAGGCTCCTTCATAGCCGTCGCGGACCTGCACATCGTAGGCGGTGATGCCCGTCCAGGCGTCCTGCCCTGTCCAGGCGACGATGAAGGTGGTCGTCTCCACCCAGGGCAGCAGCGGTTCGACCGACGAGGTGGGTGGCAGGCAGTCTCTGGGATTGACTGCCGCCAACAGGCGCCCATCCGTGCCCAGGTAGGCGAAGGTCACCTCGTCCAGCGCCCCCCCTTCATCCCCCCCAATGGGGGGGACAGAGAGAAGGAGCGCTATTGATGCGGTGAAGGGTGTGTCCGGGCCGATGTCCGGCAACTCCCAGCGGGCCAGTTCGCTGCAATCGTCCCGGTCCCAGACGTAGAGTGTGCTCGCGCCGGCGGCGCGAGGCGCGGTGGAGTGCACGCCGATGGTGAAGCGGTCGCCGCTTTCGCGCGTGCTTAGCGCAGCCTCGGCCGTCGCTGCGCTCAGCCCGCCTATGCCGCTTACCGGAATCCAGTATTCCGTCCATTCCAATGAGTGCCCGGCCGTGATGGTCGCCGCGTCCCAGAAGGTCGGCGCGACGCCGCCGTGCAGTTCCAAATAGGTGGAGCCATCGTCGGTCCAAACGTTCGAGGGGATCGGGTCCGACCAGCCGAAGCCGAACCCCTTGCTGCCGTGGGCCACGTTGGCTGGGAAGACCCGCGCTAACCCCTCGTTCGCGGCGGTGTCGTAAACGCCAGCGAAGTTGGCCGCCGCCTGGGGGTATTCGAAGAAGCCCAACCACTCGCGCCAGTTGCCCAGGCGGGAGAAGTCAGTCCCGTTGTAGATCGGCCAGCCAAAACGGTGTTCAGGGCCGCTAGGTACGGTGTTGTGGCCCGGCAGCCGGTTGTCGCCGGTGGAGTGGACGGACATTTCTTCGGCGTTGAAGACGAAATGCAGGTCCGCGCCGACAGTGTTGGAAACACCGGGTGTGAGCGCTGCGTTGAGCCAGAACTTGTAGGCCAGGGAGAAGCCGGTGGGGTTCTCGATGCGCGGGGTGATCGCCAGGTAGCCCCGGCCAGCCGGCAGGTGCACCGTGATGGCGGCGCGGATGCGGTCGCTGGCGGTCGTGTCCTGCAGCGTGACGGTGACGCCCGCCGTGGAGGTGGTGACCTGGTAGTCCCACGGTTCCCCCCACTCGTAGCCGTGCTCTTCCACCGGCAAGCACCACTCGATGCCTCCGACCGCTAGCCACCAGCCCTGCTCAGGCGGCCCCCACGTGGTGGGCTTGATGACCGGGTTCTGATACAACTCGTTGTGGCCAGTGGGCTTGAAGATCATCTGGTAGATGCGCCCGCCCAGTTCGGGTAGAAGCGTCACTTGCAGGTAGTCGTTTTCCAGCACCAGCAAATCGTAGTCGTGGGGGGCGGGCGTCGGATCAGAACTGTTGTAGGCGTCCCAGTTCAGCACAGCGTAGGTTATGTTGTAGGTCGGGGTATACGCAGATGTGAGGTAGGCTGCATAGGGGTAGGTGGGGATGGTCAGCGTGGCGGTCAGTAACGAAGCGGTGCCCGGCGCGGGGGCTGGCACTACCGTGACGGTGCGGCTGTCCTCGGCGTCGTTGAGCGCGAAATCGTAAGCCACGGCGCGCAGGGCGACGGTCTGCCCGCGATACTTGCTCAGGTCGAGCATCGCCTGATAGGGTGGGGCGGTGATGGTGGCCTGCAACTCCTCGCCGGCGTAGAATTCGACTTTGGAGATGGCCTCGTTGTCCGACGCGCTGGCCCACACCAGGGTCTTCGCGACGACGACGGTGCTCTCTGCCGGGGCAGTGATGTCTATGGAGGGCGGGGTGGCCTCGGCCCGTTGTGCCGGAGGGTTGCCATAGGGGGCCGGGAAATCGCGCCGCACCTGGTTGACGCGCAGTCCGCGGACGGTGATCTGCGTCACGTCGTCGGTGCCCAGGCCGGCCCCGGCGGCCCAGCCCAGGTAGGGGATGCTCTGCGGGTCATATCCCATCACCAGAGCGCCGACGGTGTCCACGGCCACAGCATCTTGCCCGGCCAGGATCAGCCGCAGCGGCGGGTCGGCCAGAGTCCCGCCGATAGGGCCATCGGTCATGCCCCGCAGTCCATCCAGGACGATGAAGTCGAGCGGACGGGCCAGGTTCAGGTCCACGATGTGCCGCCCGAGGTCGTCCGGGCCGTGCGAGAGTGCGCCCTTGAACGTCTGTGAGCCGGGATTGTGGTAGATGTCGGAGGGGGCGATGCCGAACTGGTTCTTGAGTGCGAGTGTGATCCCGGCGTGGGAGTGGTTTTTGAGCGTTGGCACACCGACCAGCACGTCGGCGTCCAGGATCACGTTGGGCAGCCAGTAGTCGCTCCAGATGAGGCCGTTCTGGATGTGCACCCGCCGCACCAGGTTGGAGTCGTGTTGGTCGAGCCCGCCAGCGTCATTGAGGTCCACCAACGGCGCACCGGTGACGTCGTCCATCATATTGCCGTCTGTGTCGTAGCCGCAGAGACGGAATGCTTCGACGGTCGCGCCTCGGGCGTCGTGCCCGTCGCTATACATCGCTGCGCCATCGGCGATGAAAACCTGCCCTGCGCCGGCCTCACGTGCCAGTTGAACGACGGCGCGGGTCACGCGGGGGTCGCTGGTGTATCCCTCGCCTGGGGCGGCTCCCAGGATCAGGTTGGGTTTGATCACCACGGTGTCGCCCGGCTCGATGATGCTGTCCAGCCCGCCCGCCAGCGCCACGGCCTGGCGCACGTTCTGTTCGACTTCCGCGTCTGGAAGCGGCCAGGAGGTTGCTCGCACGATGGCGACCCCAGCGGGCCCGCTGGCTGGGCTGGAGTAGGCGGCCCGATGTTGCAGCCCGCTCACGCCGCCCAGCAGCGCCAGCAATCCCACCAGCACGATCAGTTTCCGTCGTCTCTTCACTGTACTCTCCTCTATCCAGTACTCGGGCTTGGTCAGAGACCTCGCCCAACGGGCGCTGCACCGGTATCAAGCACCCAGCGCCAGATTGAGCGCAGTTCCCAGCAACGCCGCCCCCACGACGACATAAGTCACGTAGGCGAGCAGCGCTCGCCGGTTGAGCAGCGTGCCCAGCGCTGCCAGGGCTGTCAGTCGCGTGGCTGGCCCGGCCAGGAAAAAGGCCAGCGCAGCGCCAGGGCTCATTCCCTGGGCCAACAATCCGGCGATGACCGGCACCGCCCCGCCGCCGCAGGCGTAGAATGGCACGCCCAGGACGCCGGCCAGGAGCACGCCGTACCAGCGGCCTGTGCCCAGGAGTGAAGAGACCCACTCTGGTGGAATCAGTGTCTGTAGCAAAGCCGCCAGGGTCACGCCCACGACGAAATACAGGCCCACCGTCTCGGTGAGACGGAAGAGGGTGTGGGAGAGTGTGTGGGGGTGTGGGGGTGTGGGGGTGTGGGGGTGGGGGGGTGGGGAAGGGAAGGGAGAGCGTTTCTATGCTCAGGAAGGTCTCTGGCCTCAGCCGTCGGGCGAACAGCCCCACCGGCAGGCTGAGCAGCAATACCCCGGCCGCCTGCGCCAGCGCCAGGCGTGACCCCAGCCCGCCGGTCATTATGATGAACAACTGGGGATTGAGGAGCGAGGAGGCGACCAGGAAAGCCAACGCCGGGCCGGGCGACGCACCACCACGCAGGAGTTCGACCAGCACCGGAACCGTGCCGTAGGTGCACAGTGGCGAAACGCCGCCCAGACAGGCTGCCCCAAGCACCGCACCCGGCCCGCTGCGGTTCAGCCAACGGCCCCAGCGGCGGGGCAGGTCCATTCGGCCCAGCAGCGCCGCCAACAGGATGCCGCCGGCCACGTAGGGGCCTAGTTGGAGTACCTGGGACCAGGCCAGCGTTGCTGCCAGGATCAGGTGTGAGATCAGGTTGGCGGGCATCGTTCCCCCGAAGTCGAGACGCCGGCCGGTCTTCTGGCAGAGCGCCGGCAAACTGCTGCCTCTCGATAAGATCAGCAATTCCCGTTATGGGGTTCGTAGTAACGACTTTAGTCGTTTGGGCCGCGCAACCAGCGACTAAAGTCGCTACTACGATGCCATATCACGCGTCAACGATGCTAAAACGGGAATTGCTGCAATAAGATGCTCCTAATGATACCACAGGAATCGCTGGGGGGAAGTTACGGTTTAGTTACGTCCACGAGGCGGAGGAGAAGGTGTATGGTCGTTTGAGTTCTCGTATGTGATGTCTTTGGATGTTGTTCTTGGTTCCCTGACAACTTGCTCCTTGACAACTTGCGACTTTGGCGTTATTGTATGTTCGATGGTCTTGGTTTTGCTCCCGTAGACATTCTAGCGAACCGCACATTAAGGAGGAACATCGTGAAGGGTAAGTTCAATACCACCATGTTGGCTGTGATAGCGGTGATGATCGCTGTCGTCGCTGTAACGACCGGGTTTTTGCCCCGGGTTCCTATACCCGGTACCGGTGGATACGTTCACCTGGGAGATATCTTCGTGTTCTTCTCCGCCTTTGCCTTTGGCCCCGTGATCGGTGCCATCGCCGGCGGTATTGGCTGTGGGCTGGCTGACATACTGGGTGGCTGGGCTGTGTGGGCTCCTCTGACCCTTGTTGCGCACGGCGTGCAGGGGCTCGTCGCTGGCTACTTTGGCAAAGGCAAGGGCGTTGGCGGCCTGGTCGTAGCGTGGTTGCTTGGCGCTATCTGCCTGGTGGGGCTCTATTTCCTGGGCGAACTGCTCCCTGTGTACGGTGGCTTCGCCGGCGCCGTGACCGAGATCGTCCCCAACATCATGCAAGCCCTGGCGGGTGGTATCGTGGGCATCCCGCTCGTGTTGCTTGTCCGCAAGGCTTACCCGCCTATTGAGCGGATCGGCTTGGGCCAGACCTGGCAGGAGGAGTAGGCGGGAACGAGTAAGCGAGTAAACGAGTAGATGAGTAAATGAGTAGATAAGTAGGTGAGTGGAGAATCAGCCGAGATCAGCATTCGTAATCTTCACTATTCCTATCCACCCCTGACCGCCCAAGGTGGGCCCGTGTCGGTTCTGCGCGGTATAGACCTGGAGGTGGAAAGGGGTGAATTCGTCTCCATTATGGGACCGACCGGGGTGGGCAAAACCACGCTGTGCCTGGCTCTCAATGGCATCGTCCCTCAATCTATGGGCGGTATCTTTGGGGGAGATGTGATTGTTGGAGGCCTCAATACCAAAAAGCACCCGGTGTCCAGGTTGGCCTCCAGGGTCGGGATTGTGTTCCAGGACGCTGAAAGCCAGTTCTTCAACATGACTGTGGAGGACGAGGTGGCCTTCGGCCCCGAGAGTCTGGGCATCGCCCCTGACGAGATCAGGGAACGGCTGGCTTGGGCGCTAGACGTGGTGCAGATGTCCGACTTCCTCGACCGATCCCCCTTTCAGCTTTCCGGTGGGCAGAAGCAGCGCGTGGCCATTGCCTCTATCCTGGCTATGAGGCCAGACATTCTGGTGTTGGACGAGCCCACGTCAGGTCTGGACCCCATCGGCAAGTTCGAGGTGTTCCACGTAGTCCAGGAGCTGAAGCGTCGGGAACAGATCACGATCATTATGGTCGAGCAAGAGGCGGAAAAGATCGCTGAATTCTCCGACCGGGTGGTCGTGATGCACGAGGGCAAGATCGTAATGGTGGACGCCCCCTGTGTTATCTTTAGCCAGGTTGATCTGATGCACGAGATTGGGCTGAGTGTCACCCAGGTGAGCGATCTGGCGGCCCGTTTCAACGCTCGCTCCGGCACGAATTACACTTTCACCCTGTTCGAGGATGCTTATAGCACCCTGGTGCAGAACACGGATTGCAGGACAGTAACGGATTGTTTCCGTCCTGGCACTGACGACACCAGCAGCGAACAGAAGTCCGCCAATCTTAAATCACCAGGTCTCCAACCTCCAATTTCCAACCTCCACCCCCCCGTCATCCAGGTGCGCGACCTTTGGTACCAGTACACTGATGACATTGTAGCCCTCAGAGGTGTCAGCCTGGACATCAAAGACGGCGATTTCGTGGCCGTGATTGGCCAGAATGGCTCAGGCAAGACGACATTGGTCAAGCACTTCAATGGGCTGCACAAGCCTACAAAGGGTCAGGTTATCGTGGACGGGCGGGACGTGAGGGACCTCCCGGTGGGCGAGCTGGCCCGCACCGTCGGTTACGTCTTTCAGAATCCCGACTACCAGATCTTTTGCGCCACTACCCGCGAAGAGATTGCCTTCGGGCCGCGCAACCTGGGGCTGGAGGGAGACGAACTGGAGAAGCGTGTCGAGGAGGCATTGGCTTACTTTGGGCTGACTGAGTATGCCGGCAGCCCTCCTGCTGTCCTGGGCTTCGGTACCAGGCGCAAGATCAGCGTCGCCGCCGTCTACTCCATGCGTCCTCGGGTCTTTGTGCTCGACGAGCCGACCACCGGCCTGGACTGGAAGAGCACTATGGATTTGATGCGGGTCATCCGGGCTATGAACGAGATGGGCCACACGATCATTCTGGTGACCCACGACATGAAACTCGTCTGCGAGTTTGCGCGCAGCAGCCTGGTGTTGCGTGATGGTCAGGTTCTGACATACGACGACACCAGGACGGTCTTTAAGCACTCCGAGATACTCAAGGACACTCAGATCGAACCGCCGCAGATCACAGAACTGGCCAAGAGGATGGCACCCTTTGGGATGCCCGACGACGTGCTGACCGTGGATGAGTTCCACACTGTGTACGTCAATACTGCGTACGTCGGTAGGCGGAGAGGATAGCGATGAGCTTCATGTTCGACCTGTATGTGGAACGCCCGGGCTGGGCGCACCGGGTTGATCCCAGAGTCAAGCTCTTGTTTGTCCTGGTGGGCGTTATTTCCATGATCTTGTTCTCAAACCTCTTCTTTATGCTGGCGACGCTGATCACCATCCAATTGCTGATTGGTTCGGCCAGGGTGCCGCGCGACCGTTTCGCCTGGGTGTGGAAGACTATGCTGCCTATTAACTTCCTCATCCCACTTCTGTGGACACTCTTCTATCCGGAAGGAGAGATCCTGTTCCAGTTCTGGATTCTGAAGTTCACGCCTCTGGCGTTGGTCCGGGGACTGGGAGTAGCGGCGCGTCTGGACAGCATCGCTTTTATCTGTTTCCTGTGGCTGTTTACCACCGACCAGACATCCATCGTGCGCAGCCTGGTCGAGATCGGTATGCCTTTCGAGTGGGGGTTGGTACTGGCGATCAGCCTGCGCTATGTGCCCACCTTTTACGGTCTCTACGTAGTGGTGTCAGAGGCGCAGCAGGCGCGTGCGCTGGACCTCACCAAAGGTAACTTTTTCCAGAAGCTCAAGTCCTACATGCCCATCCTGGTGGCGATGATCATCAGTGCTCTTAGAACGGCCGACAAACTCGCCAGGGCGCTGGAATCGCGGGCGCTGGGCATCGAGGGGGTGGAGCGTACCTACCTGCACGATATTCGTTTCAGCCGCCGGGATTACGTCTTCAGCGCTGTGTTGCTTCTTATCTTCTGCGTCGCTATTGTGCTGCACGTGCTGGGCGTGTTCACGCATCCTCTCTATCTGATTTCGTAGTCCGTAAGTATCTTTTCAATATGGCTCTTTGGGATTTCGCGGGGTGCTCTAAGCGGGTGTGACACCCGCGTTCCACATCTGGGAGCAACGCGGCGTCTCAGTCCCATAGACGGAGGTGACACACCATGCGCGTCAACCTAAGACAAATGGCCCACGAAAGAAGCCCATCACGCTCGCCGACCAGCCCCGCCGGGGCATAAAGTGCCCCGGCTACGGAGCTACCACCCCGTAAACGGGGTTCAGGAGCCCGATTCATCGGGCGGAAGCTCCGTAGCCCGGCGACGCCTGCCCTGAGCCTGCCGAAGGGTCATCGCCGGGCGGCCTCGGCAAGCACGGCATCCCCCTTAAGTTGACGCGCATGGGGTGACACACCCCCTTTGAGCACATCTACCCCGCGAAATCCGGGAGACCCAGTGCGTTTTAACGCACTTTCTGTATCAGCCGATGGTTTCAACCATCGGCGGGGCAAGACTGGAGTAAGGCTCGCGACGATTTCTGGATAGTGCTAGGCTGGATAGTGCTAGGCAATCTCGTCCCGCTCGAAGCGGGGTAGTGGCCGTTCGCCCGTCGCGCTTCGCAGCACGGCGCCACGCCCTTGCTCGACCACGCGGCCAATGCGTGCTGCCGCGATGCCTGCTTCCCCCAGCGCGGCTACTATCGCGGCGGCGTCACCTGGCGCGACCGCCAGCAACAGCGCGCCGGAAGCGATCAGCCCCAGCGGGTTCAGCCCCAGCCGTGCACACAGCATTTGTGTCTCGGGCAGGATCGGGATGGCGGCCTCGTCCACCTCCAGCCCGACTCCCGCCGCTTCGGCCAGTTCCCACAGGCCGTTCGCCAGCCCGCCCTCGGCAAGGTCGTGCATGGCGTGCACCTCTCCCGCTGTCGTGGCTACAGCCGCGTCGCGCACAACGCTGATGCCGGGGTCGTGCAAGAACCCCCGGCACCGTTCCAGCAATGATCTGTTCACTTCTGTCAGTTCAGCACCCTTTTCCCGCGCGATGATGGCCGTTCCCTCTACTGCGACACCCTTGGTGACGAGCAAAGCATCGCCCAGTCGGACTCCATCGGGCAACACCAGGCGCTTTGGTGTTGCCTCACCCAGCATGCAGCCGACGACGATGGGGCGGTTGAGCCCGTGGGTGATCTCGGTGTGGCCGCCTACCAGTTCCACACCTAGTTCGCGGCAGGCATCGGCGATCTGTTCGAAGATCGTGTCTACCAGCGCTTCGTCGGTGCGGCCTTCGGGCAAGAGCAGTGTGGCGAGGAACCAGCGTGCCGTCGCGCCGGTGCAAGCGACGTCGTTGGCGTTGACGTGGACGGCATACCAGCCGATCTCGTCGCTGGCGAAGGTGATGGGATCGGTCTTGGCGACCAGGTAGCGGTCGCCGAAGGAGATAACCGCTGCGTCGTGCCCCACGCCCGGCCCCAGGATGACGCGCTCGTCGGATGGCGCATGGCGGGCGAACAGCCGGGCCAGGTGCTCGACGGGCAATTTTCCTAATGGGTAGGTGATTTTCATCTGTTGCTGCTGCGCAGTTCTTTTCCTTTCAGCAGGTCGTCTACCCACGCCGTCTCCTCTGGCGAAAGTGGTGCGGGTGGCGGCTGCCGGTAGTCCACGAAGTCCGCATAGCCGCCGTTGTCGTAGCATAGCGTGAGTACTGCCTGCAGGTCCAATGTCACGTCAGGGTCGGGCTCCCGCAGGGGGACGCGGAAGCGGGGCAGACGGCGCTGAAGCAGGATGGGGTATACCTCGAAGCGGTACTGTTCCGGCGCTCGTTTTACGCTGACGAGATAGCGGTGCGGTGGTAGGGAGGCCAATCCCTCCTCTGAGATTGCCACCGTGTGCAGTCCCTCCGAAAGCAGGTCAATCTCGATCAGGTGCACAGGACTATCCAGAATCTCCTGCTGCTTGCGACGGTAGAGGCGATGGCCCTTCCCCGGCGTCTTGTTGGCCGGGCTGAGTACCTCAATGAGCGTTACCACCTCGCCGCCGGCCGCGTGGACGATCTCGACGAAGGGCTCCCGATGTTCGACGGGTGGGAGGGTAAGGACAATCGGTGTGTCCAATTTCTCCTCGGACATCCTCACTTCTGGGGATAGTGTGGCGAGGCTCACCGGTGCGGGTTCCCTGATAGGCTGCCGGGTCAGGATGACGTCCGGGTACAGCGCCCGGGGCGGCTGCAGGATGTAGACTCGCTCACCCATGCGGGCGTGGTAGCGCGGGCGCAAGTGCGGCTGGAGTGCATCGGCGGTGTAGGTGATCAGCCGCTGATGCACATCTGGCCAGCGGGCCGGGTCCTCCAGGTAGGGATCCATTCCAGGAAACGGGCTGGGCACGTCTTGCCTCCTGCCTTCATTCTGCCGCACTTTGCCTTGTGCTGCAAATCATGGTGGGTGGACAGGCACTGTATTCGGTATGGGGAGATGGGAGTGCAGTGCCGTGATTCAGCAGGTCAGGGGCAGCCAGATGGTGAAGGCGGCGCCTACTCTCACCTGACTCTCCACCGTCACCCGGCCCCCGTGCAGGTCCACGATCTCTTTGACGATGGCCAGTCCCAGGCCGGTCCCGGATATCTGCATTGACCGTGGCTCATCCCCACGGAAGAAACGGTCGAAGATGTGCGGCAACTCCTCCTCCGGTATGCCCATCCCCGTGTCCACCACCGTCGCCGTCGCCCAGACCCGACCTTCCGCCTCCTGCTCGCCGGTGGAGACGATTACCTCTCCTCCCTCCGGTGTGTACAGGACGCTGTTCTCCACCAGGCCGTTCAGCGCCTGCGCTACATATTGGGGGTCAACCAGCGCCACCGGCCCCGGCTGCGCCGGGTGGTGTTCCAGGGTCACTCCTCGCTTCTGGGCCAGCGTCTGGTGGCTGATGACGGCGCCCTCGGTCAACTCGCTGAGAAGGGTCGGTCGGGGTTTGATCTCCGCACGTCCGGCGTCTATGCGCGAGATTTGCAGGATGTCCTCCACCAACCCGACCAGGTGGTCCGTCTCCTGCGCCAGTGTGTCCAGGTAAGCCTCACGCTTCTCTGGCCTCCGCCGCATCAGGTGTACGTACAACTTGATCGTCGTGATCGGCGTGCGCAGTTCGTGGGAGATGTTGGTGGTGAAGCGGGACTTCATCCGGTCCAGCGCCTTGAGGTGGCTGACGTCGTGGACCGCTACCACCGCCGCCGCTTCCCCCCCCTCTCTCCCCCCCCGCAGCCTGCCGCGAGTACTCGCAGCGGGCGGGCGGGGGCTGGGGGGGGGCGAGACCGGCGCTGCTTTCAGTTCCAGGTCCAGCCCGGTCAGTTCCAGCACCGCCTCCGGCTGCTCTTCTACGCGCCGGGCCAGTTCCCGGGCCGTCTTTCGCAGCCGGGCCGCATCCTCCGGCGAGAGGGTGCGGGTGAGCCAGGTTTCGGCGACCGGGTTGGCCTGGATGATCTCGCCCTGTCCGTCGGTGACGATGATGCCGTCGGAGGTGCTGTGGAGGATCGCGTCCAGGCGGGCGTACTGGGCCTGGAGTTGGGCGGTGCGCTCTTGCACCCGCTGCTCCAACTGCTCGGCGCGGCTGCGCAGTTCCTGGTATAGCCGGGCGTTCTCGAGGGCGATCGCCGCCGCATGGGCAAAGTCGCCCAGGAGATGAACTGCGTTCTGATCATAAAAGCCAGGGATGGTTTTCTCTATGGCCAGGTGGCCGGTCAGATCGCCCCTCACGAAGAGCGGAGCTCCGACCCAGGAGCGGAACGTTTGCCAGTCCCCTACCCTCTCATAACGCTCATCGGTGTGGGAATCGTGGACCACCACTGGCAGCCTGGTCTCCCTCATCTCCTGTACGAGTTTGTTGTCCTTCGCATCGAAGCCGTTCCACATGGCCTGGTCGTGGATGACAGGGCCCCGTCCGGCTACCATCTTTTCCCTTCCATCGGGGGCGATGACCTTTATGGCTGCAGTATCGTAGTCAATGACTGTGCCTAACTGGTCAAGCATGATCTCGAAAACCTGGTCTTGCTCCAGAGTGGAAAGGGTGGCCAGGTTCACCTGACGCAGGGCAGCCATCTCCTCGGCGCGTCTTTGACTCTCCTGAAAGAGCCGGGCATTCTCAATGGCCACGGCGATCTGATCGGCCAGAGTCTCCAGGGCCATAATGTCCGTCCCGTCGAAGGCGTTCAATCGGGTCTCCTGAACATCGAGCACGCCGATGACCCGGCCAGCCAGTTTGAGCGGCATGCATAGCTCTGATCTGGTCAATATCTCTTCCAGGGGGCCGGGCAGGAAGCCGGGGATGTAACGGGGTTCCTTGCTCACGTCATTGGCCAGGAGTGGCTGGCCGGTCTCGGCTGCCCAACCGAGCATCCCTACTCCCACCGCCTGACGGTAGTCCTGCGTCGCCAGGTCCTCGAAATCACCGGCTAAGGTCCGCATCTCCAACTCGCCGGCGGCTTCATCGAGCAGGAAAAGGGACACGTTATCGTACTCGAAACCTTGCCGAATGGCGGTGACGACCTCAGGCAGAAGCCGGTCGAGGTCCAGGGTCGAGACAGCCTGTCGGGCCACCTGGTTGACCACGTCCAACTGAGTGACCCGCTTCCGCTCCGCCTGGTACAGCCGGGCGTTCTGCACGGCCACGGCCACCTGGTCGGCGATGGTGGAGAGCAGCAGTTGTTCCTCATCGCCGTAGGCGTGGGGGCGGTACGCCTGCACGGAGATGACCCCTATCATTTGCTCGCCGACCAGCATCGGCACCCCCAGCCAGGATGCGGGAGATTTCATGGTTCCCCATACCGCCGGTGGCGGCAGGTGATCCTGCTCCTGTTCGTAGTCTCGGACGAGCAGAGGTCTCTTCTCGGCGACGACGAGGGAACTCAATCCGGCGCCGAGAGGTTGTCGGCGCGGGGGCTCCCGGCCCCCTTCGTCCACCTGGAGGCGGAAGTCCAGTTCGTCCGTCTCTTCGTCGTAGAGGGCGATGAAGAAAGCGTCGGCCTGAAAGGTGGGAACGACCTTCTGGTACACTGTCTCCATCAGGTCATCCAGGTGCAAAGTGGCGCTGACCGCGCTTCCGATGCGGTTGACGACCGCCAGCCGCTCGCTCCTACTCCGCGCCTCCTCGTACAGGCGGGTGTTGCGGATGGCGATGGCCGCCTGCGTGGCGAACAGGCTCAGTAGTTCGGCGTCGGACGGGGAGAAGGTACGCGGCGGATCAGCCAGGACTTCCAGGACGCCCAAGAATTCCTCACCCCAGCGGACCGGCACACCTATGATCGCTGTGAAAGGGTGGTCCCTCCAGGTGGCAGCCTGCCCCTCCCAGTGTTGGTAGTCGTCCACGATGAGCGGTTCGCCGCTCTCCAGGACTTTGCCGGAGAGGCCCTCACCCCGCCGGGTGGTGGTTTTGTCGGGTAGCGGATCGATACCTATGGACGTGGTCCACTCCAGCACGTCTTGATCTGGCTGGTAGAGGTCAATGCCTCCCGCGGTACCCCCCAGCAGTTCGACGGCCCGCGAGACGATGGAGTGGAGCAGGGTGTCCAGGTCCAACTGGGCGGTGAGTTCCAGCCCCACCTGGCGCAGCGCCTCCAACTGGGCCGTGCGCTGCCGGATCTTCTCCTCCGCCCGCTTGCGCTCGGTGATGTCGCGCATCGTGCCCCGGAAGCCGGCGAGGTTCCCCTCAGCGTCCCGGATCGGGGCGGCGGTGGTCTCACAGGGAAAGGTGGAGCCGTCCTTCCGCTTCACCTGATAGGTGTGCGGCTCGACAGGTTGTCCCTGCGCGATTGCGGCCAGGGCTTCCCGAGCCCGTTCGATTTCTCCCTCGACGAGCAATTGGGGCACCTGGACACCCCTGGCAAACTCTTCCTCCGTGTAGCCGAAGGCTTCGAAGGCCGCCCGGTTGGCGTAGGTCAAGTTAAGATCGGCATCCATTTCATAGATTATATCCGGCAACAGTCCGGCCATCTCCCGGAAGCGCGTTTCGCTTGCCTGCAGCGCGGACTGGCGGGATTGGATGGCCTGGCTCATGCGCTCGAAATCCGTGACCAGCGCGCCGACCTCAGCAAAGGGGGCCGGGATGGCGGCCAGCGCCGCGCCCTGGGCAAAGTCGCCAGCGG
>JADHWW010000042.1 GCA_016783285.1 Anaerolineae bacterium
GCGAGGAGGCTTGCCTCGAAATGCCTATGTGATCGTCCGCGCTATCCTGGCCCGGTTGTCTGAGCCTGCTCTGAGCGGGGCCGCAGGGGAAACACCCCCGACTCCCGAAGTTTCCCCAACTCCGCCAGTCTCGCCGGGGGCCGCCATCGCCCAACTGCGCCAGCAGTGGGCGCCGGTCATCCAGGCCGTCGTCGCCGCCTGCGAGGGGCAGGCACAGGCGGCCGCACACCTGCAGCCCCTCCTGGCCCAGCTCTCCCATCAGGACGACTGGCGCCACCTGGTCGCCGCCCTGCGCCGCATCCTGGCTGGCGAACGCGACCCCGCCGCCCTCCTCCCCGGCCTGGACGCCACCGATACCCTCATCGCCAGCGACCTGCTGCGCGCCCTGGGCGTGGAGGTGGGACAAGACCTCCCCGATCCTGGCAACCGCGGCGGTCGCCCGCAGCCAGGGGAGCAAGCCCTGACCCTGGACGATCTGCTCGGCCTGGTGGCCCAGGCCGGCACGGAGCAGGCGCCGCCCGGCCTGGGGGAGCAGCTCTTCGGCCTCACCCGCGCCATGGCCACCCAGCCCCAGGCGCCGGCCGAGATGCGCGAACTGGGCCGCGTGCTCAACCACGTCCTCTCCGGCGAGCGGGCCCCCGACCTGTCGGCGTTGCCGCCCGAACTGGCGGCCAAGGTGCGGCAGATGCTGGCGGCGTTGCCGGGCGGGCAGTGATTGGCCGTGGTTTTGTAGTAGCGACTTCAGTCGCTCTGTCTATGGCATAAGCGACTCAAGTCGCCACTACGAACCCAAAAAGCAACACCGGCCGAGCTTTTACCCCACGAATCCACGTTGAGCCAATGAAGTCAAGTTCGTCGGAGGTCAAGCCGTAGATTTGGGCTACTTGCACATGTAGCTGTCTTTAAGCTTTTTCTGCACAGTAGGATCCGGTTTGCCCTGCAACTGGCGCGCCAGAGTGGCAATCTCTCTCTCCAACGTCTGTAGCCCATACCAGCGGCAGGGTGTCGGCTTCAGGGTCGGAGCGGAATAGAGGTTTGACCCGGTTCCACACGATCTGCCCGGTCCTGGCTGGACAACCGACGTCCGGGCTAGACAGCAGAGGGTGACGTCCAATAATCTTGTCCAGTATCCAATAGGCGCGAGAGTGGTCTGCCACAAACCATACACTGGTGCCGTTCAGATGGCGGACGACCTGTTCCTGACTGACCTGGACGGAAGGCATTTGCCGAGTTTCCAGGTCTATGACCGATCGCGCAATAGTCGCTCTCAGAGGGCGAGGAGAAGCGGGCCGGCGCTGCAAAGTCAACACCATCGTGCTCTGTAGAACGTTCTCGAAGACCTTTTTGCGCTCAGCGATCAACGTGATTCCTCGCAGACAGGTTTGTTGTTCGAGGAAAAGGAGAAGTTCCGCTGGCTGGTCGGGCACGTGCTGGAGGACTCCCGCATCGCAGCGCTGGTGGACATGGTGTGGCACTTCGCTGACGTGGAGGACGTGCACGAATGGACACAGCAGATAGCCTGCTGATCTGCGGCACTGGCAACCGGGGCCACCTGTTGAACGAAGCCATTCAGCCGTGGCGATCCGTGTCCCTTCCTACACCTCACACCAGCGCAGCACAAAGAGACACAGCGCCTCCCAGAACTGGAACAGGCTCGGCAGGTCAATGTACTCGTCATTGGCGTGGGCCTGGGCGCCGGAAGGTCCGAAGATCACGCCAGGCATGTCGAAGATCTGATGCAGGGCAAACATGTCACAGGCGTAAGGTGCGCCCAGCACGTCCGGAGCCTGCCCGACGGTCTCCGTCACCGCCTGCTCCAGAGTATGCACGAGGGCACTATCCCGCGCCATCTCCGTCGGCGCCATGTAGCGTAACCGGTAGACCTCTTCTGGTCGAGTGAGAAACACATCGGGGTAGCGCTGCAGCAGACTATCCAGCCAACGATTCCGCTGCTCCAGTACAGTCTCCCGCTTCTCGCCGGGCAGGACATGCATGATGAGTTCGACACGCCCTTCCGGCGGTACGGCGATGGGAACCTGATTGCCCCATCCTCCGGCGTACACCTTGGTCACCTGCACGGGCACGGGGTTAGGGTAGCTGGTGTACAGGGGATGAGCTGGCGCCTCCTTGAGTCGCATCTCGACCAATTCGTCCAGGTGGCTGAGAAAGTAGCCGATCTGCTTCACGGCATCGGCCGCCTGCTCGGCGCTCTTGCCCACGTCCAGCCAGGTTCCCTTCGTGCTGCCGAAGATGAAATCGGTGATCAGTTGGCCGCGGGCGGCCGGGTAGATCTTGAGGTCAGTTGCCTCCGGGATGAGCGCAGCATCCAGGGTCCCCTCCCGCAGCCGGCCGGCAATGGTGGCATTGACGCCGCCCTCCTCCTCATCCACGACGGACTCAAATCGCAGGTCGCCGCGCAAAGGGACCTGCTTCTCGGCCAGGGCCTTCATGAGGACCATGATGCCCCCCAGGGGCCCCTTCATGTCCATGGCGCCCAACCCGTACAGCTTGTCGCCCTCGATCGTGGCCTCGAACGGCGCGTGCGCCCAGATATTGTCGCCCAGAGCCACCGTATCTATGTGCCCCGTCAACAGCAGGGAGCGCCCATCCCCCCGACCCGGCAGCAGCGCAGAGACATTGGGACGATCCCTGTAGGACCGACCGGGATGGAAAGCCGGGTGCTCCAGCAACCCCGGCACTGTGTCCGGCTCGTACATCTCTGTTGGCAGCCCGGCTTGCCGCAAGTAGGCGGCGATATACTCCTGGGCGGCCTTCTCCTCGCCGTTTGGCGGCGTGTTGCGCGAGGGGAAACGGATCAGATCCTTGACGACCCTGATCACCTCATCCCGGTACTCCAACATCATTTCATGGGCCAATACGCGGTGGTCCATCATAGCCTCCTGATAGCCTCCTGCAGCACGTATGATGTCACAACTCGATGATCTCACGGCGGTAGGATGTCAGCTCCTCAATCCCCTGCTCAGTCACCAGAATGCCGTCCTCGTAGCGCAGACCAATCTCGCCGTCACTCAACCAAATGTCCACGTTGAACTGCATCCCCGGTTGGATGACCAACTCGCTGCCCGCGCCCAGCCACAACCCCTCCACCTCGGAGGAGCCGGTTCCGTGGGCCGGCCCGTAGAGCGTGAATTCCTGGAAACCATACTGGGCCAGGGTATCGTGATAGTTGCGGAAGACCTCCTTGGCAGCCACGCCGGGGCGGATATCGCGCAGGGCGCCGTGGACGCCCTCCAAGGCCACACTCATGAGCTGTCTCGCCCGATCCGAGGCCTTGCCGATGACGAAGGGGCGGCACATGTTGCCGCAATAGCCCATGTGCCGGGCGCCAAAGGTCAGTTGGACCAACTCATCACGCTTGATGCGGCGGTGAGTGGAGCGGCACAGGCTCTGGCGGGTGTTGGGTCCCGAGCAGACCCAAATGGGGTAGGATGTGCCCTCGGCGCCCAGCCTGCGCATGGTGGCATGCGCTCGCGCTTCGATCTCCCACTCCGCGTCCCCCTCCGCCACCGATCTGAGCACATGAATCATCGTCTGCTCGGTAATCCAGTAGGCCTGGCGGATCACGGCGATCTCATACGGGGACTTGATGCTGCGCACCCGCAATAGCAGGTCGTCGGCGGGGATGATCTCCGCCTCTGGCGCAGAGCGGCGCAGATCGGCGAAGATGGGCTGCGGGAAGATGTTCCAATCTGTCACACCGATGCGGCGCGGCAACTGACCACAGACCGCCGGCAGTATCGAGGCGAAGTCTTCGTAGGTCACAGGGGGCACCCACTCCGGCGCCGAGCTCTCCACGAAGAGTGGATGGATGCGCACATTCTTAATGCGCGAGAACTGCATGGCAAACTCGTACGACTCCGGTCCGCCCGTCACCAGGGCGGGCTCGCCCGCGCGCGGTACCACCACGCCGGCGAAGTCGAAGAAAGGCCAGAAGTCGGCCAGATAGCGGCTGGACGCCGCCTCGGTCTCGGATGAGTAGGTGATCAACACATCCAGGTTGCACCGCGCCAACTCCTCCTGCACGCGCCGGGTGCGGCGCTCGAAGTCTGAGTCCGGGATCAAGGGAACTCGCACGCTTATCCTCCTATGGTGTCGTCTACGGTGCTGTATTCTTCCAGGTAAATCGCCCGGCAAGGCGCTCCGCTCACATCCTCCACGGCCAGCGGCAGGGCGATGAGTCTGCCGCGGGGCACGCCTATGCTGTCCAGGTTCACCAGAGGAGCCAGCAGGAGCGCACCGCGGCGGAAAAGCGGGATCAGCATGTTGCCGGTCTCCCCGACTGCATCATGGGGGCGGGACCGGGCTGTCTCGATGCAGGGCACGTCCACGCCGAGGATGGAGAAGGGTTGGGTCAGCAGCCAGGGCAGGCAGTCCACATGCAGGGCAGGCCCATGCGTCACGTACCCGGGGGAGCGCCACTGCGCACCCCATCCACAATCAATCAGCAAGGCATCACCCTCTTCCACTGGCGGGCAATTCGCCTCCAGCTCCGCCCGCCGGATCAGGGCTTGCGGCTCTTTGTGCGGCACGTGACACACGACAGCAGGTCGCACGAAAGCGCTGGGGCCCAGATCGCTCAGGTTGGGCATGCCCGGCAACATGTGGCCGCCCGTCTCTATGTAGGTCCCTGTGACGGTACTCAACGACAGGGAGAAGGCCTCGAAGCCCTGCGCCTCGCGGGTGGCTACCTGCACCACCTCGAAGTCCGGCAATTGCCTGCCCAGGTTCGGCAGGATGTTATAGCTCCACATGCCGGGATGGAGCGGCCCGGAGAGGTCTATAACCCTGATGATCATGTTACCCCCACTGCATCAGTACTCACACCAGCCCCTGTGGCGAGGACGACCCAGGCTGGTTCATCCCGCCTACCCGCCCTCGGGACGAGGGCACGAGCGGCGAAAGACACCCGGTGCTCGCTCCAGCCCCCTCATTGCAGGGGATAGGTCCCATACTCCACTGCCGTGGCCACCAGAGCCACCAGATTGGCCGGTGGTGTACCGCGGGGCACCTCGCAGCCAGGGCTGAGGATGAAGCCGCCTCCAGCGGCTCCTTCCTGAATACAGCGCCGGGCGGCCGCGCGCACCTCTTCGGGCGTGCCCTCCAGCAGAACCTTCACCGGGTCCAGGTTTCCCTTGAGACAGACGCGGGGCCCCAACAGACGTTTGGCCTCCTCAAGATCAATCAGGGCGTCCAGGTTGAGGATGTCGGCGCCCACATCGCCGAAGTGGGGCAGCAGGGCCGCGGTGTTGCCGCAGGCGTGGTACTTAACTCGGGCGCCAGCTCCCTTGAGACCGGCGACCAACTCGACGAGGTAGGGCAAATTGTACTCCTGGTAGAACCGCGGTGAGACCAGGCTGGCCACGGCGTCCCCCACACCGATGAAACGAGCCCCGGCCTCGATCTGCGCCAGCCCAAAGGCCAGTTCCATCTCCGTCGCAAAGCGCAGGAGTTGATGGACAAACTCGGGCCGGTCGTACAGATCAACCATGAAGTGATTCAGGTCACGCAGAATGGCGGCTTCCTGAAATGGGGCCTCAACCCATCCATAGACGACCTCGTCTGGTCCCAGCTCTTCTCGCAGCAGGCGCAGCGCCTTGATCTGCTCACGCATCCGGTTGCGGCCCAACGGATCGGGCAAGCGCAGCTGTTGCAGGTCGCCAGGCCCCTGGATGAATGGCTCGCTGCCCAACGAGGGTACCCCATCGTCGGGCCAGATCACCGGCGCGCCCAGCGCCTCGGGCTCGCGCACCGCATCTGCCGTGACGTTGACACTAGTAGCCGAAGCGGCGGATGCACTCCAACTGAGCCTGGGCCATGACCTCGCCGTGGCGACAATAGTCGGCGTAGTCAATCCCCGCCAGCTGGGCCGCGAAGGTCATGATCAAGGGGCTGACCGGCACGCGGTCCGGTTCGCGCAGTTCACAGACGGCGACATACCGTTCGTAGGAAGTCATAGGCATGAACCCGCTCCCCTAGCCTGGACGCTCGCTCCCCGTCGCTGCCGGCTGTGCGGTCCGTGCAACACTTCCTGCTCCGTGGCGCCAGCCTGGCCTGCCGGCCAGGCTACCGACCGCCGAAGAACTCCCACTCCGGATGCTCACTGATGGGATGGCGGGCCGTGTCTATCGTCGCCGTGATCAGCGCGTCGGGGTGTTCTTGTAGCAAAGTGATGGGGTATTCGACAGAGGGGGGAGCAAAGAGAGCCACGCGCAGCGCCGTCTGCTTCCACGCCCCCGTGTCGGCGTAGAGTCGCACCTTGCGGGCGGACAGGCATTCCTTCAGCCCCAGCGTCACCGACATGGGCGGCGCGAACTGGTAGGCGGCGCCCAGGACCCGCTGGGCCAGCGCCACGACGGTATCCCAGTTGTTCTCCTGGATGCGGATGGTGGAGTTGCGCAGGTCATCCAATGTCGGCTGGCTGTAGGGGTGACGCCGGGCCTGATTGTAGGCCACGTGCCCGTCTTGGCCCCATCCGCCGAGGGTGATGTCCACTGGCGCCGCCCAGATACGCTCCCGCACCTCGTCCATGTTCCCGGGATTCAGCCACACGCGGTTGCTCTCGGGGACGGCCAGCCGGGGGTGCACGGGATCGTAGAACTGCCGCTCCATGGTGGCGCGGAAGTTGTAAGGGTGGCCGCGTGGCAACTCCCGTCCCTGCCAATCCAGGCATTCGTCCATGTGGAAGACGACCAGATTGTGCAGGGGCACCTGGGCGCTATTCACCAGCGTGGTGAAGGGCTGGTACCAACAGCTCGGCCCACAAGGAACGATGGCCCGTGTCGGTTCACCACGTTCGTTGTGGGCCTGGATCTCGTCAACCAGCTCGCCGGCCATGATCCGCCCCATCTCCGCCGAGTCTGTGCACAGCCGGAACGGCACCCGCAACGCCGGATGGGCCTCCAGCTCCGTCTGCGGAATGCGACACCACTCGACCAGTCTCTCAGGAATGATCCCGCTCATGCCATGTGGATCTCGACGTCGTCGGCGACCGGACCCCAGATGGTATAGGTGCCCGGTTCGGTCTGGAGCAGGGATCCCGGCACCAGGGTGTTGACCCGGCCGTGCGCGCACAGGCGCGCGATGAACCGCTGCCAGCTCACGCCGCCGCCCAGATAGCCGTCGAGCCAGAAGCTGCGCGCCCTGGCGCCTACGATCTGGGCAGGGCCGATGGTGGCGGCTTTGGGCGGCACCCACGACCAATCGCCGCTGAAGGAGTGCAGGGCGTTCTGCATGATGGTCATCGGCGTCAGCTCGACGATGCGGGGACCTGCCTGAGTGTAGGCCTCCAAATCATCGCCAAACTCGTGGCCTAGATCAGCTTCCCAAAAGGCAATGTGGCCGCACCAACCGATGCCGCCGTAGCACACGTCGGCCCCACCGAGATCCTCGATCATCGAGCCGTAGGCGGCGATGGTCTGGGAAGTTGGGAAATGCACCTGCTCCAGGGGAGGGCGCAGCTCAGGAGCGATTCTCAGAAAGAAGCCGCCCAGCATGGCTTTCTGGAAGGAGCCGACCCATTCCACCGGCGCCGTGTTGCCATCCTGGTCGGCGTACTCGTCCATATTGAAGGTATGCACATGGTGCATGGGGATGTGCAGTTGGTTGATCATCCGCGCCGCGATGGCGTACTGCGGCATGGGGCCAACAGGGAAAATGCCCACGAACTGACGTCCCTCGTCCAGCGCTTGTTTGATCCTCACAACGATGTCGGTGGCAAAAGCCGCATAGAACTCCCCTACGTCTTCGATAACGCGGATGTCGAAATCGGGGTTGGCGTGGCGCGTGATCTCTTCCCGCTTGATGGCGCGAACTCGCTCACACTCGGCCAGGTCGCGAAACGCGATGAACTCAGCCAGATTATATCGAAAATCCATGCCCCGCAGGTCCTTTCTGTGCATGAGTTGCTGCGTCCGAACGCCCCATAGCGCCCGGACGCAGCGAGTGGCGTGGGCCAGGCGAGCGCCTACGCCATTTCGTCAATGCCAACGACGCGATTGAGCGCGGCCGACTTCTCGGCAGCGAGGCAGGCCACCACGGCGGCCATCGACTCCTCGGGCGTGATTGCCGTGGGCGGCGTGTTGTCCAGGATGCAGGTGAGAAAGTGGTTCAGTTCCTCGGCCAGCGCTCCCCCGCGTACCCCAGGCCGGATCTCCGGCCAGTAGGTGGGGTCAGGCGTGTAGGCGCCGTTGGGGTTCACGACGGCCAGCGGCGGATAGGTCTCCTGCAGGTAGATGCCGCCTTCCGTGCCGATGATCTCCATCCGCTCGTCCGGGAAATAGCCCTTGTGGTCAGGCATGCACCAAACGTTTTCACAGACGCCGATGGCCCCGCTGTCGAACCGGTACATCGTCCATCCGATGTCGGGATACTTGTGACCGTGCACGTTCAGACTCTGGGCGTACGCATTGACGATCTTGGCCCCGGTGTACCAGAGCATGATGTCCGTGTCGTGCACGCCGTCGCCGATGATGGGCCCGATCTTGGGCAGCACCGCGGCGCCGATGGAAACCGGGACGTTGCGCCGCGCATAGATGGAGACGATTTTGCCGATCTTACCTGCCGCGATCTCGCGCTTGGCTGCCGCGTAGCGCGGGTTGAAACGCACGATGTGGCCCACCATGAAAAACTTGTCCGACTCGTTCGCCGCGTCCACGATGCGCCGGCAGTCCTCGACGGTGGAGGCCATCGGCTTTTCCAGGAACACGTGCTTGCCGGCGCGCAGCGCCGCCAACGTCGGCGCCGTGTGCTGATCCCACATGGTGGTAATACTCACCGCCTCCAGCTCGGGATCGGCCAGCATTTCCTCGTAGTTCGTGTAGAGTCTCTTGACGCCGAACTTCTCCCCCACCTCTTCCAACCGCGAGCGCGTGCGGGTGCACAGAGAGTAAATCTCCGCGTTGGGCAGGCCAGCCAAAGCGTCGCCGTGGTACTCGCCGAACCAACCGATCCCGATGATGCCCCATTTGACCTTGCGCATGTCGCCTCCTTATGATCAGTGTTGGTGCCAGTCCTTGCCAACATTGCTTTCCATGAACTCGTAGACAAGCCCGTCCTTGTAGATGAACACGACGCGCAGGTTCTCGTTGGGGGCGAAAGGCCCCAAGATCACCTCCTCGCCAGCGATCTCCCGCTCCAGATCATCGGTGCGGAAGGCGACGTGGGGAAGCTCCCGCAGCGGCCCGGTCACAGGGCTATCAGGCTCGTAACGCAGGTACTCCACCATCTCCGGGCTTTCCGCTGGGTCGGTCACCCACACACGGGTTGACTCCACCCACATTTCGTTGGGGCGTGTGACCGTCGAGGTCAGGCCGATGTGATCGAATTCTCTCAAGGTATCCCTCCTGGTGTAAACGACGTGCCCTGCCCGATGGTCCAGGAGACCAGGGAAACAGGAGTCTGAATGTGCGGAACCAGAGCAGGGCAGCGGCAATACAGGCGGCCAGGCGAGCAAGCCGCTCGGCCCGGCATCTGACGCCCCCAGTCTATGGCAGCAGGCGGCGCGGCGGCGTGCGCGGCCAGACGTCTGCCTGCCGGAAGCCTTCGGCATAGGTCACCCCGCACTGCAATCCGCGCGAGCGTGACTGGATCTCCATGAACTCCAGGACATCAATGTTGTCGTGGTCCCTGAGCCACACGAGCTGACTCTCGTGGCAGGCCAGCATCTCTCGCTTGATGGCGAAAGTATCCGTGATGTCAACGTACTCGGTGGGCAGGAAGCCCTTCCCCGTGGGGGTATCCATGTAGTAGATGGGCGGCACGACCAGGTGTGCCGGATGCTCCGTCTTGATGTTGGGGATTCCGGAGAGAAAGCTGGCCGTGAAGACGAGTTGGCCGGCCATCACGTGGTCAGGGTGATAATCCTCGGGGGCGTGCGTGACGATCACGTCCGGCCGCGCCTGGCGGATGGCATCGGTGAAGGCGAGCCGCGTGTCTTCGTTGTCTATGATGAAGCCATCGGGTATGCCCAGCCAGATGAACTGGGCGCCGATCAACGCCGCCGCCTTGCGGGCCTCCCCTTCCCGGATGCGCGACAACTCATCGGGCGGAATATGCATGTGGCCGCCCGAGCCGCTGCAGCACACGCAGATCGCGACTTGGTGGCCGAGCTGCACGAAGCGCGCCATGGTGCCGGAGCAGTAGACCTCGACGTCGTCCGGGTGGGCGCCAACGGCCATAATGCGCATGGGGACCTCCTCTGCCTCAGGGCGACGCGCTAGATGGTGACGATCTTTCCCGTCTCGATGGACTGCCTGGCAGCCAGGGCCGTGGCCACGGCCAACCGTCCCTGCTCGGGCGTGCCTTGCTGTGGCGGCTGGCCACTGCGAACGCTCTCGACGAATGTGGCCACCTCGCGAGCATAGGCGTCGCCCCCCGGCGTTTCCAGAGTCTGCGGCGGTTTGCCCTGCTCGTAGACGAACAAGCTGGCGCCACCGGCGTCGCGCGCGTCGACCTGTTCGCCTCCGGCTCGGAAGGAAAACTCCACCGAGCCTCGTTCGCACAGGACGGATAGTGACATGGTGAAGGGGTACTCGGGCGACTGCAGGGCGCTGCCTTCGGCGTAGGCCTTGACCTCCCCGTAGTCAATCAGAGTCATGCCCAGGTCCCAGCCACCTGACTCCGGGCTGCGCTGACCGAGTGCGAAGACGGTCTTGGGGGTGCCCAATAGCCAGTTGAGCGCATCCAGGTCGTGGATGTTCAAGTCGAGCACCTGGCCGCCGGATTGCTCCGGGTGCAGGAAGAACTCTGCCCAACGTGGGGGACCAGCCAGTCGTTTGGCCGTGGCGGCCAGAGGCTTGCCGAGACGCCCGGATGCCAACAGATCGGCGATGGCCATGTAGTCCGGCCAGAAGCGCAAGGTCTGGCCGATCATGAGGATCCGGCCGCTCTTCCTGGCAGCCTCCATGATCGCGTCGCACTCGGCCACCGACCGGCCCATCGGTTTCTCCAGCAGCACGTGCTTGCCTGCCTGGAGCGCGGTGATGGTCAGGTCCTTATGGAGATGAGTAGGAAGGGTGTTGCTGATGGCTTCCACCCGGGGGTCGGTGGCCAGCTTGATGGCGTCGGTGAAGGGTTCGGCGCCATACTTGTCGGCCAGCGTCTGGGCCTTCTCGGCCGATCGTGAAGAGACGCCGACGATCTGCACATCGGGGATGAGGGAGTAGGCCTGGGCGTGTGTGCCTCCCATGAAACCGGCGCCGAGGATACCTACTTTGAGCATGGTTGACCTCCTCGTCTACTTGGGGGTGCATCGACTGCAGGGCGGGCGCAGCTCGCCGCGCCCGCCCTGGATGCCGTCATGAATGAGGGCCTACTTGAGCCCGAGCTTGCTCAGCGTCTCGTAGGATACCCTCATGGCCCTGTGAACCCCCTCCACCGGGGGCCACGTGCCGTCGAACTCGATCTCCACGCTCAAGGGGCCCTCGTAGCCACCCTCTTCGAGCACCTGGAGAACCTTCTTGAAGTTCACGTTGCCTTCGCCGACCGCCGGGAAGTCCCATACCTGGAAGCCTCCCCGTGTCTCCTTCAGGTGCACGTGGGTCAGGTGGGGCAGCGTGAGGCCTATGTCCTCATCTGCTTTCACTCCGCCGTAGAACATGCAGTTGGCGGTGTCATAGTTGATGCTGACGTTGGGCAGTCCGATCTCCTCCATCAGAGCGACTGATGGAGCGCCGCTACCCATGATGTCGCCGTGTACCTCCAGGGACAGGGTCACACTGCGGGCGGCTGCATAGGCCGCCAGGTCGTGGATGTGAGCCATAAAGGCGCTCTTGTCCTCGTCCTTACTGGCGTGGCCGCCCACAGCGGTGCAGAGAATCGAGAGACCGAACTGCTCGCAGAGGTCGACAGCCTTCTTGCCGTCGACGACGCCCTCGGGCGTGGTGAGATCGGAGTGTCCGCTGAGGGACGAGGGCTTGAGGCCCCAGTGCTCCATCTTGGCCTTGATCTCCTGGATGTCCGCCGCGGTGAACTCCAGCGGCACATGCTCGGTCCAGCCACGCACGGCGGATAGTTCGATGTACTTGAACCCCGCCTTTGCGATGCCCTCCAGCGCATCATCCAGGGTATAGGTGTGGTAGCTGTTGCTGTGTCCTGCCAGAATGTTCTGCATTCTGCTCTCCTCCGGCTAGCAATCGTCCGGAATTACCACTGCCTCCCACTCGGGCCGGAGCTTGTAGTCGGCGGCGTCCTTGGCAACTCGATCGTGATCGAACTCGTTGGCGGGCTTGATGAACTGGTTGGTCACGATGTCCTCGGTCTTGGGCCGCGCCTTGATCTGCCCCAGATCGTAGACATCGTCGATGTAGTCGCTCCACGCCTGGATGTCCGAGTAGCCGTAGCCCTCGCCCATGTAGTAGCCGTCCCAGTAGTTGCAGCCCAGCTCCCACATGGAATCGAAAGCCAGCTGCGGTGTCATTTGCTCCTTGAGGGCGGCGAACTTGTCATACGTGATCTGGGCGGCGGCCCGCGGGTTGTTGCGGCCGAAGTCCAAGCCCATGGCCACGCACTTGAAGAAGCGCTCCAGCAGATCGACCCTGGCAGGGTCATCCAGGTCAGAACGCTTGATCGCATAGCCATTGGCGGGGTGGTCGGAGAAGGTCTTGCCCACCAGGTAGTCCAGGACCAACCCCTGGGCGGTCCATTGGGCGGCCAAGCCGCGCCAGGTCAGAGCCGCATCGGCCTTGCCTTCCGACACCAGAGTTCCCCACAGTTGGCCGCCGACCACGTAGTTCACGCTGTCCAGGGGCATTCCCGCCTCGTAGAGCATGGGGTCGGTGATGACCTGAACGCCTTCCCACCCTACAGCGATGGTCTTGCCTTCCAGGTCGGTGATGTCGTCGATGTCGGAACCCTTGGGGATGGCGAAGTCAAAAACCTGCTTCATCATCATCTCCCAGGCCATGATGGTCGGGATTCCCGTGTCGTTGCCGGTCACCAACACACCGGGCGAGGGGAAGCCGGAGTCAGCCTGACCCTCCGCGAGCATCCGCACTGAAGCCAGCGACTCGCTGGGTCCTCCCTCTAGCTGCAGGTCGATGCCCAGCTCCTCACAATAGCCCAATTCCTTGGAGACCCAGAGGTTGTAGTCATCCATCACCTCCAGGGTGCCGCGAGGAGATACCCAAACGAACTTGGTCAGTTCTTTCGGGGCCTGCTGGGCCGGCGCACAGGATGCCAGGACGCCCATTACCAAGATGACCAGCATCACCAGAGCGGTGACGCGCCTTGTCTGTCGGAACATGTTCACTGTGTCCTCCTTGGGGATTCAGATCGCTTGTGTCGAACGAAGTCTAACTACGTGCCGGCACTCCTCAATTTGCACATGGGCCGCCGACTGGCTTCTGGCGACGATCGGCCAGCGGCGTGACATCACCTCCTCTCAGATCAGATCCCTTCTTGGGCAGCACGGAGGGAACTACTCCTGCCAACTGGCCCACTTCTTGCCGACCCAGTAGAACAACACATAGAGTGAGATCCCGATCGTGGCGACGATCACCAGGACGGCGAAGAAACTGTCCATTCGTGCCAGCCCCGAGTAGTACATCAGCCGGTTGCCAAGGCCCGTGGAGCCACCAACCATCTCTGCTCCGACTGCCGTTAGAAGCCCAAAGATCCCGCCCACCATCAGCCCAACGACGATCATGGGCAGGGCCAGCGGGAAGCGTATCTTGATGAAGCACTGTAAGGTTGTGGCGCCGTACACCTTAGCCAATGCCAGCTTGGCCGCGTCGGTCCGCCTGAAGCCGGTGGACGAGTTGATCATCACCATGGGGCCCACGGCCAGCCCCACGGCGATGAAGCGCGGGCTCAGGCCGAAGCCCAGCTTTAGCATCAGGAGCGGCACCAGGGCCACCATCGGGGTGGTGATCAGGATAAGAATGTATGGGGTAATGATCTTCTCAACGAAAGGGAACTGGGTCACCAGCGCGGCCAGAAGGATCCCGATTGAGCCACCGATCAGATAGCCGGTGAGCAGCTCACGCAGGGTCACCAGAATATGGGGCCAGATGGTGGGTGCGATGTTCACCAGCGCCACGGCGATCTCGCTGGGGCGCGGCATCACGTATGTTGGCACCTCGCGCCAGGTGAAGATCAACTGCCAGGCCAGCAGCACGACCGCTGCCAGAACAACGATGATAATCATCTGGGTCCCGCCAAAGCTGATCGACGTGAGCGCCGACCAGTTCGTCAAGCCCTCCTCACTCAGGGGGGTCTTCTCTTTGTCAGCCATTCTTCACATGCCTCCTCGAATCAACATGCCCGCGTTAGCCTCCCGAGACGCGGGAGTAGCGGTCAATCTCGTATTCGCCGGATTTGGCTGCTTCTTCCACATCGTCATAGATCTGCTGCTTGATCTCGCCGAAGATGTCGAAGAAGCGGCGTTCCGTGGTCACGGAGAGCGGCCGTGGTCGACCCAATGGGATATCGTAGACCCTGGAATTGCGACCGGGGCGCGGCGTCATCACGTACACCCGGTCGGAAAGATAGACCGCCTCCTGGATCGAGTGAGTGACGAAGACGATGGTCTTACGGGTCTGCTCCCACAGTTCCAGCAGCATGACGTTCATCTCGTCGCGTGTGAATGCATCCAGGGCGCCGAAAGGCTCGTCCATGAGCAGCACCTTGGGGTCCGGCGACAAAGCACGCACGATAGAGGCGCGCTGCTGCATGCCGCCAGAGAGCTCCCGGGGGTAATGGTGTTCAAAGCCGCTCAGCTGGGTGACCTCGATCAGCTTGTCGATACGGTGCTGGTGATCCTTGACCTTCTCTCTCATGATCTCGAAGGCGAAGTGGACGTTCCCCATCAGGTCGCGCCACGGGAGCAGGTTGGCCTGCTGAAACACCATGCCTACCTCGCGCCGCGGGGTGCGCACTTCCTGTCCGTAGATCTTGATGCTCCCACCGGTGAGCGGCCAGAGCGCGGCCATGGCCCAAAGCAAGGTGCTCTTGCCGCAGCCGGAAGGCCCGACGATGGTGACGAACTCACCCTCCTTGACTTGCAGGTTGAATCCGCCCAATGCCTCTACGGGCCCCCGTGCGCTTTCGAAAACCTTGGTGGCATTATCAACGGTGATGACAGGCTGGCTCTCCATACTCCTCCCTCGTGGTTTCCCGACAAGATGCGGGAATTAGTTTTCTCACGGACCCTACGTATACGTGCCACCCTGAGCCGGCCCCGTCGAATCACGGATGACCAACTCGGGATCGAGGCACAGCCGCGGCCATGGATCAGACGCCAGTTCTCCGCGAATCATCTGCAGCAGCAGGTCAACGGCCTGTCTGCCGATTTGCTCCATAGGTTGGCGGACGGTGGTCAGCGCAGGCCGGATGTAGGCGCCCACATCTACGTCATCGAAGCCGACGATGGACAATTGGCCCGGCACCGACCATCCGCTGTCAACGGCCGCGCCCAAGGCGCCAATGGCCATCGTGTCATCCATAGCGAACATGGCCGAAGGAGGTGAGGCGAGGGAAAACAGGTGTTGCGATACGCCGGTGGCCCAGGGTGACCAGGTGCTCAAGCGACAGGATCGTTCCCTTCCAGTTGTCAACGCCCACAGAGGGCGTGTTCAGCGCAGGCTTCCTGCTGCCACAGGCCACAGATACGAGTTGGTGGTCCCCCCCCATCTTGGCCAGGAACGTGTGGTCATCCGACGACTCTCGCAAATCACCGCACATCAGCAGGCCGTCACAATACCGCAGGTCAAGCAACCTATCCCTGAGCGCCAGCGCGTTCTCGGGATCCCGCTTGGCATTGCCCAGGACGACGTCGTAGCCCTTCTCCTTGGCCACATGGCTGACCACCTCGGTGAGCTTAGCGAAGAAGGGATCGTCCAGCTCACGCACGATGACCCCGAGGAGACCCGTGCCCTTGCCGCTGAGGGATCGGGCGCCAGGATGAGGCCGGTAGCCCAACGTAGCAGCCACTTCTTTTACTCGCGTGCGTGTCTTTTCGCTAATGGGGATCTGCGTACTGGTGCCGGACAGGACGCGGGAGACCGTGCTCTGAGACACCCCTGCCTGTTCTGCGACGTCGCGAATGGTGATACGCCTATTGCCCAATGTGGCTTGCCCCATGTTTACGGTGAAAGACAGACCTGCTCACAGCAAGTGAGTAACAGATGCCTTGTGAGTTCCACTGATGGTTGGAAACAATGCCGGTCACTCCACGCATTAGGCTGACCGTGCGTACACTCTGGGGACTGCGGCAACGGCAAAACCTCCAGCGACCGCAGTGAAGCAAGGGTTTGCCAGCAGACGGTATGCTGCAAGAGATTGACTGAAAACCCTTGCAGACAATATAGCACAGGTCGCAGGAGCTGTCAAACCAGGGGTTGCTATGGCAGCAATTCTGCTAAGAAACACTTGGCTGGGACATCTGGCTTTGCCGTACTGTGCACGATGTGATACAATTGACTACACCATCGTCACCGCTTCCTGAAGCCGTCCAATCATCATGCTGCTCATCTACCTCACCGCCGCCTGGCTGCTGGGCATCTTCCTGACCCGTGTCCTATGGGCCCAGGGCGTCATGGGCTGCGCCTTCCCACCTTCCTGGACCTGGGCTGTGCTGCTGTTCATCCCCCTGATCACGGCGGTCCTCGTCCGCCGTCGCCCACGGGCACGGCTGGCAGTGCTCCTGCTCCTCTTCGCCCTCCTCGGCGCCTGGCGCTACCAAAGCCGCCCCTTCGAACCTTGCTTCACGCCTGACGACCTGGCCTTCCACAACGGCAGCGACGACGAGCCGGCCTGGGTCACCGTCGAGGGCACCGTCGTCGGCTATCCCGACGTGGGCGACCGCCACACCGACTACCGGCTGCAGGTGCACAAGTTGGAGTCGGACGGCGTGCGTCGTGAGGTGCGCGGCATCGCGCTT
>JADHWW010000144.1 GCA_016783285.1 Anaerolineae bacterium
TCAACGTGGGGATGGGGCTGGTGATCGCGCTGCTGACGACCAACGTCGAGCGGCGAGTTGGTTTCTTCTTTCGAGTGCTATGGCTTCTGCCGCGCCTCACACCCGTGGTCATCTATATCATCATGTGGAGGGCCATGGCCGGGCCTCAGCCTATGGGGCTTATAAACCATCACCTCCTCGTCCCCCTGGGCATCGGGGAGGGAGAACTCCTGATCAACACCTACCCCTGGCTGTTCGTCGTGCTGGTCAATGGTTTCATCGGCGCTTCCTTCGGCATGATCATCTTCTCCTCGGCCATCGAGGCCATCCCCAAGGATTATATGATGGCCGCCAAGGTGGACGGGGCCTCGACCTGGCAGACTATCCGCCACGTTACTGTCCCGATGATCAAATGGCCCTTGCTCTTCGTCACCACCTACCAGACCCTGTCGCTCTTGACCTCCTTTCAGCAGATCCTGCTCCTCACCGACGGTGGCCCCCGACTGTACCAGACCGAAGTCTGGGCCTTGCACGCTTACCACCGCGCCCTGTCCAACTACTTTGGCAATACTCAGTGGGGCTACGGCTCGGCCTGGGGGGTGATCCTGGTGATCATCGGCGTGGTGATGGCTGTCGTGTACATGCGCGTGTTCAAGTTTGGCGAGTTGGTGCAGGAACCAAAGATTGACATGCTGTAGCAGATTACAATTTGGCAAGGAGGAGTACTATGACCTGGAAACGACGAGTTGGCAAAGCGGTCCCCTACGTTCTCCTGATCATCAGCATCATCCCTATAACCGTGGGCTATCTATGGCTGCTTATCAGTCCCTTCTCGACGAAGACAGAGGGACTGCGTTCGATGGGCTGGACCCTGAGTAACTGGAGCTTTCTGTGGAAGCCGCCCTTTGGCCTCAATTACCCCAGTATCTGGCGTGTGACGCTCAATACCTTCATGGTCGCTACGGCTATGGCCGTCTTCGTCGTCCTGATCTCGTCCCTGGCCGGTTATCCCCTGTCGCGGCTAAAGTTTGTGGGCCGCAGATCATTCCTCTCCCTGACGCTGATCGTCCACTCTTTTCCCAGTGTGACCCTGCTGATCCCCATCTACTTCGTGCTGCGCTTCCTGCATCTGTTCAACACCATGGTGGGGGTGGCCCTGGTTATGATTGCCTTCCAGTTGCCGTTTGGCGTCTGGCTGATGAAAGGCTTCTTCGACAACGTCTCCTGGGACATGGAACGAGCGGCCCTGATTGACGGCGCATCCCGCTTCCGCGTCTGGTGGCAGATTATCATACCCACGATCAAGCCGGGCCTGGCTGCGCTGGCCATCTTTGCCTTTCTCTCCGGCTGGAACGCCTACCTGATCCCGTTCACCTTCACCATCGGGCGCGCCGGGTCAACGGCCGTCCTGTCAGTCTACCTGCAAAACTTCCAGGGCGACACGGTGATGACTAACTGGAACATGGTGACAGCCGTTGGACTGTTTCAGCTCATCCCGGTGATGTTCTTTTTCATCTTCACCCAGGAGTACCTGTTGAACATCTACGCCGGGGGAGCGAAGGGAGGGGCATAGTGGATGCACAATTCTCAATTGTGCGTTGCGCATTGCGCATTGTGAATTGGAGGTGACATGAAAGTTACACTTGAACGTTTGACTAAGCATTTTGGGAAGGTCATAGCCGCTGACAACATTGACCTCGGCATCGGCGACGCCGAATTCGTGGCCCTGCTGGGGCCTTCCGGCTGCGGGAAGACGACCACGCTGTTGATGATCGCCGGCATCTATAAGCCCACGGCCGGCTTCGTCAAGTTCGACGGCAACGTGGTCAACCATCTGGCACCCAAAGACCGCAACATCGGCATGGTGTTCCAGAGTTATGCTCTTTACCCGCACATGACCGTCTTCGACAATCTCACCTTTCCTCTGAGGCTCAAGAAAACGCCGAAGGAGGAGATGGCGCGGCGGGCGCAGCGGGTAGCCGACATGATGGGCATCGGCCACCTGATGGACCGCAAGCCGGCCCAACTGTCGGGCGGCCAGCAACAGCGCGTCGCGCTGGGACGGGCGCTGGTCAAGGAGCCCGACATGCTGCTCTTCGACGAGCCGCTCTCCAACCTGGACGCCCGCCTGCGGCTGAGCATGCGCGGCGAGATCAAGCGCCTCCAGATAGACCTGGGCATCACCTCCATCTACGTCACCCACGACCAGGTGGAGGCGATGACCATGGCCGACCGCATCGCGGTGATGAACGAGGGGCTTCTGCAAGCATGTGCCACACCGGACGACCTGTACGACCGGCCAGAGACATTTTTCGTCGCCAGTTTCATCGGCAACCCGCCCATGAACTTTGTGGACGTGGAGGTTGTCCGTGAAAACGGCGACTATCACGCCCGTCGCGAAGCCTTCGACGTGGTGGTGCCGGCCGAGCGGGGCGAGAAAGCGGCTGGCAAAGGCAGCATTATGCTGGGCATGCGCCCCGAGGACGTGACGCTGCAGGAAGACGGAGACGTGGAGGCCGAGATCTACGTCGTCGAGCCACTGGGCCGCGACGACCTGCTGGACTGCCGCTTCGGCGGGGCGACGGTGCGCGTCCTGGCCGACCCGAAACTGCGCACGCGCATCGGCGAGCACGTCCGGTTGGCCTTCAACATGAACAAAGCGCAGTTCTTCGATCCGCAGACGGAGATGTCGCTGCTTTGGGCGGACTAAAGCGGTAGATTGGTAGATTGGGAGTTGGTAAATTGGGAAGCGGCATCCCGCCACCAATTTACCAATCTACCAACCTACCAGTTTACCAATCTACCTATGAACAGCAAAGAGCGAGTGCTGGCGGCCATCAACCACGCTGAACCGGATCGCGTGCCGGTAGACCTGTGGGCGCTGCCACCCGTTACGGACCGTCTCCACGAGCACTTTGGCGTGGAGTCGGAATCTGCTCCCTCCCCCTCGCAGGGGGAGGGCCGGGGAGGGGGTAACGACGAGGCCGTCTGGCAGGCGCTGGGCGCTGACTTGCGCTCCGTCTGGCCAGAGTACGTCGGGCCACGGCAGCCGACCTTCGACGATGGCAGTTGGAGGGACTGGTGGGGCATCCGCAAGCGTATGCTTGGCCCTTTTGAGGAGGTTGCTGAACCGCCGCTGGCGGATGCTCAAACCATCGCCGACGTCGAGGCCCGCCCGTGGCCCGACCCTGACTGGTTTGACTACGAGGGTCTGCGCCCCACCTGCGAAGCGTTGAGCGAGTACGCCCTCGTCATCCGCGACCCCGGCCCCAATGCCACCTGCGTGCTGCGCCTGGCGATGTTTTTGCGCGGCATGGAAAAGTTCATGATGGACCTGGCGCTGAACCCCGACCTGGCCCAGGCCATCATCGCCCAGGTGGAGCGGTTCTACCTGGAACTGGACCGGCGCATCCTTGAGGCCGTGGGCGACCTGACTGATATCTATTTCATCGCCGACGACGTTGGCGTGCAGGATGGACTGATGATCAGCCCCAGGATGTTCCGCAAGTTCGTCAGGCCCAGCCTGGAGCGCTTCATCGCCCAGGCCAAGTCGCACGGGCAGCGGGTGATGTACCACACCTGCGGCGCCGTCCACCGCCTGATCCCCGATTTCATCGAGATGGGCGTGGACATCCTCAACCCCATCCAGGTATCGGCCAAGGGCATGGAGCCGGCCGGGCTGAAGCGGGATTTCGGCGCGGCGCTTTGCTTCCACGGCGCAATGGACATTCAGACCGTCCTGTCGCAGGGCACACCCGACCAGGTGCGCGCCGAGGCCACGCGGCTGTGCCGGGTGATGGGGCAAGGAGGTGGGTTCATCCTGGCCCCCACCAACAACGTCATGCCAGAAACGCCCACAGAGAACATCCTGGCACTGTACGAGACAGAAACCAGGTTTTTTCCGCAAAACCTGGTTTCTTCAGATTAGAGGACGCCACGTGCTGGCAGTTATCCTGGAAGAACAGAAAAAAGAAAAGTCTATGACCTTATCACCTGACGTTGACATCATGATGATCGGCCACTTTGCCAAAGACAGATTGGTGGTGGATGGCGCCAGCGAAACGGCATCCGGCGGCGCGATCTACTACGGCAGTGTCGCCCTGCGGCGCATTGGCCTCCGCGTGGCCATCGTCACTCGTCTGCACCCAGACGACTTTCCGCGGCTGGACGAACTGAAGCGCGAAGGCGTGCAGGTTTTCGCAGCCTCCGCGCCTGCGACCTCTGGCATCGAGAATATCTACAACTCGGCCGATATGGAACGTCGCACCTGCAAACTGATGGCATTTGCTGGCCCCTTCCAGCAAGAAAAAGTGCCCGACCTATCGGCCCAAGTGTACTTGATCACGCCCATCATCGCCGGCGAAGTGGACTTGTCCCTGCTCAAATCGCTGGCGGCCCGCGGGCCGGTGGGGTTGGACGTGCAAGGCTTTGTCCGGGTACGCAAGGACGGTCATCTGGTCTTTCGCCAGTGGCCCGACATGGCCGAGGGGTTGGCGCACGTGACTTACCTCAAGGTAGACCGAGCCGAGGCGGAACTGCTCACCGGCCAGACCGATCTGCGGGTCGCCGCCCGCCAACTGGCCACCTACGGCCCCCGCGAAGTCGTCGTTACTCAGTCGTCAGGTCTCACCGTCTACGCCGGCGGGCAGATCTACGAAGCGCCCTTCACGCCCCGCTCGCTGACCGGGCGCACAGGCCGAGGCGATACCTGCTTCGCCACCTACGTGGGCAAACGTCTGAGTGCATCCGCCGAGGAGGCTTGCCGCTTTGCGGCGGCGGTCACCACGCTGAAGCAGGAGCAACCCGGTCCCTGGCGCGGCACGCTGGCCGACGTGGCGGCGGTGCTGGCGGGCAGATAGGATATGGTAAGAGGATGAAACCAAAAATCGAGGCCACGACCTTTGGCTCAATCACCATTGGCGGCCGGAAAATCAAAAACGACGTCATCCTGAGATTGGATGGCTCGGTCAAGAAGCGCAAGAAGAAACTGTCCAAGAGGATCTACGGCACCTCTCACACTATTTCGTTGGACGAAGCCAGGTACGTGTACGAAGAGGGGGCAGAACTGCTCATTATTGGGGCGGGACAATATGACTTGGTGCGCCTTGCGGAAGAGGCCCAGGCATACTTGCAAAAGCACGACTGCCGGACGGAACTGGCAGCCACGCCCGACGCCATGCGCTTGTGGAACGAGGCCCAGGGCAAGGTCATCGGACTGTTCCACGTGACCTGCTGATAGAGTGAAAGGAGTCTTATGTCGCCGCTCAGATATTCGATTGTCGTCACAACCTTGAGATGGGCGATTCTGGTGACGCTGGCGCTTACCAGTTGTGCCTCCCCCACGCCGACGGCGACGCTCCCCGCCCGGCCGCCTTCCTACGAAGAGCTGGCCCGCCACTACGCGCCAGTCATCCGCCAGGGCGCCGCCTCGACCCAAGACTTTATCACCGCCGTGGACTTTGACGGCGACTGGGTCGGCAACAACAATTGGGAGAACCAGCCCACGGGCGACCTATCGGCCTGCGTCTATTACTCGGTCGTCGAGTCGGAGACCCACTGGTTCCTCTTCTACTCCCTGTTTCACCCCAGGGACTACACCTACGAGTGGCTTGCCGACGGACATTGCGAGAGCGGCGGGTGCCACGAGAACGATCTGGAGTCAATCCAATTGACGGTGGAGAAGGACGGCACGCCCTTTGGCCGGCCGAAGGCGCTCGAAACGCTGGCCCACGATTCCATATACCTGTACACCTTCGACGACTCAGTAACCGGCAACTTTCTCGACGTTACGGGAGCGGCCGAGCAGGAGCAGGGTCACCCTGTGGTCTATGTGGAAGCCTTGGGCCACGGCATTTATGGGCATAGCACGGGAAGTTCTCTCATGCAGCCTTACTTCGGAGGCGTGGTGACGTACAGGGTAGGGGAGCAGGCCGAGGTGCCAGAGAGCACGAAAGACGAGAGCGTCTCGTATGAGTTGGTTCCCATATACACTACGTTGTGGCCGCGCCGGGAGGACGTCGGCGATGGGAGGACGTTCGATGGTCCTTTTGACTATCAAGGGCGGGTACTACCGAAGTCCATCGATGGGGAGGATTTCGGCCCGGACAAGGCGAATGCGCCGTGGGGATACGGTCAGGCGACGGGAGGCACACTTTCGCGGGGCGATTGGTTCCTCGACCCGGCCAGAGCGCTGGCTTTCCACGCCCACTTCGACGGCGATTTCTCCCTGGAGTACGTCTATAATCTTTATCTGGCCGATCTGGGTCTGATGGGTGAGTGAGTCGGCCGTACACGGATTGCGCTAAGGGCATGTCAAAGAACCGGTGGATGAGAGATTGGCTCAAAAAGCATCTGGGGTTTCTGGCACTCAGAGGAAACGTATGTATCTTGGCGGCTATCACCTTCCTGGGAGGCATACGCTTGAGCACGGTCATGGCCGTCTGGCAACCCTTCGCCCTGAGCCTGGGGGCGTCAATGCCTGCTCTGGGCTTGCTGGAAGGCCTGGGAGGTAGGATGGGGCTGGCGACCGGCCTCATCCAGCCGCTGGGAGGCCGGCTCTCGGATCGCGTGGGGAGAAAGCCTCTCATGGCCCTTGCCAGCCTGGTGGCTGCGCTGGGTTTCTCCTGCTACGTCCTGGCAGCGGTGATTGGCGACTGGCGACTCCTGATCCCGGGGACGATCCTCATTGGACTGGCGACCATCTCCATCCCAGCCAAGGATGCGATGACCGCTGAATCTGTGAGAAACGACCAGAGGGGGATGGCTTACAGCGTGATTATGTTCTTCGTCGCTGTATCGGGCATCCTGGCTTCTACTCTGGGGGGCTTCGTCGCCGAGAGGCGCGGTTACGCGGCGGTATTCCTGCTCTGTATCGCCGGCGAGGTTCTGGCCTTGCTGCTGGTCATCTCCTTCCTGAGAGAGACCTTCAGCCGGGGACGCGGCCCGCTCCGTCCGGGGAAGTTGAGGAGGAGTTGGACCAGGCTCATTATCCCTCCGAGGGAGCTGCGGGGCTTCTACGCGGCCATGGTGGCCGATGCCTTCGTGGGGGGCCTGGGATCTGCCATCCTCTTCGGGCTTCTGAGCAAGACCTATCATTTTACGACCTCCCAATTGGGGATTATGTCCAGTGCCTTCTTCACCTCCTGGGCCCTCGTGCAATTGCCCGTGGGCCGGCTCATTGACAGGTACGGATGTAAGCGTCTTATCATCATCTCCAAGCTCATAGACATCGTCGTCATCGCTGGGTGGTTGGCCTTCACCAGTTTCAAAGCCTTCGTCCTTTTGTATCTCCTTTATGGTCCTATTCCCCCTATCTGGACTCCGGCTACGCTCACCCTACTCATGGGTAGTGTCCCGGCGGAGGAGCGCGCCGAAGCGCGGGGCAGGCTCTCCGCTCTCACCATGTTGATCAGGTCCCCCGCTCCTTACATCGGCGGATTGCTCTACGAGAGGGTGGGGTTCCGCGGGCCCATACTGGCCAACCTGGTGGGGGCCATAGCCGCGCTGCTCCTCATCGCTTTGCTCGTGCGAGAGCCCGCCGGAGGAGCGTGAGCCTGTGTGCGAAGCCGGCGGGTGCGGTCAGTGGGAGATAGGCAGGTAGATGGATAGCCCTCTATGAACATACATGGCATCGGAATCGCCGCCAGCGGCGGGCGCATTGATGGTCGCCTGGCACAACTCGCTGACGATCTGGCCTGCTTCGAGGCTCTGGGGTTCGAGGTGGCCGAAATCTCGGTCCCAGGGACGAGCGTCGTCGTTAACGGCTGCCTGCACCGATTGCAGGTGGAGCGCATCAAAGAGACGCTTGCGCGCTTCAGACTGCGCTACACCGCCCACGCGCCGAACCGGTTGAACCTGGCTTACAGCACTGACCACGGCAAGGAGCGCGCTATTTTCGCTGCCTGCCTAGAGTTCTGTGCAGCCATCGGAGCACCCATGCTGGTCTACCACAGCGGCCTTCAGGCGCTGGATGGTGTGCGGGCCGGCATCGCGCCAGTGCTGAACGCGGCTGCTCTGGAAGCGGGTGCTGAGCGCGAGGTAGCGGCGCTGAAAGAGTTGGCTCCTATGGCAGCGCATCTGGGTGTGACAATCGCTGTGGAGAACGGTGACCCCCACCTGTGGGAATACGCCCTCCTGGCCCGGTATAGCGTGCCTGCTAGTGCGCTGCCGGCGCATCACGCCCGGCTGCGCATCCCGCCCATCGTGCAGCAACTGGAGGCCGTCAATCAGCCATACGTGGGGTTAACGTTGGACGTTGGTCACCTGTTCATCGCTGCCAACACCTTGGGCTTTGATTATCTGGATGCGGTGGCCGAGGCCGCCCCGTGGGTGCGCCATTTGCACGTGAGCGATAACTTTGGCACATTGGACGTGGGTTTTGAAGCCGAGAGCGACCGTCTGCCCTACGGCGAAGCTGATCTCCATCTGCCGCCTGGGTGGGGCAACATCCCCCTGGCTGAGACGCTGGCCTGTCTGCCGGACTACGAGGGTGACCTGATCCTAGAGATCAAGCCGCGTTACTGGGAACACCTTGGCCTGGCGCTGGCGAATACGCGGGCGCTTCTGGCCCAGGTGCTGAGCCGAGAGGTGGAGGACTTGTGAAAAGAGAAAGCCCCCTAATCATCCTATGGCTCGACAACCTGGGCGTCTTCCACCCGCTCATCGGTGAGTTGGGGTTGACCAACATCGCCACTGCCTTCGAGGGCGGCACTGCTGTCCGCCACCTGCTCAGCCCGATGCCCTCCGTGACCGAGTCGGCCGAGGTGGTGGTCAAGGCGGGCTGCGGCCTCAATCAACTGCCGGTGCTGGGCGAGGTGACGTTCGACCGGGCCAGCGGGCAATACTTTAACCTGAAGCAGACGGATTTCGACAAGGAAACTGGGATAATCACCCCGGTCGAGGGAGCGCCCCGACTGGCGGATTTCGTGGGGCCGGCGCTGGCCGAGCGGCTCATCCCCAACCTGGGCTTCACCGTCTGCCAGATCGGCTGGAAACTGGGGCAGACCCCCCTTCATCCCCCCCAATGGGGGGGAAAGAGGGGGGGCGTGATCTCGTTGGAGGACGATGAGGCGATACGGTTGGAGGCCACCGCCTCGTATGACATCATCCCCTTGAGAATCCAGGCTCTCTTGCGGGCTATGCAAGACTACGAGGCCGACCTGTATCTCCTGAACATCTCCGGCGACAGCATTGTGCACGACGAGGGGTTGGCCGGTCAGGCGGCGTTTATGAAGAGGCTGGATGAGGAGTTCCCGGCTTTGATTGAGGGGCTCGCTGCGCAGGCGAAAGACTTCACGTTCATCATGTTCTCCGACCACGGCCCCAGGCCCGTCCAGGGTCACCTCAAGCCCGAGGAGTTTCTTGCCGGCATTGAGGGGCTGATCTTTGCCGGTGAGGCATCCCCCCCCTCCCCTCTACTGGCTTCGGGAGAGGGGAGGGGGCCGGGGGGAGGGGTGAGGGCGGCAAACGCAGCCGTCGTCTCCAATGGCCGGGGCTCGCTGTACCTGTACGTTAGAAACCCCGACCCTTCGACAAGCTCAGGACACCGCGACAAAACGGCCTGGCGCAGGACGGCCTACCGGCAGTTGAGGGACTACCACGGGCAGGACATCCTGGCGACCATCGCCGACCAACCAGAGACGGCCTTTGTGGTCTGCAATCGGGAGGAGGGGGGCATCGCCATCCTGTCTGCCGAGGGCGAGGCCACGCTCTCTACAGCGGACGGAGGGGCTCTTCTCCCTCAAGGTTGGGGGGGACTGAGGGGGGGCGCGTACCAGTTGGCCTGGGGGAAGGACCCGCTGGGCCTGGACGAGATCGAGGGCCGGGTGGTCTCAGCCCAGGAGATGTTGGAAAGAACACACGACAAGCCTTTCCCCTACCCCCTGCAATGGCTGGAACTCTTGCAGGCTCCCTGTTGTGGGGACGTCATGATCGTGGTTGACAAATACGCCTTCTTCTGGGACAAGCCGTGGGTCATCACCACCCACGGAGGTCCTTCACGCGGCGAGGTGGGCACTAGCCTGCTGGCCGCCGGCCCAGAGCACCCGGAGGCAGGTATCCGCTATGGCCAGCAGATCGCTTGCGGATCTATCGGTCAGTTGTATAATAGCCTGCGCCGCATCCTCTATCGCCGGCCGCCGCGCCGGCCTGAAGCGGACTTGTTGTTCGGGGCACGTGAAAGGTAGGAGTAAGCGTTCAGGGGATAGGCCAAACGTCGGTTGAGTAGCCCCGAAGGGGCGTATCGAAACCCCTGGGTTGAGCCTGTCGAAACCACGTTTGGCCGCCCACCCGTGCGATCACTTGGTTTCGATACGACCTGCGGTCTACCCTTCGACAAGCTCAGGGCATCGCTCAACCGGCGTGATCGCACTGGGGCTGAACGCTTAAAGGTAGGATACAATGAAGATCCGATTCCTGGGCACCGGAGCAGCCGAGGGCATCCCCAGTTTTGGCTGTGCCTGTCAGCGCTGCCAGGTGGCCCGAAAAGAAGGAGGCCCCAACGTCCGGCAACGGGCCTCTGTATTGATCGAGGCAGCCGGACATCGCATCCTGCTCGATACACCGCCAGAGATCAGCACGCTGCTGAACCAGGCCGAGATTTTTGACCTGTCGGCCATTCTCCTGAGCCACGAACACTTTGACCACATCGGCGGGCTGATCGCGTTCGAGTACTGGAACCGGGTGTTGCCCATCTTTGCCGGTTACGACGTACTACCCAAACTCCGGCTGACCCCGCGCCTGGAAGAACGGGCGCTCCTTTCCGGCTTCTACCCTCACACGCGGCTGCATTTCGGCGACCTGAGCGTGATGCCTTTCAAAGTCGTGCACCACGTCCCCTGTTACGGCTTTACTTTCGAGGAAGCAAAGGTGCGGGTACTTCACTTCAGTGACTCCGGCCCCGAGTTGGGCGATCTCCACCGTCATCTGATGGAAAGGGCCGATGTGGCCATTTTTCACACCCCCACCTTTGGGCCGCACCGCAGTCACATCGGCGTTCAGGAACTCATCTCCCTGGTGCAGGACTATTCTATCCAACAGGTGGTCATCACTCACATCAACCACAACAATCTCTTGCACGCAGAGTTGGTGGAGAAAACCGCTTCTCATGGCATAACAGTGGCCTACGATGGCCTGACATTGGAGGTCTGACCGTGAAGATACACTTCCTGGGCACAGGCGCGGCGGAGGGCATCCCGGCCATCGGCTGCGATTGCGCCCATTGCACCAGAGCCAGAAACGAGGGCGGGAAGTTAGCCCGCGAGCGAAATGCCATTCTAATCTCCCTGCCCGGCTACGAATTGTTGATTGACTGCGCCCCCGACATCAGAAGCCTGATCAACAAGTATCAGATCACCAAATTGGATGGCATTCTGGCTACCCGGTCTCGCTACGACCACATCGGCGGCATCAAGGAATTCGAGTGGTGGCCAGGACAGTTGGATTTCCTGGCCGAAGATACCCTCTTCGAGACCATCAAGCGGGAGCACTGGACAGAGATGCTCGACGCTGTTATGTTCCACATCCCCTACTACTCGGGGACTTCCCTTTACTTCGATGGCTTCTCTATCATCCCTTTCGCCGCCCGCCGCCAGCGACCTATCTTTGGCATCTCGGTGAAGGAAGGCGAGACGCGAGTCGTCTACACCTCGGACACCCCCGCCCGCCTGACCAACTATGCCCGGCGGGTTATGCAGAACTGTGACCTGCTGATCGTCAATACCCCTACCTTCGACACGGTCCTCGAGAACCACATCAACGTCCTTGAGGCCATTGAACTCAAAGAGCAAGTAGGGGCCAGACAGATGGTCTTGACTTACATCAGCCACGAGAATAAGCCTCACGATGAGTTAGAAGAATTCGTCCGCCAGTTCAGCGGGGTGACCGTGGCCTACGACGGCATGGGGCTAGAGGTATGACCTTGAAGATCAAGTTCCTGGGTAGTGGCTCAGCAGAGGGTATCCCGGCTATCGGCTGCGATTGTCCCCATTGCACCAGGGCCAGGAGAGAAGGAGGAAAGTTAGTGCGGGCGAGAACCTCCGTTCTCTTCTCCCTCCCCGGTTACGAGTTATTGCTTGATACTCCACCGGAGATCAGAGAGTTGCTAACCCAGAATCAGATCTCTCGGATAGATGGTATCTTTCTCACCCATGCCCATCACGATCACACCGGAGGGTTAGAGGAGTTCCTTTATTGGAAAGGAGACCTGGACCTCCTCGTCGAACCGGGAGTGTACGAGTCTCTGCGCCGGGAAAATTGGGGCGACAAACTGCCAGACATTGCTTTTCACTGCCCTTTCCACCCAGGGATGGCCGTGCGCTTCGATGGTTTCTTCTTCACCCCCTTCGCCGTCATCCACCCGGTTCCCTGCTTCGGTCTGGCCATCTATGAGGGCGGTCACAAAACCGTCTATACCTCCGATACCAGCAACCGCTTCAGCAATTATGCCTACCGTTTGATGAAGGAGGCAGACCTGTTGATCGTCAACACCCCGCGCTTTTCTCCACCACACGAAGATCACATCACCTCAACCGAAGCGGTCGAGTTGAAAGAGCGGGTGGGAGCCAACCGTTTGGTCTTGATGCATCTCAACCACCATAACCGCCCCCACGACGAACTGGAAGAGTGGGCCGAGGGGCTGGACGGTGTCACGGTGGCTTATGATGGTATGGAGATTTGGGTCTAAATCAGCAAATCGGCAAATCAGCAAAGGGAGAGAGGATATGTCTTCTAAAGTCAACGTTGGACTCATCGGCGCGGGGCGCATCGGGCGGCTCCACGCCGAGCACCTGGCCTTCCGCATCCCCCAGGCCAACCTGCTGGCCATATCCGACATCATCCTGGAAGCGGCCCAGAAATGCGCCGCCGACTTTGGCGTCCCCATGGCCACCCAGGATCATCGGGCGATTATGGAGAACCCCGACATCGAGGCCGTCGTCATAAGTTCCAGCACCGACACCCACGCCCTTATGATTGAGGAGGCGGCCAGGGCCGGTAAACACATCTTTTGCGAAAAACCCATCGCCCACGATTTGGGCGAGATTGATCGGGCGCTGGCGGCGGTGGACAAAGCAGGCGTCAAGTTGCAGATCGGCTTCAACCGCCGCTTCGACCCCAACTTTCGGCGCGTGCGGGAACTGGTGGCGGCGGGCGAGATCGGAGAACCTCACATCCTGCGCATCACCAGCCGCGATCCCGCGCCGCCGCCCATCGAATACATCGAGGTCTCCGGCGGCATCTTTCTCGATATGACCATCCACGACTTTGACATGGCCCGCTACCTCATCGGCAGCGAGGTGGAGGAGGTCTACGCCGCCGCCGGCGTGATGGTGGACCCGGCCATCGGCGCGGCCGGCGACGTGGACACGGCGGTCATCACGCTGCGCTTTAAGAACGGCGTCATCGGCACGATTGACAACAGCCGCCGGGCGGTCTACGGCTACGACCAGCGCGTCGAGGTTTTCGGCAGTGGTGGCATGGTGGCCGTCTCCAACAACACCCCCGACTCGGCGGTAGTCAGCGACGGGCAGGGTGTCCACGGGCCGTTGCCGCTCCACTTTTTCATCGAGCGCTACGTGGATTCCTACGTCGCCGAGATGGAAGCGTTCATCGAATGTGTCCAGCAAGATAAGACGCCGCCGGTGACGGGGATTGACGGGCGCATCCCGGTCGTGATGGGCTACGCGGCTATCAAGTCCTACGAGGAGAACCACCCCGTTAAACTTGACGAAATCTCTCCAGGCTTGTAACATCGCACAAAAGTCTACTTGACAAGGGCCGCCAAGCGTGTTACAATCTCTTTGCACACGTTTGCAAACCCATCGCAAGCAATCCGGCGCATTACCTCGAGATCCCTTTTTTCTGAGCAGGCTGTGCATACGTGTGCAAGCAGGAGCCCCCTATGCGCGTCTCGATCAAGGACATCGCCAAAGCGGCCGGCGTTTCCCATTCAACCGTCTCCCGCGCTCTGAGCGATAGTCCCCTCGTAAAAGCCGAGACCAAAGCCCGCATCCAACGTCTGGCCCAGGAGATGGGCTATTCCCCCGACGCCATCGCTCGCAGCCTGGTGACGCAGACGACCCACACCGTGGGCATCGTCGTGACCACCATCACCGACCCGTTCGTCGCCGAGGTGGTGCAGGGCATCGAGGACGCGGCCCACGAAAACGACTACTCCGTCATCCTGGCTAGTTCCGCCTCCCAGCCCAAGCGTGAACTGGCCGCCGTGGAAATGCTCCGCGCTAAGCGGGTGGACAGTGTCATCGTCACATCCTCTCGTGTCGGGGCGCTCTACCTGGAGCACCTGGAGCGCATCGGCGTGCCGGTGGTGCTGGTCAACAACCATAACAGACAGAGCGGCCGCTACACGTTCTCGGTGAGCGTAGACAACCAGCACGGCGGCTACCTGGCGACCAGACACCTCATTGAACGAGGCCACCGCCGCATTGCTTACGTCTCCGGCCCGGCGAATCGCAGCGACGACGCAGAGCGGTTAGCCGGCTACCGCCAGGCTCTGGACGAAGCGGACATCGCCTTCGACCCGGCCCTGGTCGTGCCCGGCAATGGCCGTCTCGACGGCGGCGGGTGGGCGCTGCGCACGCTGGCGGACCTGGCCGAACCGGTCACCGCCGTCTTTTGCTACAACGATGTGACGGCCATCGGGCTGATCTCTGCGGCCTGGAAGGCGGGCATCTCGGTGCCAGAGCACCTGGCGGTGGTTGGCTTCGACGACGTTCCTTTGGCCGCGCACACCTATCCCCCTCTGACGACCATAGCCCAACCTCAACGCGACATGGGGCGACAGGCCATGGACATGGCTCTGGCGTTGATGACTGCCGGCGATTCGATCACGCCCTTTTCCGACGTCGTGGTAAAGGGAGAATTGGTCGTGCGTGAAACGACGTAAAATGAGAAATTAGAAATTAGAAATTAGAAATTAGAAATTAGAAATTAGAAATTAGAAGTGAGAGAGGGAAATGAGTGATGAAGTATGAGGAGTGGCTGGCGCGGGTGCCGGAGAGTTTGAAGAAGGATCCTATCTGGAAGTTTGTGGCGTATCCCAAGGCGTTGCTCTTGTTTGATCTGGTGTGGGAGGACAGCGAGAAACTGTTACGGGATACACGAGGGCGGGAGGTTGCCAGGCAACTCGTTCGTAGTGCTGGCTCGGTCAGCGCCAACATTGACGAGGGCTTTGGACGCGGTATTGACCGGAAAGAGTACGTACAGTTTCTGCGCTATGCCCTGGGTTCCGCCCGGGAAACTCGCAGTTGGCATTACAAATCGCGCCATCTCCTGACCGAGCAAGTTATCCAACACCGAATGGACCTGTGCAGCGAAATCATCGCCCTACTCGTCACCGCCATCAAAAATCGTAAACAGTCCCATCGCTAGCCACTTCTCACTTCTAATTTCTAATTTCTAATTTCTAATCTCTAATTTCTAATTTCTAATTTGAGAGGGGTATCTATGCAATCACTAACTGCCACACTAACGCGGTTCCGCTACAGACTGGCCGAGTTCTCGGAGGTTGTGGCCTTGATTAGTTTCCTGGCAGTATTTCTCTTTTTTGCAGTTGCGGCAGACCATTTCCTGACCTCATTTTCCATCGCCAATATCCTGACCTTTGCCAGTATCACGGGTATCGTGACCGTCGGCGTGGCCATGCTCATGATCTCGGGTGAGTTCGACATGTCGGTCGGCTCAATCTTTGCCGTCGCCAGTTACGTCTTTGTCTTGACTCTCAACGCCGGGGTGGGGCCTATTCCGGCGATGCTTCTAGCCCTGCTGGCCAGCGCCGTATTGGGCCTGATCAACGGCTTGATCGTCACGGGCACGGGCATCCCCTCGTTTATGACGACGCTGGGAACAATGCTGGCTTATCGTGGTATTGCGCGCGCGCTCGGCAGTGGGCTGATGGTCTGTTACAAAGAGGAAAAACTGGCGCTGTTCGACGTGTTGAACGGCCCGATCAATGCGATCAACCAACTCTCCGATCCCCCCAGTAATTTCCGCGTCTCTATCCTCTGGTTCATCGTGATTGCGATTGTGATATCTTTGGTGTTGATGCGCACGCGCTACGGCAATTGGGTGTTCGCCACGGGGGGGAATCCCGGAGCAGCGCTGGCACAGGGTGTGGCGGTCAAGCGAGTTAAGGTGATCAATTTTGTGCTGACCGGGCTCTTGGCGGGGACCGCCAGTGTCATGCAATTTGCTCATCGCCTGAGTGTAGATCCTCTACGCGGGAAGGGGATGGAACTGATCGCAGTCGCGGCCTGCGCCATTGGTGGCGTGCGCCTCACCGGCGGCTATGGTACCATCTTGGGCGCGTGCGTCGGGATGCTGCTGCTGCAAATGCTGGAGCAAGGCCTGGTGCTGATGCACGTCCCGGTCCAAATCTTTCAGGCCGTGGCTGGCCTGATCCTGATCGTTGCAGTAATCAGCAATACCTATCTGGGCGGACGAGACTGATCCGATCGCTCCCAGGCCCTCGGGGACTGAACGGCAGCCGGGGGCAACCGGGCTATGAGGTCGCCGGTATTCGGCAAAGGAGGTGAGTCCTATAGAAATCTCGAAAAACGCAATTCCGTT
>JADHWW010000043.1 GCA_016783285.1 Anaerolineae bacterium
AGATGTCTTCGCCCAGGCCGCCCTCGGTCGCCACCTGCGCGAGGAGGGTCAGGATACGAGAGTTGTCCACGCAGGAGCCCATGTGGAGCACCGGCGGGATGCCGACCGTCTCGCAGACCTCGCGCAGGCCGGGGCCGGCGAACTCTAGCGCCGCCTCGGGGGTCATGAACCCTTCCTTGGCGCTGGCGATGGCTGCACAGCCGGTCTCCACCACCAGGATGTCGTTCTTGAGGAACTCGGTCACCACGTATTGGTGGAGCGAGTCGTGGCAGACGCGGGCGTTGTTGCAGCCGATGTTGGCCACCACGCCCCGGATGCGCCCCGCCATGATGGCGTCGTTGAGTGGGCGCAGTGAGCCGCGGTAGAACCCGCCCAGCGCGTAGTCGATGTACTCGTGGGAGAAACCGGGCACCAGCGGGCTGCTGATGTCGGGGATATTGGTCTCCCCGCGATCGGGGAAGAGGTCAATCGCCCGCCGGATGATCTCCCTGGCGATCTCCAGCGCCCGGCCCTCCTCAAACTCGAAGTGGGTCGCGCCCGTGATCTTGGCCTTGGGCGAGGTGGTGATGATCTCGGTGTGGAAGTGCTCCGCTACGTCCACCAGCCCCTGGAAGATGCACTGGATATCCACCACCATGGCCTCGACCGCGCCGGTGAGGATGGCCAGTTCCTGCTGCAGGAGGTTGCCTGCCAGGGGCACGCCCTGGCGCATCAGCGTCTCGTTGGCTGTGCAGCAGATGCCGGCCAGTTGGATGCCCTTGGCCCCCTTGCTCCTGGCGTACTCGATCAACTCGGGGTCCATCGCCGCCGCCACGATCATCTCTGAAAGCGTCGGCTCGTGGCCGTGGATGATGACGTTGACCATATCCTCGCTGAGCACGCCCAGGTTGGCCGCAGAGCGCACCGGGGCGGGTGTGCCGAAGAGGATATCCGAGAGATCGGTCGCCAGCATTGAGCCGCCCCATCCATCGCCCAGCGCGCAGCGCATCGTCTGGTCCAGGATGTGCTCGGCGTCCTGGTCGTTGCCGACGTGGGTGCGGTGCAAGAGTTCCACCACCTCCCGGTCTATGGCGCGAGGGGCGATCTCCAGGTCGTGCCAGATTTGCTGCCGCTTGGCCGGGGCGCGCTTCAGGTTGAGAGCCTCGCCTTTAGTCTTGCCAAACTCTTTCAGCGCTGCCAGCGCCACATCGCGTGCAATCTCGTTGACGGGCCGCCGCTCGCCTTCTTCGTCCTTCGTCTCAACATTCAGGTATCCGGCCACTTCCATCAACTTGAAGGGGTCGCGCACGCCATAATCTGGCGCGTGTGGCCTTAAGGCTACGTGCCCCTCGGCTGCTTCCAGCAACGTGTAGGCCAGGTCGCGGCCGTGGTCCGAGTGCGCCGATGCGCCCACCGCCACGGCGCGGGCAAAGTTGCGGGCCGCCACTGTGTCCCGTGTCGCCCCACAGACCCCGCGCTCAGTTTTTCCTGTCAGGCGGCAAGGGCCCATTGAGCAGTTCTTGCAACACAGCCCCTGGGACCCGATCGGGCAGGGGGCGAGAGCGTCCGCCCGCGAGAAAACAGTCTCCGCCTCAATCTGACAAGCGTGCTCCAAAAGGGCAATCGTGGCCCGATCCCAACTGGCCTCCTCCGGTGTTCGTGCTTTCTTTTTCGCCATATCTTACCTCCCTAGTAGAAACCGGGTTTTTTCCGAAAAACCCGGTTTCTTAGCTAATACCGCCGGAACTCGCCCGACATATCGAGGTCGGTCTGGTTGGTCTCGGTCATCCGCAAGCCCAGCACCGCCCACTGCGGGTCTCGAAGCCTTGTACCGGGCAGGGCCAGCACAGGGAGTTCCCCTTCGCCCACCGGGTAGCCGGCTTCAGCCAGCGTCTTCTCAATGGTCGCAGGATCCGTCTTGGCTGCATCGTAATTGACCAACACCTGCTTCCAGCCCGAACTGGCGTACACGTCACCCACTCCCTCCAGGTTAGTCAACACGTCCCGTACCTTAAGGACATGATGATCGGCCCAGAGAGTCGGTACTTCAAGTACCACCTTCTCCATTTTTCTTTATCCTTTCGTTCCGTGAATCCTGCTCTCCTATCATCCGTTCACACCTTAGAAACCGGGTTTTTCCGAAAAACCCGGTTTCTATCCGTTGGGCAAGGTCTCCCGACCGCCGCCCCGTTGACACCTACGACAACCCCAAAACCTTGCCCGTCTCCACATCAATATCAATGTCCGTAAAGACCGGGCGAGTGGGCAGGCCGGGCATGGTCTTCATCGTGCCGCACAGCGGGAAGATGAAGCCTGCGCCGACGCTGGCCCGCACATCGGTGATGGGCATCCGCCACCCGCGCGGCGTACCCTTGATCGCCGGATCGTGCGTGAACGAGAGGTGCGTCTTGGCCATGCAGAGCGGCAGGTGCGCCAGCCCCATATCGGTGAAAAGTTTGATCTTCGCCTCCGCCTCGTCCGTGTAATCCGCTCCATCGGCGCGGTAAATCTCGCGGACGATGATCTCGATCTTTTCCTTGATGGACATGTCGTCCTCGTAGAGGAAGTGGAAGTTGTTCGGCTTCTCGCAGGCCGCGACGACTGCCCGAGCCAGGTCCGCGCCACCCTCGCCGCCATAGGCCCAGACGTTGTGCATCACTACGTCCTCGGCGCCCGTCTCCTTGGCCCGCTGGCGGATCAGTTCGATCTCGGCGTCGGTGTCGTACTTGAAGCGGTTGATCGCCACCACCACCGGCACGCCGAACTTTATCGCGTTCTCGATGTGTTGCAGCAGGTTGGGCAGACCCTTTTCCAGCAGTTCCAGGTTCTCGCTGGTATAAGCCTTGTCCAGTGGCTTGCCGGCGACGACCTTGGGGCCGCCGCCGTGCATCTTGAGCGCGCGGACGGTGCAGACCAGCACCACGCAGTCGGGGACCAGCCCGCTATAGCGGCACTTGAGGTTCATGAACTTTTCCATCCCGCAGTCGGCGCCAAAGCCGGACTCGGTTACTACATAGTCGGCCAACTTGAGCGCGATCTTGTCGGCGATGACAGAACTGTTACCCTGGGCGATGTTGGCGAACGGCCCGCAGTGGACGAAAGCCGGGCTGCCGGCCAACGTCTGCATCATGTTCGGCATGAGCGCGTCCTTAAGCAGAACCGTCATCGCGCCCGCCACATTCAGGTCCTCCGCCGTGATCGGTTCGATCCGGCCCTTGGAACGCAACCCTCCCGGCCTGCTCGTGCCGATGATGATGCGGCCCATACGCTCGCGCAGGTCGGCCAGGCCGCTGCACATCGCCAGCGCGGCCATGATCTCGGAGGCTACGGTAATATCGTACCCGGTCTCGCGCACCAGGCCGTTATTGACGCCGCCCATACCGACGATGATGTTGCGTAGAGCCGCGTCACTCACGTCCACCACCCGCCGCCACTGGACTGTGTCGGGGTTTATGTTCAGGCGGAACATATGCTCCTTATCATCGTCGTTCAGGTCGGATGGTTTTTCCGACTCGATGCCCAGTTTTTCCAGCCGCTTGCGCATGCTGGGCGTGTACTCATCGTCCGGGCAGAGCGCCTTGGCCAGGAAACTGGTGCTCCAGCGGGCTTCCTTCGCCATCCGGTTGTCAATCGCCGCGGCCAGCAGGTTGTGGGCCGCACTGACGGCGTGGATGTCGCCGGTGAGGTGCAGGTTGAAGTCCTCCATCGGCACGATCTGGGCGTAGCCGCCACCGGCCGCGCCGCCCTTGATGCCAAAAGTCGGCCCCTGCGAGGGCTGGCGAATGACGGTGAAGACTTTCTTACCGATGTAGTGCAAGCCCTGGCTGACGCCGACCGTCGTCACCGTCTTGCCCTCGCCCAGCGGCGTGGGAGTGATGGCGGTCACGTCAATGTACTTCCCGTTCGGCCGGTCCTTGAACTTTTCGAGCACGTCCAGGTGGACCTTGGCCTTCCACTTCCCGTGCAGGTCAATGTCGTCCTCGGAGAGTCCGACACTCCTGGCAACCTCAACGACGGGAATGAGTTCGGCTGCCTGAGCGATCTTTATATCGCTCGGAACTGGTTCAACTCGCTTGACGGGCATTTGTTATCTCCTTGAAATGTGTGTGCTGTTTATCTCTATCCGTTGACAACCTGCCGCGCCTGCCACGAGTACTCGCAGTGGAGTACTCGCAGCGGGCGTTGACACTACTCCCTACTCCCTACTCCCTACTCCCTACTCCCTACTCCCTACCTATCTCGACCTCCACCGCCTGTCGCATGAAGTTGCCCGAAGCCTGGATCAGTGGCTCCCCCAGGGCCGGGTCCACGCATTTCGTAGCCCGGCAAGGGTAGTGATGATGAAACAGGCCGGCTCTCTGGATGGCCTCCCGCACGTCCACCCCGACCAGTTGGCGAGCAACAGACCGGGCGCACCCACAGGCCGCGTCTCGTTCAACCTCTACTTTCACTATCCGTTGACAACCTGCCGCGAGTACTCGCAGCGGGCGTTGACACCGTTGACCATCGCACTCGATCCGAAACGCGGGCCGGCCAAAATGGTGAGCAAACTCACCGATCCAGGGATTCTCAAACGAAACCTCCTGCTGGCGCACACCGCTCTGAGCCCCCGTCCCGGGCCCGTCGCTCTTAGCCCCCGTCCCGGGCCCGTTGTAACTCCGCTCGGTGAGAGAGCAGAACGGCTTGGGAAAAACACCGGTCACACCCATCTCCATCAACTGAACGCGGAGTTGGCCGGCCAACCCATCCGGCAGCCAGGCCACGCTGTCCACTGGCGCGATGACGGCCCGGGCACTGGTGCGCTCCACAATGCTGGGCAGAAGCTGAGCCGCGCCAGTGCTCTCCCCCAGCGAGAGCACCAGGTCGGCAACAGGCAGGTGCATGGGGAGGAACACTAACGGGTCATCCACCACCAGAGGAAGATCAGCGGGAGCGCGCCAAGCCTCCACCGTCCAGGCCGCGGGAGCGAAACGGCGGACGTTTCCCAGGATACGCCGACCGTAGTGACCCTGGAACAAGACAAAAAGCCGCAGTATTTCTGGGCTGCGGCCACGCCAATCCAGCCGCCCGCGGACTGCCTCCAACAGGTCCTCCACGCGGCGGCCACGCTTCATCTGCTGGTAATAGGTATGGATGCGATCATCTTCCAGAGTCAGTCCGACAACCTTTGCACCGGGAATGGACTCCAGCGCCTGGGCAACCAAACGGCTCTGTTCCTCACCCCCGGCCTCAATGATCACCACGTCGGGGGCGGCTGCTTGCACCTGGGCAAACGTGTCGGGGCCGACAATGGCGACCCCGACAACTTCGATACCTGGTTGGCCAGAAAGGAGGCTTTGAACGCCCTGGGCGAAAAGCGGCTGGCTAGCGAGAATAAATACGTGACTGAGGTTCATTAACTGACTACCGGTCAGTGAACTGGTTGAAATTATACCTCTGATGCGACGGCTTGTCTATAGCCCTTCTGGGCCATATACGGTGCCCAAATAGCCCAATGGGGCTAAGCATATAGCCACAACTCCCCTTCGACAACTCGCCTAGTCCTCGTTACTGCTCGTGGAACCACCGCCGTTGCCTGTTGGCAGGCACACCAGCCCGTGGCTCACGGCATAAGCGGCCGCCTGGGCACGATTCCTGACCCTCAGTTTGGCGAGGATGCTGCGCAGATGGTTCTTCACCGTATTGCGTGTGATGCCCAGTTCCTCTGCGATTTCCCGGTTGGAATACCCGTCCACAACCAGCACTAGAACCTCACACTCACGTGCTGAAAGCACGGCTGTGGCCGCTGGCTGGGCGGCCGACTGGCTCCGCTGTGCCAATTGGCGGAACAATTTGGCCGTCATCACCCGCGATATGGGAGCCTCCCCCGACGTCAGACCGCGCAAGTGCTGAAAGAGCGTCTCCGGCAGGATGTCCTTGAGCAAGTAGCCGTCCGCTCCACAGCGCACAGCGGTCACCAGGTCTTGCTCAGTATCGGACACAGTCAGCATCACCACCCGCACACCTGGCATGTGGGCCTTGATGCGGCGGGTGGCCTCCAATCCGTCGCAGTTGGGCATACGGACGTCCATCAACACCAAATCCGGATGCAGCAACTGCGTTTGCTCGACCGCCTCCAGGCCATCCCGGGCCTCCCCGACAACCTCAAAATCGGGCTGACCATCGAGCAGCCGGGCCAGTCCCTTGCGGAACAGCAAATGATCGTCCACCAACAAAATACGCAGCGATTGCATCACCTCCTATATTATACACACAATGGGAACTTGACACAATACGCACGTACGCAGGTACGCCCTCTACAACCTACAACACGAGTTTGACCAGGGTGAAAAAACGGTGCGGGCGGCGGTCGGGAGACCTTGCCCAACACCTACAACCTACAACACGAGTTTGACCAGGGTAAAGAGACCCAATATGGTGATGGTAATCCCGATCGCCCAACGTAACTTCCGCACGGGCATCTTCTTGACGGTGAAAGCAGCGAGAGGTACCGAGAGCACCGCTCCCAGAACGAGCGAGGGAGCCAGTCCCCAGTCCACCGCGCCGTTCCCTGTCAACATGTAAGCGAGCACGCCGACGATGCATACCAGCCCCTCGGCCAGCGACGTGATGCCGATGGCCCCTTTGCCATCCACCCCGGCCATTATTTGGCCGCCGGTGACGAGTGGGCCGTAGCCGCCGCCGCTGAGCCCCTTGTTGAACGCGGCCACGAGTCCCAGCCCGATCAGCTTCTTCCACGAGAAGGGAAAGGTCTTGTTTATGGTGAGCAGGATGCCGAGGCCCATAACCAGCACGAGCACGCCGATATACACCTTGACCATCCATCCTGGCACGTTCACGGCGAGGAAGACGGCTGCCAGCGTGCCGATGATACTGCACCCCGTCAGAACCAGGACGATCTTAAACGGGCGCGAGCCTGGTTTGAAGTTGACGTTGCCGAACTCGTGGTGGAGTACCCCTGCCAGGATGCCGGTCAGGAATTCCGAAAGCAGCACCGGGGGCACGATTTGCGTCGTTTCGTACCCCGACAGGAGCAGGATGGGGGTGAGAGTGGTGCCGTACCCCATGCCCAGCGTCGAGTCGATATATTCGCAAAACAGCGCGAGCAGGACGAGAGACCAGTGGATTTGGATCTGCATACCGTTTCTCCTTTCAGGCAGTAATACATAATACCTAGTGATATTATCGAGAATAAAACCAAAATATAAAGAGTTCAGGAGGAGGTTTGCTCAGCGACCAGGTCGGCCAGGGTGGTGCTTTCCATGATCCCGGCCACGACATCACGTATCCCTTTCATCACCTGCCGCAAGCCACAGGCCTCCATGTCGGGGCAACCGCAAGGCTCGTAGGCCGTCTCGCTCACGCAACTGATGGGGGCCAGTGGCCCATCCAGCAGGCGCACGACCTCCGCCAGGGTGATCTGGTGCGGAGGACGGGCCAGGTAGTATCCTCCCTGGGGTCCTTTGCGGCTGTGCACGATTCGGCCATGCTTAAGCGTGAGCAGAATCTGCTCCAGGAACCTGGGCGGGACGTTGTTCCGCCCGGCCAGGTCTTTGTTCCGTACCGGCCCTTCACCGTAGTGCACAGCCAGGTCCTGTAGGGCGCGCAGGCCGTATTCGCCGCGCTTGGAGAGCCTCACAGTATCCCCCTTAACCTATAAATTCTATAATTTCTATCGAGTTAATTATATTACACGCAGTCAGTTTGTCAAGTGCAACGGACGAGACGGAGAAGAGGATCCATCCAGGAGACGTTGACGCTTGGGCCGGGGCATGGTAAGACTCCCCCTGCAAAAAGGGCAATTGCTAACCGCTGCCTGCTAACTGCTACCCGCTTCCTTCGCCTCTCCCTTCGTCACCCCCAGCATGCACAGGATCGCCAGCGCAAAGAAGGCCGGTGTCACGACGAAGATCAGGTTGTAGTCGCCGCCGCCCCACTCCACGATGTAGCCGTTGATCGTCGGCCCAACCACGGCTGCCAATTGCGAGGCGATGTAGTATAGCCCCGTATAGGTGCCCAGGTCGGCGTCGGAGGCCGAAATGTCCACCACCATGGGCAGGCTGTTGATGTTGACCAGCGCCCAGCCCATCCCCCCCACCGCCATGACGGGCCAGATCAGCGTCGCGTTGCGCAAGAAGAAGTTCACCACCAGCAACAGGCCAAAGACCACCAGACCGGAGATGATCGTGCGCCGTCGCCCGAAGCGGGCCGCGATGTAGCCGGCGGGTATGGCGAAGGCCAGGAATGCGAGCGACGCCACCCCCATCAGCAGCGGCGCTGTGCCGATGGACATCTCCAGTTCGCTCACCCCGTAGGATGAGAGGAAGGTCTCGACGGCGTTGTAGCCGACGAACCAGCAGAAGATCGCGCCCATCAGAAGTGCCAGGCTGCGGCGGGCCTCCGGCGAGACGCGCTTGATGCCGCGCAGCGCGCCCAACCCCTCGTCCTCGTGGGCTGTGGCCCCCAACTCACGCGGCTCCCTGACGAAGAACAACAACATCAGCACCGCCGCAGCCATCAGCACGCCGCCGAAGACAAAGGGCACGATGTGCCCCATCCCGTACAGAAAACCACTGCCCAAAGTGGCGACCAACGTCCCCACGCCTCCCATCAGGTTGATGACACCGTTAGCCTGGGAGCGCAGCGGGCTGGGCGTCAGGTCTGGCATGAGCGCGATCACCGGCGTGCGAAAACTGGCCATTGCCAGCAAGAAGATGCCTGCGGCGATCATAAAGAGCGCCAGCGGTGTCCCCAGCCGGTCAACTTGACCGCTGAGTTCGGGCGGGATCATCTGAACCGTCACGGGGATCAGAATGAACGCCACAATCGCGATGGGGGCGAGCACGAGGATGAACGGCCTGCGGCGACCCAGGCGGGTCCAGATACGATCGGACCAGAGACCGATCAGCGGCAGGAGAAAGAAAGCGGCGATGTTGTCCAGCGTCATAATCACACCCGTCAGGCCAGCGCCAAGGCCAAAGCCTACCTCCCCGTGTGCATCAAACGTCGGGCTACCCGCTTGCAGGTAGATCGGCACGTAGGCGTTGTACAGCGTCCACATCACGCTGATGCCGAAGAAACCGAAGCCGATCAGGAACGTCTTCTTGTAGTCCAGGACTCTATCCATAGTTCTGCCTCCTCGATTAGACAGCCAGGGCGACAATGTTCTTGCCCGTCAGCATATCCCCAGTCGCTCCAAACTGTCATTCTGAGGAGCGAAGCGACGAAGAATCTCCCCTTTGCGCGGCGAAATTGAGATTCTTCGCTCCCTACGGTCGCTCAGAATGACAAATGGGCCAGAGATCAGGATAAAAGCGATTGCCCTACCTCCCCACCCCAACCACGCAGCGGGTCAGTCGTGTTTTGTGCCATCGGGCATGGTCGCGCCTTTGAGCGACCTGGCCTCGCCCAGGTCAGCCTTGCTCAGGTCGGCATCGCTCAGGTCGGCCCCAATCAGGCTGGCTTTGAAGAGATTAGCCTCGCTCAGGTCGGCATCGTTCAGCCTGGCCCCGCTCAGGTTGGCCTCGAACAACTTGGCCCCGCTCAGGTTAGCCCCGCTCAGGTTGGCCAGACTCAAGTTGGCCCCGCTCAGGTCAGCCCCCATCAGGTTGGCCTCGCTCAGGTCGGCTCCCATCAGGTTGGCCAGTACCAGGTCGGTTTCCTCCAGGTTGGCCCCGCTCAGGTTGGCCCCGCTCAGGATGGCCGCGTGTAGATTGGCCGCGTGCAGGTTAGCCCCGCTCAGGTTGGCGAGGCGCAGGTCAACCCCGCTCAGGTTGGTCGTGAACAGGTTGCCTCCACTCAAGTCTAAGCCAGGCATAACGAGGTCGCTCAGATCAAGCCCGCTCAAATGGGGGTGATCGCCTGCACTGATCAAGGCTAACATCAGTTCTTTTCGTGTTATCTCTGCCATATCGTATTACCTCCTTCTGTTATTGTACTTCTGGCGTCACTTTTGGCAAGTCGGCGCCCGCTCAATCGGACCGCTCGGCGACGATGACGGAGGGCACCGGAACGAGAGAGTCAATCTCGACGCGGGTGTCGCCCATCTGCAACCATAGACCGGTCGAACGCCCCCCGTCCAGATTGAGAGCCACTTCCAGGTCGAGATCTGATTCGATGAGGAAAGTTGCCAGTTCGTACAGGCTGAAGTGGCCCTGGGAGGCCACGACGAAGAGGATACGCCCATCCCGATCCTGTGCCACAACAGTGCGCCGGCCTGGGCTGTCGCCGAAGACATCAGGGGCGAAGCCGAAAGTGGAACCCGGCCTGACCAACAGCGGGAAGGACTCGACCGCCTGCCACAGTGGTTCGCCAATCTGGTAGGGTTGCTCCTGCAACGAGCGTATCTCCGTCCGCCCATCCGTGGTGACGGCGAAGAGGCCAGGGGACTTCTCATCAGGGTCATCAAAGGGACTGCCGTAGACGCGGCCCTCCCGGATCAGCAGGCCGATGGTGCGATGTTCAGGCGTGAAGAAACCAGCGTTGACGACCAGGGAATCTGAGCGGCCCCATTCGCCAACGGTGCGCGGTAGCCTGGGAATGTATACGACGCGAAAGCGGAACACAGCCGGGTCAAGCCGCACCAGTGTCAGCCGCTCCACTCCCGCTTCTGTGCTCACACGCAACCTCCGCAGTTCGAGGCCATGCTCCACCTGTTCCCAACCCACGTATGGAGGCGCCGGTGTGTGTGTGGGCGCCGGTGTCGCCGTAGGAGGTGGCGCGGTGACAGTGGCGATAACGGGGGTAGCGGACGGGACGAGCGTAGGGAATGGCAGGGAGGTGGGCAGGCTCAGGAGCACCAGCGCCCGGCCGGTGCTGTAGGCCAGCGTGGTAAGGACAATGACGACCAGGACGAGCCAAAGTAGGGCGCGGTGGTGTGTCTCTGGTTCTCTCAGTTGCTGCTCGGCCACTGCGCTGTTCTCCTCTCCTCGACACGCTTCGAGACGCTCAGTGTCTCCTGTTCACCCAGGCGGGTACAGCCGCCACAATTCCTCGCAGCCGCCGCTTGTGGCCCGCCAGCAGCAACCGCGCTCGGCTGGAGGAACCCCTGCTCGAAGGGGACGCCAGTCCCCGTATTTGGGCGGTTGGGCAATGATACGCCACATCCGTCCCGCCTCAAGCAATGCCGCCAGGCTAATGGTCGCCATGCGCGCTGCGCGAGTCCAGAGTGCCAGAGTGCAGAGTATCAGAGTGCAGAGGCGGGAGAGATGGGGGAGACCACCACCCGAAACCCGTGGCTGTACCAATCGTAGTACGGGTGGTTCCTGCCGCGAGACGCGCAGCGGGCGTAGGTCCGATTGGAGTCGAACGAACCGCCACGCACCACCCGGAGGGCCTCGCCCGCCAGATCATCGTCATCCCGACAGTCTTCGTAATCCCCCTCCCACTTCGTCCGGCACCACTCCCAAACGTTCCCGCTCAGATCCTCAACCCCGTAGGGACTTGCCCCACCGGGAAAACACCCCACCGCGCTCATCGTCCCTATCCCCGTCTCACCGTAGTTCGCCCGGTTCGGGTCGGGATCGTCTCCCCAGGGATAGATACGTCCATCTGCCCCCCGGGCGGCCTTTTCCCATTGCGACTCGGTAGGCAAGGTTATCTCTTCATCACCTCTGAGCTCCCCGCTCTGGTGCAACTGCCCGGTCAACCAACAACAGAACGCCACCGCCTCGTACCACGTCACCCCCACCACTGGGTGGTTGCGCAGATTGAAGACGCCGCCGTAAGTCTTCGGGCCAACGCGGTCCTTCTTCCACCGCCAGCCAGCCTCAGTCCAGCAACGACGCCGCTTCTCTGTGTATCCACCGTCCTCCACGAAGGCCGCGTACTGGGCATTGGTCACCGGATACCTGCTGATAGAGAAGGCCAGCAGGGTCACCTCATGCTGGGGGAGTTCGTCGTCATAGGCTTTCGGGTCCCTGCCCTTGTCACTGCCCATGAGAAACGACCCTGCCGGAACATCGCACCACACAACGTCCGGCAGACCGGTGGTAGGATCCACCCCCACCCCAGGGCGGAGATCGCTCAGCCTGGCCAGCGCGTCGCCGGCCTGGGTGCGGGCGACGGGGGGCTGCTGCCCATCAGTTGCCCTCGCCACGAGTCTCGTGACGATGTCGCGCCGGATCGCCTCATCCGCCTGGGCGCCGCCCTCCACCAGGCAGCGGGCGGCCACCACCGGGTTGACGACCGCCAGCCCCTCCAGCAGCGTAGAAGCGTCTGGCTCCATCCCGGCCAACAGGATGGTCGCCTCCTCCCGACCCGACGGCTCCCACCAGCGCTGCGGCGGCCAGTAACGATCCAGCGCTTCGCCCGCCGCCACCCGCCGCCCCATCTCGCGGGCGGCGAAATACTCCTGCAGCAATTGGTGGTAAAACCGCACCGTCGCGTCATCTGCGTCCAGCAACGTGGCGCTGGTCGACAGGTACAGCAGCCTCCCGGCGTCGCAGCCCGGCACCGCCCGGCCCAACCGGGTCACCGCCCATCCATGTTCTACTGTCGTCCCGCGTCCCCGTTCCTCCTGCATAACATAGGCCAGCGCCGCCAGGCCGTCCTCCTGGTCTTCAGCCTCGATCCATCCCTCCGGGCGCCGTTTCTTCTCCCGTCCCAGCAGCGTGTCCACAAAGGCGGCGAACAGCCGGGCGCGGTTGGCCGGCAACTCGCCCCCGGCGCTGGCGTACACCTGGGCGGTCATCAGCAGCAAATAGGGATTGCGGCCCAGCGCCAGCAGCGGCGGCGGCTCTTTCCGCAGGCGCGCCCACAGTCCATCTTGAGCCACCATTGTCTTCGAGTACACGTTTGGGGGCATCTCCTCCGCGGTCCAGAATTCGGCCCAGGTCCCGCCCGCCCGCTGCCAGGTGTCCCACAGATCGCGCACCTCGTCGCCCGCCATGGCCCAGAACAGTCGCTCTCCGGCCGTCTCGCCCAGGTAGTTGTGCAGAAATGCCTGGATGCGCGTCCCGTCCAGCGGCGAAACCTCGACCTCTTGCAACCGCTCCAGCCTGGCCACATCCACATAGTCCAATGCGCGACAGGTGACCACCACGATCTCGTCAGGATATCGGTCAAGTACGTCTCGGATGCGGTTCACTCGCTCGGCATACCCTGCCCGGGGCATCTCGTTCAGCCCATCAAGCAGCAGGATCAGACGGGCCGAGGCGCGGTAGGTCTCCAGATAGGGCGCTAAAGGTCCCAGGTGGCGGGCCAGGTAGGCATCAAAGGGGCCGTCATCGGTGTACCCGCCCAGGGGAACCAGCAAGGGCAGCACTGTCCGACCGTCGGCCCGGGCCGCGTTGCCGTAGTCGTAGGCCAGCCGCCACAGCGTGGTCGTCTTGCCGCTGCCGGGGTCGCCCAGCAGGACGATGCGCCGGTGCTCCGCCACCGCTGTCCGCAGGTCGTCCACCGGTTCCCGCCGCACCTCGACCCGTTCGCCGTAGCCATGCTCCACCAACTTCTCAAAGCCCGGTGGGATGAAAGGCATCGGCAGGTCCAGCCGGGGGCCGTCCTCGACCGCAGCACGCACCTCGGCGATGCCAGCCAACGGGGTGTAGTGGTCACGCCAGTACTCGTAGCGTCTCAATAGCCCGTCCAGGTAGGCCAGTTCTTTGTCCCGCTGAGCGCCTTCACCGGTGACCATGATGATGTCGCCGGAGCCGGTGTGGACGGGGCCGGTGACTTCGCCGATGTGGGTGATGTGAGCGGAGGATGGGGACGGCGCGCGGGAGGAGAGTTTATCGAAGGGCAGGGTATGGGTTGTACCGGTGATGGGATGTTTGGACTGGGTCAAGCATCACCTCCCGTGGGCAGCCAAAGCCAAGGGCGGCGGCCAGGGCATCTTGTCTGGTTTCAGTATAGCCGAACCTTGCGTAGAAGTCAAAACCTCGCAGCGCCACCCCCGCAAGCCAGGCAACACAAAACCGCCCCAACCTTTGCAGGATACTGTTGGTAAATACAGTATTCTTTGCAGGTCGGGGCGGTCGGTTAGCCATCATCTGCTTGGCAGCAGGCCGGGTCACTAGCCCGCTGGCTTAAGGACGATGGGCAGGTAAAGTCTGTAGAAGCCGAGAGAACCTCCGTTTGGAACGCAGTCGGTGGGCCCAGTTACGTTGCCGAAGACGCCGGCTACATTCAAAGCGCCGTCGCTCTCGCCGATCAGCGGCAGGGGAATGGTCACTGTAAATGCGTTGGGGCCAAAGGTGGTGGGGGCCGTGCCCACGGTGGTAGCATAGACGTCAACGACGTCGACGTGTCTGTCTCAAGTGTTGTAGGAAGACAGGTCTATGTAGAAATCCATCCCCAGGTTCGAACCATCCGGACATTGAGTGGTGACGTGAGAGGTGATGCCCGTGCCCTGGTCCTGGTCCGTGTCGAGGTCAATGAGTCCAAACACGGCATCAGTCTGCCCGCTGGTTGGATCGCTGATCGTCCCGCTGAAGACAACAGTGAGCGTCAGGCTGGTACCGTCAATCTCAGCCACAGCTTCCGTGACATCGCGCCGGGGCGCGACGCCAAACGTGTCGCCCACCGGGTCTGAGACCGCCGCCCGCAAAGCCGATCCCTGGACTGCCAGCAATGGTGCCGCGCTGATGGTCAGAGCGGCCAGCAGCACGGCGATGACGAAAACACACAGGATTTTGATGCGATTCAAAATAGGGGCATGCCTTTGGTCGGACATCGTGAGCCTCCTTAAGTAGTGCGCGGTTCGACCTGGACACAGTATAACAGAGGTGACGCGGAAGTCAAAACTTCGCACCACCACGCCGCAAGCCACCCAAAGCAAAACCGCCCCAGCCGTTGTGGTCGGTCGGCACTCTCAACAGGTCAGATGAAGCGCAGCGGCAACGGCTCGCCCCTCGCGTTTGGCGTTGTAAGTCTTAACGGCTTTTGGGGTAGACGTGGCGACAAGTTCAATGCCAGCCGCCTGGAGCATTTGCCTGGTTTCGTGAGTGACTCGCATGCGGCTGTAGACTCCTTGCCCCACGACGAGCACCTCCGGCGCAGCCTCGAACACGGCCTCCAGGTCGTCGGGGTGCAAGGCGTGTCCCTCTTTGCGCCACCATGCCCCAATTACCCGATCCGGCAAGATGATCACATCCCGGTCGTAGGCCTGGCCGTCAATGACGATGTGTCCAGAGCGGTAGGATTCGACCTGTGGTGTGGCCATATCACTCCTTAACGACCTTGCACTACTGCGATTTTCTCCTCTGTCAACCCATACAACTTGTACACCAGCGCGTTTATCTGCACGTCCCCTGAACCACTGACCCCACTGAAACCCTGAGATCACTGAGGTTCCTTTCAGCGTCCTCATCTTCCTCAGTGGTTCAGTGGTTCAACCACCGCTATCTCCTCCGCCTGCATCTTGCTGAATTCTAGCACAATCGCAGCATAAAGGGAAGGGGCTGTTAGCACTTGACTGTTTCGCACAAGTGTGGTAAAATATTAATGAGACGAAGTAGGTTATGGCTGTAATATCAAAGACTGTCCAGACTTGCGGATGCTGGGCAGTTTTTTGGTTCTGTCAGCGCTGCTTCGCCCCAAAGCACACAAATCAAGGAGTAAAGAAAGTGACTGAAAAGGAAACTGGAACTGTCAAATGGTTCAACAACGCTAAAGGATATGGCTTCATCTCTCGTGATGCCGGAGAGGACGTGTTTGTCCATCACTCGGCCATCGAGGGAGAGGGATTCCACTCATTGGAGGAGAACCAGCGGGTCGAGTTCGCCGTCGAGCAGGGACCCAAGGGCTTGCAGGCCGTCCATGTGAGGGCTCTGTAGCCAGATATAAGCGGCCATATGCCGCGTTTGGAGGAGAAAACAATGGCGAAAAAAATATACGTGGGCAACCTAGGCTACGAAACCACCGAAGCTACCCTGTCTGAACTCTTCGGAGCGCTCGGGGAGGTTCTTTCTGTGAACCTCATCACAGATCGTATGACGGGTCGGTCCAAGGGCTTTGCATTCGTCGAGATGGCAGATCAGACCGCAGCCCTGGAGGCCATCAACCAGCTCAACGGCCGGGAGGTGGACGGGCGGTCGATCAAGGTAAATGAGGCACGCCCGAAGCGGGACGACCGAGGAGGCGGCGGGGGCCGTGACCGCTGGTAGGGTCAACCCGCCCTGACCGAGACGTACAACCGCACGGCTTCTCCGCAGGCCGTGCGGTTTTTCTGTTGCTGATAGCCCGGTCAGCTCCAGCGCATTGTTAGACCCCCTCCGATGCTGAACCAAATCAGTGCGACACACCTTCACCGGCCCGACACGGCATCCAACAGAGTTTGAAGGAACGCTTCAGGCTTGACAACGCTCAGAAGGACCGAGTAACCTTCAGTTGTAGGTATATACACAACCCTTGTCGTATCGGTGACGAAAAGAAGCGCCTTGTCCCCATTGCACAGCTTGAACCACCCCGCCCGGTAGCCGGGCAATCCTATTCCGTTGGTTCGAAATCGAGGTTGGTACTCGTGGGACTCTGCCAGATTGAGACGTTTCGCTTGGCCGACCATCAATGACTCGGCCGGAATCGTCCTCCCGTACAGATCACCGATGATGCTGAGTCCGCCTGAGGATACCTCGAATCGCAC
>JADHWW010000003.1 GCA_016783285.1 Anaerolineae bacterium
AAGGTTTTAGCCTGGTGTAAGGAGGAGCTGGGACATTCTGTTCAAGCAAAGAGACGGGGTGTCTTTGCTTTCCATAGCAAATCGGAACAAAAATGGGAGCAATCGTGGGCAGCCGTTTGACCAATTTTCACCACCCTAGGGTGACCCTGCCCCTACTCCGTCCCGCCAGGGCACGGGCAACCAGCGGGCACGCGACCGCAGCAGGAACGGGGCTACTCCGCCCCTGGTAGCGCCAGAGGCAATCTTGCGCATAGAATCATTGTGGTTCAGGCATGATGGTGATATAGCGATTGCCCATCTCCAGCCATGCCAGTTCAAGGTCACCGATGGGGATGGCAAGAGGCGTTTGAGCAAAATAGGGATCGTTGGCATAGAAATGGCCCTCGTCGTAGCCGATCAGGACAATAGCGTGCAAGGTGGTGTAAGACCAATAGGGCAGTTCGCCGGTCTTGACCAGGACGATGACCGGTTGGCGGCGGTCGAGCCATGCGCGCAATTCGGCCAGAGTCCCCTCGCGGTAGACGACTGAGAGGCCCATCCGGGTCAGGCGCAGGACGTGGCGAGCGACGGTGCCGTGAGGTTCGGTGCCGAGCAGACGCAAGAGCACATCATAAGCCATCGGCCGACCAAGATACTCCAGCACCATCGCGACGCAGGCTGGCAGGCAGTCGGCATCTTGGTTCTGCCTATGGTGTGGTACGGTCAACCAATCGGCGGGCACGGTGCTCAATATCCTCGATGAGTGAGGGCGTGATCTGCAATTGACCGGTTTGGGCATCCACGTCTATCGTGCCGACCTGACCGACTTTGCCTCGCGAGGTGAGGTAGAGGACAACGGGCACTCGCCATAGCAACCGCTCACCGTCGATGACTAGGTCGGGGGTTTCACCACCCAAGTGGTCGCTGACGTTGTCTATGAGATAGCCGACGACCTGGCGCCGGGCGACGTACGCCGACACGTTCAGGTCAGCCCGGATGCTTATGTCTATGTGGACCTGGTCATCGAATCTGGCGGATTGTTTCAGCACAACTGCCATTCTGACCTCCTGGGCCAGACTACTACCCGGTTGAATTGTAGCACACATCCTGGGGTAGGGCAACCGAGGGTGGAAGCGGGCGAGCACGCCCTCCAATGGGCCTACTGCGGTACATCTACCTCCTGTGGGCACTACGCAACCACTAACGCGCACTGTAGAGGCGAGGTTACCTCGCCCCTATCCCCTGCCTTGCTAATCCCCCCCTTTTGCATTATGATAGGCCCAAATGTCCGACATAAGCGCACGATGCCCCATTGACGCGCTGAACCTGCCCGCCCGCGCCCGCAACGCGCTGGTGCAGGCCGGTATCACCACGCCGGAGGACGTGGCTACACGCAGCGACGTCGAACTCCTGGCCCTGCGCGGCTTCGGCCCGACCTCTCTGGCACAGGTGCGGGAACGGCTGGCAGCGTGGGGGCGAGAGCGACAACCAGACCAGGCAGCAGCACCGGAAGCGGTGCCCGCCGCAGGGGGCGGGCAAGAGCACGACGACTTCCCGCTCCTACCAGGACGGCGAGTGCTCCACGCCACCTGGCTCGCTGGCCCGCCGGGCCGCCTCTTCCTTTGGGGAGAGGGAGAGCCACTCCCGCCGCGCCGGGGACGGGCTCCCCGGACGCCGCTTCATCCCTTCCACGTGCCGCCTGCGGCTTTGCGCGACGCGCTGCCTGGCCTGATGATCCCCGACACGGCGGCGGAGACCCGCGCACTGGCCCGACTGCCGGTGACTGACCACGGCCTCCAGCCCAGCCCCCAACTCATCCGTGACTACCTGGCCGAGAAGCCTGGCGAGCCGGAATCGCTCGGCCTCTGGCGGGTGGACGGGCTGGCTTTCCCTCCTCTGGAGGCGTTGGCCTTCCTGAATGACCTCCCTCGCCCGGAAGACCTTGCCCCTCGCGTCGCGCTGGGGACCGGCCTGCGTTTCTGGTCGCTGGCGGGCAAACTGGCGCTGGAACTCCTGGCCCGGCAGCAGTTCGCCCCCGCGCTGGTTCGCCAGAACAGGACCTTCCGCGCCACGTGGGTGCCCGTCCTCGACCAGCCCGAGGACCTACGGCGGGTGGAGCAGTTGGCGCAGGCGATGCCCCCCATCTGCCGTGCCCTGATCCCTTCCCCCCCTCTTTCCCCCCCATTGGGGGGGACGAAAGGGGGGGATGACCCGCCCGCCCCCCGCGCCTTGCTCAAGGGCTTCCTGGGCACAATCGTGGACACGGCGGTGCGGGCCTGGGCGCCACCTCTGCTCCAGGTTGTCACACGGCAGGATGACTCCTCCCTGCGGGCATGGATGACTGCTCTCTTCGACGAGGGCGACGATCCGGTGATGGATGCTCCCGCCCGCGACCTGGAGAAACTCCACCTCGAGGTCACCCGCTGGTTGGAGCAACTCCTGGCCGGCGCGGAGGAGCCGTTCCGCTTATGCTTCCGCCTGGAACCTCCCACCCTGCCGGAGCCAGACCGTGAGGAAGAGATGCCGGTCCAACATCCTGAGTCTCTCGAGTGGCATGCGCCGCCGGACGATTGGGCGCTGCGTTTTTTCCTCCAGGCCCGCGACGACCCCAGCCTGCTCGTGCCCGCCGGCCTGGTCTGGCGGGAGCGGGGTTCCACGCTGCGTTACCTGGACCACCGCTTCGACAATCCCCAGGAGAAAATGCTGGCCGGGCTGGGGCAGGCGGCCCGGCTATTCCTACCGCTGGAGGCCAGCCTGCGCACCGCCCGCCCTGAGGTCTGCCGCCTGGACACCGAGCAGGCGTACACCTTCTTGCGGGAGGCAGCCCCTCTGCTGGAAGGAAGTGGCTTCGGCGTCCTGGTGCCCCAGTGGTGGAGGAAGCGGCACAAGCGGCTGGGCGTGCGCGCCACCATCTCCCCCGCCGATGGCAAGGGTGTCCTGAACCTGGACGCGCTGGTGCGCTTCCGCTGGCAACTGGCCCTCGGCGACCAGACTCTCGCTCCCGAGGAGTTCGTCCACCTGGCGGCGCTCAAACTGCCGCTGGTGCAGGTACGCGGCGAATGGGTCGAACTCCAGCCGGAGCAGATTGAGGCCGCCATTCGCTTCTGGGAAAAGCGGGCCGCCGAGGAGATGACGCTGCGCCAGGCGCTCCAGATAGGACTGGCAGAGGAAGGTGAGGTCAACGATCTGCCAATCGTCAGCGTCGAGGCGCAAGGATGGGTGCAGGACCTGTTGCGCCGGCTGAGTGGCAGCGAGCCGCTGACCGAACTTCCCCCGCCACAGGGCCTGGTAGGCCAACTGCGCCCCTACCAGGTGCGCGGCTTCTCCTGGCTGAGATTCCTGCGCCAGTGGGGCCTGGGTGCCTGCCTGGCCGACGACATGGGCCTGGGCAAAACAATCCAGACCATCGCCCTCATTCTGCACGATCTGGAGGAGGATCGGGCCGCTGGGCCGGTGCTGGTCTTGTGCCCCACCTCCGTCGTGGGTAACTGGGCGCGAGAGATCGCCCGCTTTGCCCCCTCGCTGCAAGTGATGGTACACCACGGCAGCGATCGGGCCAGCGGGGAGACCTTCGCCGCCCAGGCTCACCAGGCCCATATGGTCATCAGCACCTATGCCCTGGCCCGCCGGGACGAGGAGACGCTGCGGGAAGTGGAGTGGGCCGGCGTTGTGCTGGACGAGGCGCAGAAAATCAAAAACCCCGCCGCCAAGCAGACTCAGGCCATCCGGCGCTTGCCAGCCGGCTATCGTGTCGCGCTCACCGGCACCCCGGTCGAGAATCGCCTCTCGGAACTGTGGTCCATCTCGCAGTTCCTCAACCCCGGCTATCTGGGCTCACAGAGGTCGTTTCGCACCCGTTTCGCCCGGCCCATCGAGCGTTATCAGGACCAGGAGGCAGCAGCGCGGCTGCGCAAACTGGTCCAGCCCTTCACCCTGCGGCGCGTCAAGACGGATCCGACCATCATCCAGGACCTGCCGGAGAAACTGGAGAACAAGGTCTACTGCACGCTCACCCCGGAGCAGGCGACGCTCTACCAGGCGGTGGTCGAGGACGCGATGCTCCAGGTTGAGGAGGCGGAAGGCATCCAGCGCCGGGGATTGGTGCTGTCAATGCTCCTGCGGCTGAAGCAGATTTGCAACCATCCGGCACAGTTCCTGGGCGACCGGTCTCCACTGCCGGACCGCTCCGGGAAACTGGCCCGCCTGGGGGAGATGCTGGAGGAAGTGCTCTCGGTGAATGAACGAGCGCTGGTCTTCACCCAGTTTGCGGAGATGGGCACGCTCCTCCAGACGTACCTGCAGGAACTCTTCGGCGGGGAGTTACTGTTCCTCTATGGCGGCACGCCGGCCAAGCAGCGCGACCGGATGATCGCCCGTTTCCAGGAGGAACGACCTTGGGGCCCGCCGATCTTCATCCTCTCGCTCAAGGCGGGCGGCCTGGGGCTGAACCTGACCCGCGCCAACCACGTGTTCCATTTCGACCGTTGGTGGAACCCGGCCGTGGAGAACCAGGCCACCGACCGGGCCTTCCGCATCGGGCAGACGAAGGATGTGTGGGTACACAAGTTTATATGCGGCGGCACGCTGGAGGAGCGGATTGACGAGTTGATCGAGAGCAAGAAAGCGCTGGCAGAGAGTATCATCGGCGCGGGAGAGGCCTGGCTGACGGAACTGAACACCGACCAGTTGCGGGGACTGGTCACCTTGAGCCTTGAGGCGGCGGGGGATTAGCCTGGATTGGAGGGCAAGCGGTGATAAGCCAGAGTGTTGAGCGGGAGAGTGCCGAATGAGCCGTAGGAGATACAGCAATTACTGGGGCTATTTCCCTCCATCCACCCCCATCCCGGTCGAGGATGGCATCAAAGCACGCACGAAGCGCGGGCAGTTCGGGAAGAATTGGTGGGCGCAGCGCTGGATTGCGGTGTTGCAGTCCTTCGGCTGGAGCAACCGCCTGCAACGTGGCCGCACCTACGCCCGCAAGGGCCAGGTGCTGAACATTGACGTGCGTCCGGGACGGGTCACCGCCCGCGTGCAGGGCTCCCGTCGCAAGCCCTACAGTGTGCGCATCGCGATCGCACCGCTGGGCGACGACCAGTGGGAACGAGCGGTTGACGCTATGGCCCAGCAGGCTATCTTCGCTGCCCAACTCTTGGCTGGCGAGATGCCACCGGAGATCGAGCATGCGTTCAAGACCGCCGGTGTCTCTCTCTTCCCCACCAGCCACGACGTCGAGATGAGCTGTTCCTGCCCCGACTGGGCCGTCCCCTGCAAGCACATCGCCGCCGTCTACTACCTGCTGGGGGAAGAGTTCGACCGTGACCCATTCCTCCTGTTCACGCTGCGGGGCCGCACCCGTGAGCAGGTGATGGAGGCATTGCAGGCCCGCCGCGCCGCCGATGCTCCTTCGGTCGAGGAGACCGTACAAGAGGAACCGGAGCAAGTAGAGCCACTGGAGGACAGTCTATCCCACTTCTGGGAGCCGCGGGCGGGGGCGCAGCAACCGCGTCCCTACTTCCACGTGACGATAGCGCCTCCGCCGGTGGAGACCGCGCTCCTGAAACGGTTGGGGCCGCCTCCCTTCTCCCACCGTCCCGAGGCCTTCGTCGGTGCGCTCGCCCTCGCCTATGCCTCCGTCACCGACCGGGCACTGGCATTGGCTTTCGGAGCGGATCAGCCCGACGACCCGGAATGAGGAAAGGCCCACCCTAACTTCTCCGCACCAGGAGGGACATCCCCAGCCCGCCGCTGACGCAGAGGGTCGCCAGTCCCCATTCGGCGTCGCGCTGCTGCATGGCGTGGAGCAGGGTCACGACGATGCGCGTCCCGGTGCAGCCGGTGGGATGGCCCAGCGCGACCGCCCCGCCGTGGACGTTGCGGCGATTCACGTCCCAGTTCAATTCCCGCTCCACCGCGAGCACCTGGGCGGCAAAGGCCTCGTTGATCTCGACCAGATCCAGGTCGTCCAGGGAGAGCCCCGTCTGGGCCAGGACCTTGCGCGTGGCCGGCACCGGCCCCATCCCCATCCGGTGAGGCTCCACCCCGGCGCTGGCGAAGGTCTCAATGCGAGCAAGCGGCTTGATCCCCAGCGCCCGCGCCTGGTCGGCCCGCATAATCACCACGGCCGCTGCCCCGTCGGTGATGCCACTGGAGTTGCCTGCCGTGATGGTGCCATCCTCTCTGAAAACCGGACGCAGACGGGCCAGTTTCTCCATACTCGTATCGGGCCGAGGCCGCTCGTCCCGTTCCACTCGCACCGTCGTCCCCTTGCGGCCAGGCGCATCCACAGGTACGACCTCAGTGTCAAGGCGGCCCTCCTTCCAGACACGCACTGCCTTCTGGTGACTCTCCAGGGCAAAACGATCCTGCTCCTCTCGGCTGATGCCGTACTCCTCGACCAGCACCTCGGCGGTACGGCCCATCATCATCTCCGCCAGGGGACAAAGGTAGCCATCCCGATGCATAGCGTCCACCAACACATCGTCTCCCAGCCGGTAGCCCCAGCGGGCCCCCATCAGCAGAAAGGGAATCTGCGACATCTGCTCAACACCTCCGGCCAGAACAATCCGGTTCTCGCCAGTGACGATGGACTGGTAGGCCAGAGTGATTGCCTTGAGACCACTGGCGCAGGCTTTGTTGATCGTGAAAGCCGGCCGGGCGACAGGTACGCCGGCCCGGTAGCCAATCTGGCGGGCCAGGTTGGGGCCGGTCCCTGCCTGGCGGGCGTGGCCGAAGATGACCTCATCCACGCCGGCTGGGGTCAGCCCGGCCCGGCTCAATGCCTCCTCAGCCACGATGCGGCCCAATTCCACGGCCAGCACGTCCTTGAGCGCACCCCCGAACCTGCCAATGGGAGTGCGGACTGCCGAAGCGATAACCACGTCAGTCATTCCGCCTCCTTCCCAGTGGAGAAACCCGGTTTTTTGGAAAAACCGGGTTTCTGGTTAGCGATACAGCCCCTCCGGGTCCAATTTCTCCCGCAGCAGGCACAGTTCCTCCTCCGTCGGCGGTTCCGTCTCTCGCAGGTCTGGGGCCACCTTCAGCGCCCAACCCACTTCCCCCCGCACCCCGGCCAATTCCGCGCCCGGATGCAGGCTGCTCAGTACCATCTCTCCTGTCTCCTCGTCGAAGTGGAAGACACACCTGTCGGTGATCACCACCTGGGGACCGCTTCCCGGCAGCCCTGGCGTTACTCGCTCGCCGTTCCCTCCCAGGTGACCGGGGCTGGTGATGAAATCCAGCCGCTCGACGAAAGCCCGCCGTCGCAATCGCATGATCACGAAAACCCGCTGGGCGTTGATGGCGATATCGCATGCCCCCCCGCTGCCCGGCAGGCGCACCTTGGGGTGCTCCCAATCGCCGATGACGGTGGTGTTCAGGTTGCCGAAGCGATCAATCTGCGCCCCGCCCAGGAAGGCCACCTCCACTCGCCCGCCCTGCAGGTACAGCCCAAAGAGATCAGCCATCGAGCAGATCGAGAGCGCACCACTGATGAGGGTGGGGTCGCCGATTGACAGGGGCAGTCGGGCCGGTCGAGCGCCATATACGCCGCTCTCGTAGATCAACTCCAACTCCGGTGCCACCGTCCGTCGCGCCAGGTTACAGGCGCTATTGGGCAATCCCACGCCGACGAAAACGGTACGAACGCCCACCAGCGCCCGCGCTGCCGTCACGATCATCATCTCAGAAGGGGTGTAGTCGATCACCGGTAGACCCCGTAGTTCACCGATCCGGCCCGGGCCTGCCCAGGCTGCAGCCGCTCCCAGGCCTCCTGGCCCATTTGGGCCACGTACTCTGTCCGGTCCTGCACGCCGTGGACCCACTCATCCAGCCAGGCCCACGTGGCTGCCTCGTCCCGGCTGATCTTGTCCCACCGCAAATAGAACTCATTGTCCCGATCATAGTACCCCTGCACGTACGAGGGATGCGCGCCGTAGGGTTCGTGGACCACCGCGCTCACCACCAGGCCCGGGATGGCGGTGCGATTCGGGTCGGAACGGATGACAGTTTCCTCCACCACCTCCTCTACGACGACGATAACGCGCCTGGCCGCAAAGGCGGCCTCTTTCTGCACCCCCAACAGCCCCCACAGTTGGGTGTTCCCGTCCCTGTCGGCCCGCTGGGCGTGGATGATGGCCACGTCGGGGTTGAGGGGGGGCACGACGGCGATGGAGCCATCCCTGTAGGGCGGCTTTCCATGATCGCCATAGGGATTCTCGACGAAGCGGATGTGTGGATTGACCTTCGGCAGATCGCTCCCTGTGTAGGAGCGCAGAGGGAAGAAGGGCAGACGGTAGGCCCCCGCCAGGTACCGCCCCACCATCCCGAAGTGGGAGTACTCCTCCAGTTCCAGCGGCGCAGGGATGCCCTTCTCTACCGCGCGGCGGATGGCGTGCAGAGAACCGACGCCCGGGTTGCCCAGGTAGGAAAAGATCAATTTGCGGACGCACCCGGCGGCGACCATCTGATCGTAGACCAGGTCAGGCGTCATCCGGCACAGGGTCAGATCGCGGCGGCCCTGGCGGATGATCTCGTGGGCCGCCGCAAAACAGATACAGGCGGTGAAGCCCTCTATGGCCACCGCATCCTCGTCATGGACGTAGGTGGCAATGGCGTCGCTCATACTCATCAGTTTGTCAGCCATTCTCCACCTTGATAAAGAACTATTCTGCTTGCTTGCTCCTCTCGTGCCGGGCGACGTGCGCCGGCTCCAGACTGTCCACATCACCGCTGAAGATGCTTTCAAGGCCAACCCTGGGTTGGTCAAGGCCGCGCCTCTTCCGCTCTTCACATACTTGACACTGCTCTGGACAACCGCCGAAGCGAGTGTCCTCGGGTTCTACGTACTTGGAGATCACTCCCTCGTAATTCCTGAAAATCACCGTGCGTTCATTTCTGCTCAGCACGTAGCAGGGATTAACCGGGGTCTTGCCGCCCCCTCCAGGAACATCCACGATAAACTGAGGCACGGCAAAACCGGAGGTGTGCCCCCGCAGATATTCGATGATCTCTATCCCCTTGCCGATCGAAGTGCGGAAATGCGAGATTCCCCGCGACAGGTCGCACTGGTAGAGATAATAGGGGCGGACACGGCTTTGCACCAGCCGCTGGACCAACTCCTTCATAATGTAAGGGCAATCGTTGATCCCTTTCAACAGCACGCTCTGGTTACCCAAAACGAAGCCGGCATCGGCCAGTCTGCCCAAAGCCCGCCGAGACTCTGTTGTGATCTCCTTGGGATGGTTGAAGTGGGTATTGATCCAGACCGGCTGGTATTTCTTCAGCATATCCAGCAGTTCGTCGGTGACCCGTTGGGGCATCACCACCGGCACATTTGTACCATAGCGGATGATCTCAACGTGGGGAATCTCGTGGAGCCTGGCCACGACGTATTCCAACCTGTCAGTTGTCAGGGTCATCGGGTCACCGCCGCTCAGGAGGACATCGCGCACCCCCCTGGTGTTTCGCACGTAGGCGATCATCTCATCAATCTCGGCTTGCGAGCGCGGCCTGTCCGTCTCCCCGGCCATCCGCCGCCGGGTGCAGTGGCGGCAGTACATAGAACACTGATCAGTGACCAGAAACAGCACCCGGTCAGGGTAGCGGTGGGTGAGCCCTGGCACAGGCGAATCCACGTCCTCGTGCAGGGGGTCAAGCATATCCTCGGGGCTGATCCGCGTTTCGAGGACAGTGGGCACGGCCCGCATCCGAATGGGGCAGGTGGGGTCGTCAGGGTCCATCAGGCTGGCGTAATAGGGAGTGATAGCCATGCGCAGGGTGTTCAGCGACTTTTCAATGATCTCCTTCTCTTCATCCGTGATGTTGATCACCTGGCTCAACTCGTCCACGGTCGTCACCCTGTTGGCGATCTGCCAATGCCAGTCGTTCCACTGCGCCTCGTCCACGTCCCCCCACAATGGGACACTCCGATAGGACCTTCTCTCCATCATTTCAAAACCTCCCTCATGGTAAGCCAGGCCATACAAGTGGGAGGCAACAAGTTCTCGTAACTCGTTGCCTCATCCCTTGCTGGTTTGTACTCTCGTTATCCTTCGAGCGTTTCCCACTTCTCAGTAAAGTGTATGCCCAACTGTTCCAGTTCCGCCAGGATCAGTTCGTAGATCTCAGGAATCACAGGCGTGTGGACGCCAGTCAGATTGATCTTCCCTTGCAGGATCAGCCTGACACCGATAGCCGCCGGCAAGCCGACCGTTCGCGACATGGAGGTGTCGCCGTGAGGAATGCCAAAGTCAATCATCGTGGAGGTGATCTTCTCCTTGCGGCCGGGATATTCGGCGATGAACTCATGTTGCAGGATGAGCATATCCCGTTCGCCCTCCTCGTATTGCATCTTCTCCAGCATGCGAGCGGTCAGGATGTCTACAGGCGCACCCTTCTGCAGCGGCAGCGGGTCATCGCTCAAAAGGCCCAGCCATTCCAGATTGCTGATGACCAGCGAATCTTCCTCAACCTTCAAGTAGGCAGCCAGGTCCTTCTTCAGGTCGGAGGTAGCACCAATGATCCCGGCTATGAACTGAGCAAAGGTCAGCCCGGCGATGTCGTCCCGCTTTTCTTCGTCCAGCAGGCCCAGGTCCGCAATTTTCCTCATGGTCGGGCACCATCCCACGTTGCGCAGGGTGCCACGGAACATGCCCTTGGCCGTAGTGATGCCGTAGGTCTCCAGGTAAGGCAGGCTATCCCGGTTGGGGTAGCCCTCGAAATCCGTCACCTTCCCCTCCACCTCCACGGGCACGGTCCAATAGTGATCGAACAGCCCCTCGCCGGGGACGAATACCTCTTGACCGTCCTTCAGGTAATGGGCCGAGTTCTTGCTCGCCAGAAGCACCCCCTTGGGGCTCCAGGAGAACTTGTAGCCGAAGGGGTTGGTGTTGGCCTCCGGCGCTGGCAGACCGCCGCAGTAGGAGTTGAAACTGGTGATCTCCCCGCCGCCCTTCTGGACGCGGTGGATGACCTTCATAGCGGTCATGTGGTCAATACCGGGGTCCACGCCGATCTCGTTCAGAAGGATGACCCCGGCTTCTTTCGCTGCCCCGTCCAGTTGGGCCATGGGCTCTTTGACGTAAGACGTGGTGACCATGTGCTTGCGGTGCTTGACGCAGAGCCTGGCTACCAGCGGATGGTAGACGTAGGGCAGCAGACTGACGGACAGGTCGGCCTGGCGAATAAGTTCCTCCAGGGCCGCTTCGTCGGCCACATTCAATTGGCGCGCTTCCCCTTCTGGATGGTCTCTGATGATGTCCCGGGCCTTGCTGAGCGTACGGCTGGCCACGGTAACGTGAAAATCCGGCTGGTCCAGCAGGTACCGGACATGGGCCCCTGCCACCAGGCCAGCGCCGAGAACGAGAACCTTTTTCATGTTTCATATCCTCCTCAGATATATGTGAGATATTGGATGCTGAGCGGCACAGGTCACAGTGCGTGTCGGGTGACATCTTCCCCTCAGATTCCACTTATTAAAAGAACTCTTCGATGTAGCGGTAATCCGGCGCAAGTTCCCCGTGATGAGCAATGACCGCCCTTTTGATCTCCGGCGGAAGTGCCAGTCGTTCGAAGGGCACCGAGAAGTCGGCCTTGGCGATGGCCGGGATGAACCCTCTAAGCACCTCACTGAAATCCACCGAGGCGTCCCGGGGCAACTCGCTGGGCAGGATGTCCACCGCCATCACCACCGGCCCTTCTCCTTCGTAGCCGTCGGTTGCCTCACCGGTGAAGGGGTTGTAGACGAAGACAGGCTCACCCGGCTCAGTGGAGCGGACAGTGCACTCGATGGCCCCCTCAATGTCACAACTGATGTCACCGATGAGACGCAGACGGGGTTTGCCCGTGCTGTACAGTTGCTTGAGACACTCATTGGTGACGAGCCTGGGGTACTTCTCCTCCCAGTAGATGCAGTTCACGATCAGAGTCAGGTAGGGCACATAACACTCGAACTTGCCCCTATACTTTTCGGGGTGATCGTAGAAATCCTGTAACTCGAAGCGACCCCCAGGCGAGATAGGCTCCACCGTGTGTTCTTCTTTGAACACCACCTTGTAGATAACATCCGTGGCGTAGCCTGAGCCTCCGGCAAGGGAGGCGACATCTTTGGGCTCTATCTCCTCAACGGGCAAGAGGTCGAGGATCTCCCAGACCCCGCGAGCGACATTCCCATATCCGGCGATGCCGCAGATCAAGGGAGTCACCGATTCGGGGAGCCCCTCGGCTTTAAGCCTCTCGCCCATTTTGACAATGGCTTCCTTGGCCTCCGCCAGGTCCTTGTACTCGTAAGTGTGGCGAATCTGGCTGAAGGGGTTGGGAATCCCTTCCCAGTCCAGGCGTTGCCCCAGGGCCCAGAGATTCTCGATCATCCCAGAAACGCCGGCATGCCGCCCGAAGAAGATCAATCGCCGCCCTTTCTCGTCGGCGACCCTCTCATAGTCAATCAGCGTGCACCCTAATTCCAGCATCCTCCTGAGCATAGGCATATTGTAAGGCTGGCCCTTGATGACGTGGGCGAAGAAGACGTAGGTCTTCCCCGGTTCGAAGAAGTCCAGCGGCATCTCTTTCACGGCGAAGATGACGGGGCAGGGGGAAAGATCTTCCTGCACCGTGGCCCCGGCCCGGGTAAACTCCTCTTCCGAAAAGACCCGGATGGGGGAGGGCTGCACCCAGACTTCTACGCCGTGTTCCTCCTTGAGTCTCCCGGCGTCCTCAGGGGTCACTGGAACGCGACGTTCCCAGCGGCTCTTGTCCTCTCGACGGATTCCAATACGCGCATTCATGTCCTGTCCTCCTTAGATGAAAGTAAGGGCTGACTCGCTAACTCGCTGACTCTCATACACTACGCGCCCATCAAAGACGGTCATCACCACCTGCGCCTGGGCAATCTCCATCGGTTCGATGGCGAAGATGTCGCGATCAAGGACGACCAGGTCGGCCACCTTGCCGGGGGTGATGCTGCCCAGTTCTGCCTCTCGGCCACTGACCAGGGCGGTTCCCATCGTGTAGCCCCACACAGCCTCGGCCACGGTCATCCGCTGCTGTGGGTACCAGCCGCCTGGCGGTGTGCCGTCTCGTCTCTGCCGGGTGACGGCGGCGTGGATGGACCACAGCGGGTTGGGATCGGCCACCGGGCAGTCGGATCCGAGAGCCATCGTCACCCCCGCATCCAACATATCTCTGAACGGATAGGCAAAGCGGGCTCGTGAGCCCACCGATTGCTCAATCATCGGGATGTCGTCCGTGACGTGGATAGGCTGCACCGAGGCTACGACGCCCAGCCGCGCGAGCCGTATTATGTCGTCAGGCCGGATCATCTGCACGTGTTCGATGCGATGGGGAGCCACGGGCGGAGCCGTCGGGCGGCTTTCCATAGCCGCCGCCCGCTCGCCGTTCAGTACCTGCTCAAAGACAGACACCAGTTCACGGTTGGCCCGGTCACCGATGGCGTGGATGGCCACAGAAAGCCCAGCCTGATCGGCCCGGCGCACAGTCTCGGCGATCTCCTCCATCGGCATCAGGAGCATACCATAATAGCCAGTGTCTTCGTAGGGCTCCAGCATCCAGGCCGTGCGAGCGCCCTGGCCGCCATCCGAAAAGAGTTTGATATGTCCCACGCGCAAATAGTCATCGCCGAAGCCAGTCCGCAGGCCCAGTCCGATGGCCTCGCTCAAACGCTCGCCAGGAATGTGCATCCACAGCCGCAGGGTAAGTTCACCTGCCGCCTGCAGTCGCTGCAAAGCGCGGAAGGCCGGCGGGCCATCGGCCCCGCCCATGATACGATAGTCATGGACACCGGTCAAGCCCAAGCGATGGAGAACGGCGAACCCATCACGCAAGCCAACGACGGCCTCTTCTTCGGTGGGCGGAGGGATGACACCGCTCACCAGGTTGATGGCCAGTTCGCGCAGCACGCCGGTCGGCTGTCCCGATTCGTCCCGGTCAATAATACCTGCGGGCGGATCGGGGGTGTCACTGGTGATGCCCGCTTTCTGAAGTGCCCGCGAGTTGACCACGGCCAGATGCATGTCATTGCGCCACAAGATGGCAGGATGGGCGGGGGCTACGTCGTCCAGGTCAGCCCCGGTAGGCATACGCGGATCGGGCCAGCGGGTCTCATTCCAACCCTGGCCCAGTATCCAATGACCGGGTGGGGCCTCGCCTGCCCTCCGAGCCACCCGCTTGCGCAGATCGGATAGGGAGGTCGCAACAGCAAGAGGGAGCCGGCGGCGACCGAGCGCCCAGTCATAATAGTGGAAATGCGCGTCGGTCAGGCCAGGCAGCACCAGACGGCCCTCCAGATCGATCACCCGTGCGCCGGGACCAGCCAGGGCGCGGATTTCCTCGTCGCCACCCACAGCCCAAAGGCGGCCGGCGCGAATGGCTACGGCTGTGGCATGGGGACAGGTTGGGTCTTGAGTGTGAACACTGCCATTGACTAGAAACAGTTCGGTCATTGCACCTCTACTTCACAACAGACATCCCCGAGGGAACGGGGTTCATGAGTCAAGGGCAAAACGTCGCACCCAGCGCCAGGGAAACCTCGCGGGCGGTGCTCATCACCATAGGGGCCAGAACCTCCTCCAACTCCTGACGCGATGCGCGGGCACTGGGGACGGAAACATTGACGGCGGCCACGGTCTCGCCATTGCGATGTCGAGTCGGGGCTGCCACCGAGCACAGGCCCGCCGCCAGTTCTTCGTCATTGATGGCATATCCCTGCCGGCGCACCTGATCGAGTTCAGCCACCAGACCATCGAGAGTGGTGATGGTGTTCGGGCCCATCTTAGGATACGGCCCTTCACCCAGTAAGTCGTGGAGTTCCTGTCGGGAAAGGTCTATCAGTTGGGCTTTGCCCATAGAGGTGCAGTAAACCGGCAGGCGAGACCCGAGTTGCAGATTGACGCTGATGATCTGGCGGGTCCTATTCCGCGCGACATAGATGATTTCCGACCCGTCGCGGATTGTCATATTCGTCGTCTCGCCACACTCAGCGGACAAGGCTTTCAAGTAGGGTTGAGCAACCTGGGCCATTTCCAGGCTGTCGAGCGCGGCGAAGCCCAACCGCAGCACTTTCAGGCCGGGAAGATATCGCTTCGTCTCCGGATCTCGCTCCAAGTAACCCAGCCTCTCCAGGGTATAGACGAAACGGAACACCGTGCTTTTGTCGAGCCCTACAGTCGAGGCGATCTCAGTCAGGGTCAGGCCAGGCGATTCCTCGGAGAAAACCTCCAATATTTGCAGACCCCGCCCCAGGGCTTCGATATAATATCTCGATTTGCCCATACTCTCGGTTTGGTTTTGCTATACAAAACTTAATTTGCCACTGTAAAACAGATTATATCAGAATTCACCCTCGGCGTCAAACTGAGTAACCTTGTCGGGCCGATTTGACGTGCGTCCAAAAGCTATGATAGGAACACTGTTCCGCAATACGGAACAAGGCTCAGGCTCACGCCTGGATTGCAATGTCGGTGATCCATCCTCGGATTCATTTGGCTGAGTGCGGGAACCCTTGATGAAGAAAGCAGGTCAGGTCTCCAGGCTCCAATCTGTGGAGCGGGCTATTACGATTCTGCATGCGTTGGGCAACGCTCCGTCGGACCTGGGTGTGACCGGTCTAGGCCAGCAGTTGGGGCTTCCCAAGAGCACCGTGCACCGGCTCCTGGCGGCCCTGGAGTAAGGAGATCTTGTCGAGCAGGATCCCGTAACGGAGAAGTACCGGCTTGGCGTTGACCTGGTGAGGTTGGCTGAGCGGGTTCTGATGCGGATGGACCCGCAACAGGCGGCTCAGCCCCATCTCCACGGACTGGCCGAAGCCTGCAAAGAGACAGTGAACCTCTCAATCCTGACCGACGACGACAAGGTGATCAACATCGCCTCCTTCCCCAGCCCTCGCATGGTGCGCAACGTCGGCTGGATCGGCCGCGAGATGCTCCCTCACAGCGTGTCCAGCGGGAAGGCGCTGCTGGCGTACTTGCCGGAGCAACGGGTAGAGCACATTCTGGCCGCGGGACTGGAGCGCTTCACCGAGAGAACCATCACCAACCCAATCCGCCTCAGAAAGGAATTGGCGCAGATTCGCCAGCGGGGCTACGCTGTGGCCCGGGAGGAGTTGGAGGAGGGATTGAGTGCAGTGGCGGCTCCCATTATGGACCACGAGGGGCACGTGATCGCCGTCATCAGCGTCTCGGGCCCCTCCTTTCGTCTGACAGAAGAACGGCTCGTGGAATTGGCAGAGATGACTCGCGAGGCTGCGAAAGCGGTCTCGCGCCAACTGGGATACGTGGCCGAGGCGTGACTGTACCCTCGTCCCCGAAGATGCATCTGGTCGAAATGGTACACGCGGGATGTCCCACGCAGGCGGCCGGATGATCTATCGACAAGATCCGAAAGGAGGTGGCCTATAGTCAACCGTTGAATAACCCTTCATCCAGGATCATTTGCTCAAAACAAGCACGTTAGTTCATATTAGGAATAGGAGGAGAACATGTCTCGCATTACACGTTACGCTTTGCCAGTCCTGGCTGTGATAGCCTTGGTTCTCACAGCCTGCCAGCCGCAGGTGGTTGAGGTGACTAAGGAAGTTGTGATCACCCAGGTGGTCGAGGTCGTCGAAGAAGTAGAAGTCCCAGTCGAAGTCGAAGTCGAGGTCACGGCCGTTCCGGAACCCGCCCCCGAAGCGGAGACGATCCGCGTCGGCGGCATTGGGCCGCTCTCAGCGCCGGGTAGTGTAGTGGGCGGCATCGCCATGCAGTTTGCCATGAACCTGGCGGTGGCGGACATTAACGAAGCCGGTGGTGTGCTGGGCAAGCCCCTGGAGCTCGTCTTTGCCGACACCGAGGGGCTGCCGGAACGCGGCGTCGCCGTCGCTGAACGGTTGATCACCGAGAACAAAGTCGTGGCCATCACCGGCGAGTATCACAGCGCCGTCGGGCTCCCTATCGCCGACGTGTGCCACGAATACGGCATCCCGGTCCTCTTTTCGGAGACCTGGTCTGACAAGATCACCGAGACCGGCTACCCGGAGGTCTTTCGCATCGCGCCGGCCTCGTCCATGAACTCTCGCGCCACGGCCGAATGGTTCGCGGCCGTGGGGGTGGAAACCGTAGTCAGCATCGTCGAGAACACCGACTATGGCATCGGCCAGAGCGAGAAAGACCTGGCCTTCTTCGAAGAATTGGGCATCGAGTCCGTTGAGGTGTTCTTCGTCGAGTTGGGCACGGAAGACTTTTTGCCCATTCTCACCCGCGTCCAGGCCATAGATCCGCCGCCAGACGCCATCCGCATGGCGGTGACCGGCGAGACCAGCTACAACGTGGAACAGCAGATGGCCGAACTGGGCATCGCCCCGTCGGAGCAGACCATCGGCACCGCCAACCAGGTGGCCATCCAGCCCGAGTTCTGGGAGAGCGTGCCCAATGGCAACTACTACGTCTACTCGCTGGTGGGCCTGCCGCCTAGCCTGTATAACGATACCACCAACCACGTGGCGGAGGCCTACAAGGCCCAGTTCGATACGGATCCGCCCAGCTACGCGCTGGAGGCTTACGACAGCGTGTGGATCGTAGCCGACGCCATCGAACGGGCGGGTACCACAGACCCCGAGGCGGTCATCGCCGCGCTGGAAGAGACCGACATCGACCTGGCCCAGGGCCATTACTACTTCGAGTACACCAGCAGCAACCCAATACCGGCCGATGGCAGTGTGCCAGCCTACATGTGGCACCAGTGGCCCGACCCGGCCGTCCTACTGCTCCAATACTTTGAGACCGGCCAGGATTGGAAAGATGCCGCCGTGATTTGGCCGGAGGTCTACCAGACCCATGGCACGTCCTACATCGACTTCGGGACGACCCCGTAACGATACTCTCGCGGATCGTGGTTCGGATCGCGGTTCAATGAGTTCGATCTACGAATACCTGCAGCGGCTGGAAGCGATTGGGGAGGATCCGCAGGACTACGAAAGCATCTGGTACTACTACTGACCCTGGCCTACGCCGCCGTCACCGACCGGGCGCTGGCGTTTGGAGAGGAGAAAAGCGACCAAGGGGCAGCCCGAAAAGGCCAGAAGCCCCAGCCTTTAGAAGGTACTGTTGGCTAACCCCTTCCGGTGGGGCAAGAATGCGGTTTTTCAGGTCATTTCGACTGTTCAGTGGGGAATTACTTCACCAAAATGGCGTTCTTGTGGGGTCTCATCCCTAGAAAACCGAGTTCGCCAACAGTATCTTTAGAAGGTGATAACGAGTCATTGCTCGAAATCGAATGTCAGGAACAGATGATGCAGTCGGATAGTCCTTCGACTGGCTGCTCGCTTGTGATGAGACTGGTACACATCTTCAAAGGCGCCAACCGCAGGAGCTAGCACAAGATGATTCGAACTGGGTAACGGTCGGGCGCGACGTGGGTGGTGCATGCTTGTATTGATGTCACATACGATGTTGGATACATCCCCTGCCAGAACATATCCCAACATGCCTGCGTCATACAATCTGGCAGCATAGTCACCGTCGATGAAACGAAGGATCCCCTCTGTGATGTATTTGGAGATCAAGCCTGCGTACTCTCTGTCTACGCGCTTGTCGCCGACCCGCTTGCACTCTCACGCAAAGTAAACCTCGCTATAGTTCATCCACGGACGAAACAACTTAATGTCTATCTCTGTAGCTCGCTTGGGCGAGACGGCTCCGCTTTTCATCGCTGGCGTGTGAACTTTGGCTCGGGGCTCTGCAACCAGGCTCAGAGGATGCTGGCGCGCCAGAGGCCGGATGTAATCCTCAGTGAGGCTGGCAGTGAAGGTGTCCTCTTCCCAGTCTTGTCGGGCCACACCGTCTCGATGCATACGCTGGTAGGCCTCCACCGTGATTTCCAACACGAGCCGTACGAACGATTCCCAGAGAACTGGAAATTGATCAGGTGAGCCACTGGTCAGCGAAGGGGCGCGTAGAGTCATCGGGAGGTCACCCCTGGGTCTGTCGTTGATGAGACAACCATTCCACCACGATGCTATCTGCGTCCACACGGGCCTGGGAACATGTCCAAAAACGACGTTCACTGGGACGTACCAGATAAAGCCATGCCCTGTCGTAAATGCGCACATGCCGGCGCATGTAGAGCGCCTGGGTGCGTCGCTCCAGCAGCAAGCGGTCCAGACGGTGCAGAACCTCTCGTAATGCGCTTTGGCTTCCAACGATCTGCGTCTCTTGCGCATCAGCGCGGTTCACCAGTTCAAAGGCTACCGCGCTCAAGGGGGCACCATCCTGATACACGAGAGCTTTCAACGTCTGTCCCTGATAACACAATAGAGCCGTCACCGTCTCAACGAAGGTATCGGCATACGCCTTGAGCATCCTGATGTCAGGAAACTGGACAGCCTGGGTACCACCAGGCTTCCGCTGTTTCCGTTTGCTCCAGTAGAAGAACTCAATTCCGTAGTCAAGCGTATCCTGTACTAACTGGCACTCTGTCGAGGTCAAGTCATATATGTCAAACACCAATTCAGCAATAGCATCTTCGCGTTGTCGGATATCATGCTGGCGTTTAGCCTCATCCAGTACGTCGCGCTTTTGCAGAAGGGCAACAATCTGGTCAAAGTAATCCAGGACTTGCTTTAGCCGAGGGTCATCCTCATCCGGCACCAGGAAAGGCATACGCAGGTACTCTTCCTGGATGATTGTCCCGCGTTCAACTGCCCACGAGGTGGATGTCAGAAAATGGTAATACTGGGCCAGAGGGGAGTTGACGTAGGCCACAAGCCATTTTAGGAGCATCTCCTGTCCAGGTCGTCCTACAACCCCAGAGATTTTGTCACGATAGGCTACGTCGTTGGCACTGAACGCAGCCGCACACCGCCCTCCGGTGGGACTCTGTCGAATTAGGACCAGAGGCCCATGGACGATATCCGAGGTACGGGGACGATGAAAGACGGTTTCCTGGATTGGCTCGCATACCCTCATATTCAGAGCGTATCGCCGGAATTGTCTGGTGGGCAGAAGGGGCATACCCTGAAGCCAGCGGGCCGAGTTCTCATCACCGCCACCGATTTGGATTCCCTCGGCAATCTTCCACCCCAGACGCTCGGCCTGTTCCTGCAAAGTCGGCAATGACCTCAACCGTTCAATCAGAGCCGCGTCGCGAGAGGTACCCCACAAAGCTACTTTCCAGAGCCAGGGATGAGCCAGTAACTCTTCCCGATTCAAATACTTGACCTCAGTGGGGTCCAGGACAATGGCCCCCAGTTGCCGGGATAGCAGAGATGGCTTTGGCACACCATACGCAATCCTGCTGTCAGGTTCTGGCGGTGAAGGACGATAAAACAGGGCCACGGCCGGGCTGAGTGTCTCATCAAATAGTTCGTAAACCAGAGCGGAGAAATTGACCACGGTCTCTACGTTGTATCGCTCGAAAAACTGCTGACGGAAGGCCGCGTGTGGGCCACTGGTGACTAGAATGGTGCTTTTGGCCGGGGCCAGCAGGGATACTTCACCATCGTCGGCGCAAAACTCGGGCGTATACAGCAGGAATGCCTGGACAATTTGTTTCGTTCCCACCTTGTAACTGTTCTCTTCCAACCACCGGCTTGCTTGGTGTGTCAGAGTATCCTTTCCCCACGGTGGGTTGCCGATTAACCGGTCGAACTTGCGCTTGGCGAACCGCTCTTTTACCCCAGGATCAAAGAAATCAGCGTCGAGTAGATTGGTTCCTATCAGTGATGGGAAGCGAAAGTCCGCGTTGTGGATGGCTTGATCTTCCAGATAGTCCAGCATCGCCAGATAGAGGTTAAAAGCGGCGATACGGATGGCTGAAGGGTTGATGTCCACGCCGAAGATGCGACGCTTCAAGATTTCGCCGAGTTGCTGGGCAGTGGGAGACTTGCCGTGTTGCTGCTGCCAGGCGGCTACCAGCCGCTGGTAAGCACGCACCAAGAAGACCCCTGAACCACAGGCAGGGTCGAGGATCGTTAAATCGGGATCGGTGGCTTCCGGTGGTAGTGTCTGATCCAGCATAAAGTCTACCAGCGATAGCGGGGTGTAGTATGTGCCGGCCTCCCGGCGATCATCCCTGTTCAGGAAGGTATCGTAGATCCCGCTGATCAATTCGATTGGGATGTACCGAAAATCCCAGGGCCAGAAACTCCGCTGTCCGGTGTCGAGGTTGTCCCCATTCAAGAACGCGCTTAGCAGCTTCAGGTGCTTTTGTCGAACGATCTGGCGTTCCTCGTCCAGCACCGGGAAAAGGTCACCGTTGAAGCGCCGGGTCAGATGCTCGAAAAGGTGGTACGTGGTATCCCAATCAGACAGTGCAGCGCGGTAGTCATCGGCTCGTCCACCAGTCAGACGGGACATAAACTCTGGGGTAAGGATTTCGCGGTCTTCCAGATAGCGGATGAGAATAGAGCGTCCCAGCAATGCGTAAGCCAGGTCGTTTGAAATCCCTCCCACAACCAGGCGACGGCGCACCTGATCCATAGCGCGGAGCAGGCCCTGATCGGCGCGGCTTTCCCGCCGGATGCACTGTCCGTCAGAAGTGGTCCAGAACACGCCCGTGTCCAGGTGCATGCGGTCATACAAGTAGAGTGTATCACGGATCTTGCGCCGGGCAGTCTCGACATCCGTCAACTGCTCCAGGTGGCGCAGCAAGCTGTCTCCATGGGCGAATTCCTCAGCCGACTCGGCAGGCTTTGCGTAACCGTTACAGATGAGGATCTCTTGAGGCAGAACAACGTACAGCAGCGGGGCTTTGCTATAGTTCCAGACGTTCCGGTGGAGTTGCCAGAGACGGTCGGGATCAGCATCGCTGAGACGGCTGAAATAGACTACGGGGACATTCTGAACAGAATAGGCACTATCCACGCCAGGGATGGGACGCCTGTTGGGCCACGTCACGGAACGCTCAAAGGCGGGACTCTCGGCGTAACCCAGCTCCTCAATCAGAATCTCTGCCAAATCATAGCCGGTCATCTTGACCTCCCGACACGCACCACTTTAACGCCGAGGACATACCTGCTATGTCGCAGACGCACAAAGCGCTCATCTGGACCAGCCATAGTATAGCACATTTGTTCCGGTTAAGCAATTCGTCCCTCGGGGGTTCGAAGTAGAACAAACAAAGCCCCTATCGTTCCGAGGCAAGGGCCGCTTCCAAGCTCTGCGAGTGATTTCAGCGCACAACGGCACTGCGCGCCGAGCACCTCCACCTTCTCCTCACAGGTGATCCCCAACTGCTCCAATTCCCCCAACACCGGCTCGTAAATCTCCGGGAGAACAGGGATGTGGACGCCGGTGAGATTGATTTGGGTGTGTTTCAAATGGGTTGAGACCAACTGCGAAAAGGCCGTTTTTAGGCGTCAAGAGGGCCATTTTGGATACTACTCCAACTCAAATGAAATGCACCCGATTGATTTGCCCCTCCAGGATCAGCCGGGCGCCGATGATCACCGGCAACCCCACCGTGCAGGCCATCGAGGTGTCCCTGCCGGGGACGCCGAAGTCAATCAGCGTCGAGGTGATATACTCCCATCTCCCTTCCTCCTCGCAGGGGAAAGAGGCGCGGACGGGGGGCAGATGACAAACATCACATGCGAAGCGGTGCGTTCCTCACTGGCGCGAATCGCAAATCTGTGGCAAAATAGGGGTCTGGGGCCGACCGGCTCCTGATTTCAGGCAACCACATCCACATCGGTAAGGAGAAACGCTATGGCAGAATTGACCGAGATACGATGGCACGGTCGAGGAGGGCAGGGCGTGGTCACGGCCGGCAAGTTGCTGGCCGAGACCGCGATGGGCAGCGGCCAGTACTTCCAGGCCTTCCCCGACTACGGGCCAGAACGGATGGGCGCGCCGATCCGCGCCTTCACCCGCATCAGTTCCAAACCCATCACCATCCACTCCCAGATCGAGGAGCCTGACGTGGTGCTGGTGCTCGACCCCACACTGCTGGGGATAGTGCCGGTGACGAAGGGGCTCAAGGAAGACGGCACCCTGCTGGTCAACACCCCAATGAGCCCAGCCGAAGTGCGTGACGTGACCGGCTTTCACAGCGGCGAGGTCTTCACCCTGGACGCCAGCCACATCGCCATCGAGGAGATGGGACGGGAGATCACCAACACCCCCATGCTGGGGGCGTTCGCCCGTGCTACGGGCCTTTTCGACATAGAGGACCTGTCCGAGCAGTTGCGCGCCTGGTTTGGCAAGAAGATCTCGGCGGAAATCATCGAGGCCAACGTCCGGGCGATGCGCCGCGCGGCCGAAGAAGTTCAACAAGGCTAGGAGAGACGCAATGGAACTGAAAGGATGGCGAGACATTCCCATTGGCGGGATGATTCTGGAAGCAGGGAACGCGGTGGAGTACCTCACCGGCGGCTGGCGGGCTTTCCGGCCGGTCTTCGGCGAGGCCGGATGTATCCACTGTATGCAGTGCTGGCTCTTCTGTCCCGATTCCAGCATCCCGGTGGACCCCGACAACGAAAAGATGGCCGGCTTTGACCTGGATTACTGCAAGGGCTGCGGCATCTGCGCGTCGATCTGCCCCGTCAACGTGAAAATCATCAAAAAGGCAAAAGGGGCCGGGGAGGAACTGGCGCAAGACGACCCTCGCTTGTGTATCCGCATGGTCGAAGAAGGGAAGTTCGAGGAGTAAGGCGATGAGCAAATTTGAAGCACTGACCGGAAATGATGCGGTCGCTACGGCGATGCGCCAGATCAATCCCGACGTGGTGGCCGCTTACCCCATCACGCCCCAGACTTCCACCGTACAGAAATTCGCGGACTTTGTGTCGGACGGGCTGGTGGACACGGAGTTTGTTTGCGTGGAGAGTGAGCATTCGGCGATGAGCGCCTGTGTCGGCGCGTCGGTGGCTGGGGCGCGGGTGATGACCGCCACCGCTGCCAACGGGCTGGCGCTGATGTGGGAGATCGTCTACATCGCCGCCTCCACCCGCTGCCCCATCGTGATGAGCCTGGTCAACCGGGCCCTCTCGGCCCCCATCAACATCCACTGCGACCACTCCGACGTGATGGGCATGCGAGATGCTGGCTGGATCATCCTCTTCTCCGAGAACGGCCAGGAGGCGTACGACAACATCATCCAGGCGATCCGCATCGGCGAGCATCCCGACGTGTTGCTGCCGGTGGCGGTCTGCCAGGATGGCTTCATCACCAGCCACGGGATGGAGCGAGTGGAGATTTACGAAGACGCCGAGGTGAAGGCGTTCGTAGGCACGTACCGCCCCCAGTGGTCGCTCCTGGACCTGGAGCACCCCAAGACACTCGGACCGCTCGACTTCTACGACTACTACTACGAGCACAAGCGGCAGCAGATCGAGGCGATGGAAAACGCTCAGGGGGTGATCCTGGAAGTGACGGAGGAGTTTAACAAGAAGTTCAACCGCAACTACAGCCTGTTCGAGCCCTACCGGCTAGAGGACGCGGAGGTGGCGGTGATCGCCGTCAACTCCACTGCGGGCACGGTCAAAGTGGTCGTGGATCAACTGCGGGACGAGGGGCTGAAGGTGGGGCTGCTCAAGCCGCGCTTCTTCCGTCCCTTCCCGGCGCAGGAACTGGCAAGCGCCTTAGGTCACCTCAAGGCGGTGGTGGTGATGGATCGGTCCGTCTCCTTTGGTGCAATGGACAACGCCGGCCCCCTGTTCCTGGAACTGGTGGCGGCGCTGACGCTCCACGGGGTACAGGTGCCGATGGCCGACTACGTCTACGGCCTGGGCGGGCGAGACATCCTGCCCCGCGAGATTGAGCAGGTCTATCGTGACGCGCTCAAGATGGCCGAGACGGGACGAGTGGAGCGTTTGGTGACGTACCTGAGCGTGCGGGAGTAAGGAGCGAAGAATGGCGACAAAACTGACACCTAAAGAACTATCCAAGCGCCCGGAACGGCTGACACCGGGGCATCGGCTGTGCGCGGGCTGCGGCGCTTCGATCATCGTGCGACAGATGCTGGCGGCGATTGACGATCCAGTGGTCATCGCCAACGCCACCGGCTGCCTGGAGGTGGCGACGACGATCTATCCCTACACCGCCTGGCGGGTGCCGTGGATCCATAACGCCTTCGAGAACGCCGCCTCGACTATCAGCGGCGTGGAAGCGGCCTACCGGAGCCTGGTGCGGCAGGGGAAGATCCCCGAGCAGAACGTCAAGTTCCTCGCCTTCGCCGGCGACGGGGGTACCTACGACATCGGCATCCAGGCCCTCTCCGGCGCGGTCGAGCGTGGGCACCAGTTCCTCTACGTCTGCTACGACAACGGGGCCTACATGAACACCGGCATCCAGCGCTCCAGCGCCACCCCCTTCGGCGCGCACACCACCACCTCGCCGGCCGGCAAGGTCATCCCCGGCAAGCAGCAGTTCCGCAAGGACATGACCGCCATCATGGCCGCCCACAACATCCCCTACGTGGCCCAGGCCGCCCCCAGCAAGTGGCGCGACCTGATGCAGAAGACCCGCAAGGCGGTCAACTGCGGCGGGGCGGCCTTTATGAACGTGCTCTCCTCCTGTAACCGGGGCTGGCGGCACGGGACGGACGAGACGATCGAGCTGACCCAGTTGGCGGTGGACACCTGCTATTGGCCGCTTTACGAGGTGGAGGACGGCGAGTGGCGGCTGACTTACAAGCCGAAGGAGAAGAGACCGGTGGAGGAGTGGTTGAAGCGGCAGGGGCGCTTCCGCCACGTCTTCCGGCCGGAGAACCGGCACATGATTGACAAACTACAGGCGGAGGTGGACCTCCGCTGGGAGCGATTGTTGAGGTTATGCGGCGAGGCGTAGTCCTCACCGAAAGGAGGACGGCCGCCCCGTGGCCCTTTATGGGTCACGGGGTGGCCTGTTTTTACAGGCCATTTGGACGAAGCAAAAGGGCTGTCCACGTGTTGGACAGCCCTCTGTGCGTCTCCGCCGAAGAGAGACTTCAGCCCGTGGCCAGGCGCATCAACACCTCCGGCACCCACAACTTGCCAATTTCCATAAAGGCCAGAACGGTCGAGCCGACGAAGAGCAGCACGCCGGCTGCGATGAGCACCTTGTCAGCGCGGCGATAGGTGAGGCGGTGCACCCACGTGCGCGGCCCAATCCCAAAAGCCCGTAGGTCCATCGCGTCAATGATGTCCTCCGCGCCGACGATAGCATTGATGGTCACCGGCACCAGCAGCGGCGCTAGTTTGCGAATCTGGGCCACGATACCGCCTGACAGTTTCTCCACTTCGTAGCCCCTGGCTCGTTGTGAATCAAGCGTGATGCTGAAATCGCGCCCCAGCGTAGGCACAAAACGAAAGGCCAGGTCCATGGCGTAGGCGAACTTGTCGGGCAGGCCCAATCTCCGGAATATGACGCCGTAGAGACTGGGATTCACTGTATAGGGAATGGTGATGGCCATGATCGTAATGGCATACATCCGGATGACCTGGCTGAGGGCAAAGATGGTCTTTTCGGCGGTGATGCTCAGGGAGATCTGCCACCCGACGATAGGGAGGGTGAGAGGTCCCAGGCGACGGATGAGATGTTCTTCGTGATAGGCGTACTCCACGCCGCCTCTCCCGGTGAAGAACGTCAGGATGGTCATGAAGAGGATGATGAAGCTGACGAGAATCCACGCCCGGCGTGTTTCGCGCCAGGTGAGCCTGGCGAGCGCGTACTGAAGCACCGCTATGCCCAGGAAGAGGAGCATGATGCGCAGGTCCCAGAATTGGATGATGGAGAAGAGCATAGCCAGCATGAAGATGATCCGCGCACGGGGATCCAGGCGCTGGATGATGGTATCCCGTTCGCGATAACGCCAGGCGATCAGCATTTCATCGCTCTCTTGTGGGGGCGAGGCATTCCTGTTACCAGGTTATTGGGCCAGGACATTGATCGGGCCAAGAGCATTTGTATAGCGTGGTCTTTCTGTGGAATGCCTCGCCCCTACGCTACCGACCTGTGCGGGCCTGAATAGCCTGGTAAGCGGCCAGCAGGATGGGGGTGAGGATCATCGAGTTGAGAATGTTGGGGCCGGCGGCCGGCGCAAACTCGCCGATGATGGCCGTGGCAAAGCTGTAGCCGTTTATCCAGATGTCGGATATAGCGGCGAAGCCGATGCCGACGATGATGCCCAACGTCCCCCATAGGTTGACGGCTGCCAGGTCCACGCTAGCCCTCTCCAGCACAAAGCGGCCGACAATCACCACGACACCCCCGATGATGAAGGCCCAGGCCCAGAAGGAGAAGTCCTCGATCTCGCCTGTCCACGGCCCGGGCACCTGGGGGTTGAGGAAGACCAGGACTGCCGTAATGATGATGAGCACGGCTACCAGGCCAGTCAGGAAATTGAGGCTGCGCTTCTTGTCGGCGAAGAGCATCACCAGGCCGGGCACCATCCCCATCAGTCCGTTGGCTATGTCCCAGGCCGGGTACACACCCCAGCCGGTGATGAAGTCACCGAGGATGTTGCCCACAGCACCGGTGAAGAAGCCGACCACCGGTCCAAAGGCATAGCCGAAGAAGATGGGGATGCATACGGACGGACGCAGCGCCACCTGGCTGACGGACGGCATGGGTATCGTGTTGAAGATGTAGTTGAAGATGCCGTACAGCGCTGCGCCGATAGCCATGTACACCACCTGGCGGGTGCCAACCTCCCAGGCGTCGCTTTGCGCCGTGGCGAGATAGACGACGAAGACGCCGATCATGCCGATGGCAGTGACACCTATCGGTGCTATGCCCTGAATTTTGTCGCCGCTGGTCAACACGCTGGCCAGAATCATTAACAGGACGAAGACGACCAGCACCACGAGCCAGAGGATGGCCCGATTCTTTGTGAAGCCCTCTGTAGTCATTTCTGCCTCCTTTCTTTTCTTTACGATTTCCGATCTCTGTATAGGATGAAGCGTTGGCAATCAGTTGACTAGCCCTGCACATCACCTCCTTCTCTTTCGATACATGCACGATATATGCAAAAGACCTCCGATCTCTTACAACACCGGCGCATCCGGTTCGGTTCGCGTCGCTTGGGGGGCACCCGCGACAATATGGGCCAGCGCTTCGGCCGACATAAAGCGCCCTGTCCTGGGCAGATGTTCCAGGTTGGCAGCCAGCAACGAGGTCAGCACCAGGCGGCAGTGACGCAGCAGATCGGGGTCGGCCAACACCTCAGCCGGCGGACCGTCCCCGGCGACCCGCCCATCGTGCATCAGAATGACCCGGCTGGCGTAGCAGATCGCCAGGTCGAGGTCGTGGGTGATGAAGAGGATGGCCTCAAAGCCCGGCATCTGAAGGATAGAATCCATAAAGGTCATGTAGTTCCAGTAATCTTGACCAGCGGTAGGCTCGTCCATCACCAGAATCTTGGAGCGCATCGCCAGGATGGCCGCGATACTGACCCGCTTCTGTTGTCCGAAGGAAAGCGCCAGCGGGGGGTAGTCCTCCAATCCCTCCAGGTTGACGATCTCCACTGCCCGGACTACCCCTTCTGTGATATCTCCCTGATCGTGGCCCAGGTTCTTGGGACCGAAGGCCAGTTCCTCCCGCACGGTCGGCGCGAAGAGCATGTGGCTGGGACTCTGGAAGACGTAGCCCAGCGTATGGGCGATCTGAGCGACGCTCATCTCCCTGGTGTCACGCCCTTCGACCGAGACTCTGCCCCGGCGCGGCTTCAGCAGACCGATGGCGTGTTTGACCAGCGTGGTCTTTCCAGCGCCGTTGGGGCCGAGAAGCGCGATGACGTCGCCCCGGCGGATGGTCAGGTTGACGTCGCGAATGACTGTTGGCCCATCCGACCCGTAGGCGAAGGAGACGTTCTCGAACGTCACCAGAGGTTCACGACCGTTCGGCCCGTTTACCTTGAGGGCTGGCTCAAAGGTAGGAGGCGGGTCGCTGGCAGCGCGCTGAATCACGATGGGCGCAGGCATCTTAACCTGCCGGTAATCCACCACCTCCGCCAGGCCACCCGGCAGGCCGCAGTAGGTGATCTTACCCTCTTGCATAAAAAGCACTCGATCCGGGCGGATGCCAAGTACGTCTTCAACACGATGCTCGACGAGGACGATACTGACCCCCTCATCAGCCAGGCGGCGGAAAAGGGCCAGGGCCTCCTGGGCGCTGGCGGGGTCGAGGCTGGCCAGAGGCTCGTCGAGCAGAAGGATGCTGGGGTGCATGGCCAGTACACCTGAGAGAGCGATCTTCTGCTTCTCACCGCCGGAGAGGTAAAAGGTCTCCCGGTCACGCAGGTGGGAGATGCCCAAATAGTCGAGGGTCTCATCCACCCGCTGCAGAATCTCCTCGCGAGGCAGCCCTAGATTCTCCAGCCCGAAGGCCACCTCGGCGGAAACGTGAGCGCCCAAAATCTGCCGCTCCGGGTCTTGCAGCACCGTGCCGACAATCTGCGAGATGCGCGACAGAGGAAACTCTGTTATGTCCTGGCCATAGAGGAGCACTCGCCCGCCCAGTTCCCCTTTGTAACTGCGTGGGATGAGGCCGTTGATGCAACGTATGAGCGTCGTCTTGCCACACCCGCTGGCACCAGCGATGAGGAGCAGTTCGCCGCGCTCCAGTGTGAACGAGACATCACGGAGTGCCGGTTCGGGGCGAGCCCGATACCGAAAGGTGAGCCCTTCGACCACCAGCGGGGGAGCGGTGTCCTGATGACTAGACAAGGTATCTCTTTCCCGTATAGAATAACCCCAGCAGGCCGGAACCGTTTCGAGTCTATTATAGCGCAGATATGGCAAATCTACCAAATGGGCCCCGCAAGCAACCCCCGCAGCAATTGTCCCCAACGTGTTTCCCGTTAGTGTTGACCATCTTCCATGCTTGTGCTATCATGGCAGCCCAGAGGACCGACGCTGATGGCCATCCTTGCTCAGTTGGATGATGAATCTTTGACGTGGATAGAAACATGCTCTGACAACCCTGTTTGGAGATGAACTATGAACGTAAGAGTGGCCGAATTGACAGTGAATGAGTTGGAACGGATCATCCAAGAGGCAGTGGAACAGAAGCTATCGGAGATGCTTGGCGATCCCGATGAAGGGTTGGAGTTGCGTGAGGAAATCAGGGATAGACTCCGACGCTCCTTAGACGCGGAACGCCGTGGAGCCAAGGGCATCCCCGCTCAGGAGGTTGCCGCTCAACTTGGCCTGGAGTGGTAACGTGTACGACCTTGAGTGGATGCCTGGGGCCAGGGATGACTTGGCTGCCCTAGACGAACCCATAGCCCAACGAATTCTCAACAAGCTCCGTTGGCTGGCAGAGAATCTCGATGTAATAACACCAGAACCGCTCACTGGCGAGTGGAAAGGCTTGTTCAAGCTGCGGATTGGCAACTATCGAGCTCTTTACACTGTCAACCGGGCCGAACGGCGACTCACAGTCCATCTCATCAGGCACCGCCGTGAGGTGTACAAGACGCGGTAGGAACAGACCGAGCCTTGCTCGGCCTCCAGCAATTCCATGCCGGCCACCCGGTCCTATGCCACGACGGATGATATTACCTAGAACGTCTCAAACACTGATGCCATGACCACTGAACCCGAACGTTTCCAAACAGACCGCGTGCTCACTGTCTCCGTCGGGCACGCGGTGCACGACACCTACACCGCCTTCCTGGCCCCTCTCCTGCCAGTCTTCATCGCCAACCTGTCCCTATCCAGGACCGATGCCGGGCTGCTGACGGTTTTTATGCAGGGGCCATCGCTGTTTCAGCCTCTCATCGGCCACCTGGCCGACCGCGTCAGCCTGCGCTACTTCGTCATTCTGGCCCCCGCGGTGACCTCCGTGATGATGAGTCTGCTGGGTGTGGCGCCGGGCTACTTCGTGCTGGCCCTTTTCCTGGTGGTGGTCGGCGCCAGTTCCGCCAGCCTGCACGCCGTGGGACCGGTGATGGCCGGCAATCTTTCGGGGCGCAGCCTGGGCCGGGGTATGAGCTTCTGGATGGTCGGCGGTGAGTTGGGCCGTACGCTGGGGCCGATCATGATCGTCAGTGCTATCCGGCTTCTGACCCTGGAGGGCACACCCTGGCTGATGATCGGCGGCCTCCTGGCCTCGGCCATCCTCTACGTCCGGCTCAAGGACGTGCCGGGGCGGCCCCCAAACGCTGGTCAAGGGCTCCCCTGGCGGCAGGCGCTGCGGAGCATGGGACCGCTCCTGTTCCCGCTGGCGGGTATCATCGTGGCGCGCTCCTTCATGAACGCGGCGTTGACCACCTACCTGCCCACCTTCCTGAGCGAGGAGGGCGCCGATCTCTGGCTTGCCGGTGTTTCCCTCTCGGTGTTGGAGGCGGCGGGCGTGGTAGGCGCGCTGCTGGGGGGCACGATGAGCGACCGGCTGGGCCGCCGGCCGGTTCTCTTCATCTCTATGCTGGTGACGCCGCTCTTTATGTTCGTCTTCCTGGCAACCACGGGTTGGGGCCAGTTTCCCCTCCTGCTGGTGCTGGGCTTCACCTCGCTGTCCGTCACCCCGGTCGTCATGGCCCTGGTGCAAGAGAGTTTCCCCGAGAACCGGGCGCTGGCCAACGGCGTCTACATGGCCCTGAGTTTTACCCTCCGCTCAGGAGTCGTGGTGGCGTTGGGAGCGCTGGGGGACCTTTTCGGGCTGCGTATGGCGTTCACTGCCAGCGCCGTCATCACGCTGCTGGGCCTGCCCCTCATCTTTCTGTTGCCGGGTGGGACGCAGGATTAGCAGTGGGACAATTTGGCAAATTGTCTTACCTCTTGGAGACAGATTATGCCCCACGATTTCGACCAAATCATTGACCGGCGTCACACCGATAGCGCCAAGTGGCGCTGTTACGACGAGGATGTGCTCCCCCTCTGGGTAGCCGATATGGATTTCGCTGTGCCAGAACCGGTGATCCGCGCTCTGGAAGAACGTGTGGCGCACCCCATCTTTGGATATGGAATACCGCCGGACACCCTCCGCGAGGTGGTTCAGGAGCGGCTGGCCCGGTTGTACGGCTGGCGCGTCGAGACGGACGATATATTCTTCCTCCCCGGCGTGGTGACCGGGTTCAACCTGGCCTGTCACGCCATCGGCGCGCCGGGCGACGAGGTGCTGGTGGAAGCCCCTGTCTACCCGCCGATGCTCGTCGCACCGGGGCATACCAGGCGCACCTGCAAGGTCGTGCCGTTGGTCGAGGGGCGCGAGCGGTATGAACACGACTTTGACTGTTTCGAGCGGGCGATCACGGAGCGCACATCGCTCTTTCTGCTCTGCAACCCACACAACCCGGTGGGACGGGTCTTCGAGACAGCCGAATTAGAACGGTTGGCCGAGACCTGCCTGCGGAACGACATCGTGATCTGCTCCGATGAGATTCACTGCGATTTTGTCTACCCGGACCACCAGCACGTCCCAATTGCTTCCCTTGCCCCGGAGGTCGGTGCGCAGACGATCACCCTTTTGGCACCGAGCAAGACCTACAATATCGCCGGGCTTTCCTGCTCGGTAGGCGTGGTCCAAAACCCCGACCTGCGTGCCAGGTTAGAGCAGGCCGGTGCAGGCCTGGTACCCCACGTCAACGTGCTCGGCTACACGGCCGCCATGGCTGTCTACTGCGACGGACAACCGTGGTTGGAAGCGCTGCTCGTCTACCTGGAAGCGAACCGCGACGTTCTGCTGGAGCACATTGACACCCACATGCCGGGCATCAAGTGTAAGCAACCGGAAGGAACCTTCCTGGCCTGGCTCGACTGTCGGGAACCATCCATTCCCGGCAGTCCCCACCAGTTCTTCCTGGAGCGTGCCAGGGTGGCGCTGAACGACGGGGCCGCCTTCGGCGCGGGGGGAGAAGGCTTTGTGCGCCTGAACTTCGGCTGCCCGCGCGCCACCCTGATCGAGGGTCTGGAACGGATGCGGGCCGCGCTGGAAGCGCTATGAATCGGACGCGGATTCACACAGATCTACCGGTTTTCAACTACCCGGCCCCTCCCACCAGTTGCTTGACGACGCTCACCGCCTCATTCGCGTTCTCGGCGTAAGCGTCCGCGCCGATGGTCTGTGCCCATTCGGGACCGGTCGGCGCGCCACCGATGATGATCTTGATCTGTTCGCGCAGGCCGGCTTCCTTCAGCGCCTCGATAACCACCTCCTGGTTGCGCATCGTCGTCGTCAACAGCGCCGACATGCCGACGACGTTCGCCCCGGTCTCCTGTACCTGCTTGACGAACTCATTGGCGGGTACGTCCACCCCCAGATCGTGCACCTGGAAGCCCGCCGCGGTGAGCATCGTCGCCACCAGGCTCTTGCCAATCTCGTGAATGTCCCCCTCGACGGTGCCGATGACGATAGTGCCGAGCACCTGGCGCTGCTCCTGCCGCGCAATCAGTGCTGGCTCGAAGACAGCCATTGCCCCCTTCATCGCCTCGGCGGCCATCACCAGGTCGGGAATGAAATACTCGCCGCTCTCGTACTTGTCGCCGACGATCTCCATTCCAGGGTTGAGTGCTTCCTCAATAGCGATCAGCGGCGCGACGCCGGCCTCCAGCGCCTGCACCGCCAGTTCCCGCGCCTGGTCGGGCTCGCCGAGGATAACGACTTCTTGTAGTTGCTTCAGGATTTCGCTCATCTTGCCTCCTTGTCGTTGGATGTTGGATACTGGGTATTGGATACTGGATACTGGTTACCTGCGCTCTGGCAGACGATCCATTCCGGCGGCCTGGGCCGCCCGCAGCGTGATGGCCTCCAGTTCGCGAGTTACTTCGTCGGGTAGAGGGCTGGGTTCATAAGCGGCGATGATCTCTTCGACGCGCTGGTGGGCGCGTTCGGTGACGTCCAGGCAGCCCTTGTCCTCCCAGTGGTGGCGGAAGTCGCGATCCACCACAGGGCTGGGGATGAACAGTTCCTCCCGGAACCAGCGGCGCGTGTGGCGCGTGCTCAGAAAATTGCCCGCGTGCCCTACCTGGCGGATGATCTCCAGCGCCAGCGGTGTCTCCCGCTCGGCCATTCCGGCCACCAGTCGTTTCGCCATGCCCACGATTTCGGCATCAATCACCAGTTTCTCCAGGCTGAAGCAACTCTCAAAGTCGAGCATGCCGGGGCCAGAGATCATGTTAATGCCGGTCAAGGCTCCCAACACCGCGCCGATGCCCGATTCGAACCCACACTGACCGTCCACCACCTTGGAATCGGACATTCCCATGTAGGCGTGGGTGGGCAGCCCCAGGTACTTGCCTACCTCGGCGTAGGCGCAGTCTATCATGATTGTCTCAATAGCGCCCATCGGGGTGGTGCCCGTGCGCATGTCGAAGGCGGCCGGCGAGCCGCCCCAGACAATAGGTGCGCCGGGGTTGACCAGTTGGTGGATGGCGACCCCGCTCAGGTTCTCGGCGGTGTGCTGGACGACCGCGCCCAGGAGAGTCGCTGGCCCTGTGGCCCCCGTCAGCGGCATACTCACCAGTTCCGCCGGCACCTGATACCGCGCGCAGTCCATCAGATTTTCACAGGTGATCTCCGACCACGACAGCGGTGGTGAGGGGCAGGCGTCGAAGATGGCTGTGGGCTTCTCCGCCAACGCTTCCTCACTGCCGGCAACGGTCACCAGCAGGTCCCTCATCACTCCCCAGGTTTCGACGGCGAACGCGCCGGTGACGACCGGTTTGCGGGTGTAGAGGAGGATCAGGTAGAGCCGGTAAAGGTCGGCGACCTCCTGTGGGACGTCGGCGCAGACGAGGGAGGTGGCGACCCCGTCCAGCGCGTCCAGTCCGTCGGCCAGTTTGACGAAACGCACGAAGTCGGCGGTAATCGGCGGGCGCGAGTGCTTTGCGCCGTGGTCGAGGATCTCGATGGCGGCCGACCCGGGGTCGAAGTGCACGTCGTCGGAGCCATAGTGCACCGTCGGCTGGCCGTCGGCGTCGTAGAGGTGGAACGAAGAGGGGACTGTCTCGACCGCCTGGCGGGCCAGGTCGGCTGGGATGCGCACCACCTGCGCCTCGAAATCCACCTCCGCGCCGTGTTTGGCCAGGAGGTGTAACGCACGCTCGGAGTGGACGCGCACGCCGGGGTCGCTCAGCAGATCGTACCCCTCAGCGACGACGCGCTCGATAGTCTCGTGAGTCAGGAATTGTAGACGAGGTCTCATGGTCACGTTTGCTCCTTGTCCACTGGTAGATAAGTGATCTTCTCACTCACCATCCTCCGCTGGTCATAGTGCAAGTTGGCTTGTGTACTTGGCCCTTGCACCACCATCGCCTGGGCCAGGGAGATATTGACAACGTTGATAAACAGGGCGATGGATGCGGCTGAAGTATAACCGAGGAAATGATGAATGGCAAGTCATTTTGCTTGGGTGTAATCCTGCACTTCGAGATAGATCACCTTCGGCTCGAAGTTTTCTGTCACGAAGGTGTAGTAGTCTTGATAACTGTGGGTCGGGGCGGGATAGCGGAAGGCCCACATGTTAATGCACGCGCACCAGGGCCAGTGCTGGCGGGCCCATTCGTAGGCGCCGATGGTGTGCTCGATCCGTTGCGCGGGGCGGACTCCGCCGGCCCAGCGCGGGTGATCGTTCCAGCCTGCCTCGGTCACGTAGATCGGCTTGTCGCCGTCTCCGTGGGCGACCAGCCCAGCGCGCAGCAGTTCGACGCGGCGGAAGTTGAGCGCGCCAGGGGCAGGCGGTTCCTCCGGTGGGAGCGTCAGTCCATACGCATGGACGGCCAATGCGTCGAAATAGGGCGCAGCGCCAGCCTGGTACATCCGCTCCAGGTAGGCCAGGTCGCTCAGGCCGGCTGCGCTTCCCTCCGGTTCCAGCGTGGGAGCCAGCGCGCCAGCCAGCACGACCACGTCGGGGTTAGCGGCGTGAGCGCGGGAGTAGACCGCGCGTAGCAGTTCGACGTATCCCTCGGGGTCCACCGGCCGGTAGCCCCACTCGAAACTGAGGTTGGGTTCGTTCCAGATGATGATGTGGTTCACGCGCCCACGGTAGCGCGCGACGAAGGCGGCCACGAAACCGGCGAAGTCGTCGTAGTGGTCGGCGTCCAGGTAGGTGAGAGTGGTCTCCTGTTCCCCAGGTACTGGGCGAGCCCACGCTGGCACCCAGCCCAGCCGGGCGATCATGGTCAACCCCTGGTTCTCGGCGTGTTCGATCACCGTGTCGCTGTGGCCCCAGGTGAATACCCCTTCTTCGGCCTCAATGTAGGGCCAGGGGAAATACTCGGCGATCCAGGGGGCGCCCAGTTCGCGCACCATTTGCAGCGTGCGCTGGATCTTCCACTCCTCTACCTCGTCAGTGAGGCGGGTGTGGACGCCGACGATAGGGTTGGTGGTGACCACCTGCTGGGGCGGGTCGAGGACGACCAGGACATGGGGGGGGCGGACGGCCCACAGGATAAAGAGCACCAGCGCCAGCCGGGCCAGGTGAGTTGGCCGGACGTGGCGTAACCAGGTAGAGGGGGACAACAGCAATTCTCGCATAGGAAGACAAAAGGGGAAGCACTGCTTCCCCCATCGAGTGTCCTGGCTCCTCGGGCGGGACTCGAACCTGCAACCAACCGGTTAACAGCCGGCCGCTCTGCCAATTGAGCTACCGAGGAACGCTCACGGCGGTATTATACCTCTGAATGACCAAATCGTCAAACTTCGCTTGCTGGCGACGCGGAAAGCGGCTATAATCGGGTGAGGAGGTTGTCATGAACAAGAAAATTTCCGCGATCCTGCAGGCGGTGTTGGCCCTGGCCGCCGCAGCGCTTATCCCTGTGCTGGCCTGTGGCCCGTCCAGCGGGGGAAAGGGCCCCACCGTGGTCATCATCTCCCCGGCCGACGGCTCTACTGTCGTCGTTGGCCAACAGGTGCTTGTCCAATCCTCCGCCTCCGATGAGGGGGGCGTCGCTCGCGTCGAACTGCTCGTCAACTCCGTCGTCGTCCGCGCGGACCCTCCTGCTGAGGGCACGCCCACCACCTTCGCCATCGCCCAACCCTGGACCCCCAAATCCCCCGGTGATGTCGTCGTCCACATCGTCGCCTACAACACCGAAAACCAGGCCTCTCTTCCCACCTCCATCACTCTCCACGTCGTGGAGTCTGCTGCCCAGGTCACTCCGATCTCCGGCCCCACTCAGACCCCCGTGCCCGACGTGACCGAAGAGAGTGGCTGCACCCTCAACGGTTCTTACGTGGCCGACCTGACGGTCCCCGATAACACGGTGCTCCAGCCTGGCGTCGCCTTCACCAAGTCCTGGCGCATCCGCAACTCCGGCACGTGCGACTGGGGAACCGGTTTTAAGTTGGTCTTCGTCGGCGACAGCCAACTGGGGGGCCCGGCCTCCGTCGCCATCCCTGCCACGCTCTCCGGGTCTGCCGTCGATGTCGCGCTGCAGATGGTCGCGCCCAGCGAGCCTGGCACCTATAAGAGCCGCTGGCGTATGCAGTCTGATCAGGGGCAGGTCTTCGGCAGTACCGTCTACGTGCTTATCGTTGTGCCAGAGCCGATCACGTCCACCCCGACCCTTGAGCCGGCCCCCGCGATCACGCCATCACCCACTGTGATCACTGCCACGGTACAGCCGCACCCGGACCTGGAGATTGCGGACGTAGCGCCAGAGTCCATCTCGGTGGAGGTCGGGGAATGGTTCGAGATTCAGGTGGCGGTGCGTAACGGCGGCATCGCGCCAGCGGATTCCAGCACGCTGGAGGGTGTCTTCCCACCCGACGGTGTCACCGAGACGGTGGACATCCCGGCCCTCGATCCTGGCGAGGTGCATATCGCCACGCTCCGGTATCGCATCGCCGAGCCTGCCTACGGCGAGGCCACCATCAGGGTGGGTCCGGAAGATGCTGTGGACGAGGTGAACGAGGGGAGTAGCGAGGTCACCGTGCAAGTGGCCGTGGACCCGCCCAGTCTGACGGTGGGCGAGTTGGTGCTGGGCGAGGGCGACTCTGTTGACCTGGATCATTTGGGCGCTTACGACTTTGGTTGGAACGACGATGGGGGTGGTTATGCTTTGCGCCCGCAGGCGGACGCCGTGGCGTACATTGTTATCATGGAGGACGTGAGCGATAGGGCGCACTACGCCCAGATTGACCCCACCAGGTTCAGTGCGGACGATATCCCTGCCCTCGATCTGGCGGTGGGCGCCATTATCGCTGTGCGCACGGACACCGGTCATCGTGGGTTTCTGCGGGTCGAGGCGTTGGACGCGCGCGATTGTATCCTCTCTATCTTCTGGGAGATCTGGGATTGGCCGTAGGTAATGATGAATGATGAATGACGAATGACGAATGACGGATGATCGGTTGGTAGCCAATGCTTTCGCTTGACCAACAGGAGGGTTACCGTCGGCGCTACGCCGCGATGCGGGGCGGCTGGCGGCCAGGCAGTCACGTCTACCAGGACGTGGTGATCGCTCGCCTGACCCCTGGTGCGCGTGTGCTTGACCTGGGCTGCGGGCGGGGTGGGGTGATGGAGCGGTTGCACCCCCGTGCTGGCTTCGTCGCCGGGCTTGATGCCGACCTGAGGTCATTGCGTGGGCACCGTGCAGCAGTGCTACCGCTGGCCTGTGGGCTGGCGGAGGGTCTGCCCTATGCCGACGGTGTCTTTGACCTGGTCTGCTGTTCGTGGGTGCTGGAGCATCTGCCCGACCCGGCCCGGGCTCTGGCCGAGGTGGCGCGCGTGCTGCGCAGTGCTGAGCCTGCCGGAGGAACTCCCGGCGGCTACTTTGTCTTTCTCACACCCAACACTCGTCACCCGTTGGTGATGTTCAACCAGGCTCTGCGCTGGACGCGGGGGCGGCTGGTGGGGCGCTTCTACGACCGGGTGGAGGAGGACACCTTCCCGGCCTTCTACCGCGCCAACACATACTCGCAGATTGAGCGGCTGGCGCAGGCCGCCGGGCTGGAACGGGTTTCGCTCCGTTTCATCGGCGACCCCACCTACCTGGCTTTCAACGAGGTTCTGTTTCGGCTGGCCTGTCTGTTGGAGCGGGTCATGCCGCGCCGGATGCGGGTGCATCTGGTGGGGGAGTACGTCGCGGTGTAGCCTGATTGTAACAGGAGCCAATGCCACAATCGGCAATTCTGTGATACAATGGCGTATAACAGAATCGCCCTGTTCCCCGTTTCAGGAGTAGAGCGGTGGACGCGCGCGGCAGCGGAAGGAGGCGCCTATGCACAAATCCAGATGAAGGCGCGAAGGAGAGCCACGCACAAGTTTGTACAGGCAAGCACGAACGTATCAAGGAAAGGAGAATACAATGAACGTGCGCAAGTGGTTGACCGTGAGCGGAACTGTGATATTGGCTATGCTGGTCGTGCTGGTGCTGGTAGTAGGACTAACCCGGGCCCAAGGGCCAGAGCCGCCAGAGATAGACGTAGAAGGAGAAAAGAGCGCTGCGGTGATAGCGCCTGGTGCAATCCCAATCCAGGGACGGCTGACCGACGATGGAGGCAACCCCCTCAATGGCACTTACACCCTCACTTTCCGCCTCTACGATGTAGCCACGGACGGGACGCCCCTGTGCTCGGACACTAACTCAGTGAGCGTCGAGAACGGGCTGTTCAGCTCCTATATGGACTATTGCTACAACTCGGTTTTCGGCCAGAAACTCTACCTGGGCATCGAGGTGGGGAGCGACGGAGAGATGACGCCTCGCCAGGTCATCTACCCCGTTCCCTACGCCTTGAGCCTGGTGCCGGGGGCGCTGATCAGTGGCACGGGGGATGAGTTGCTCGTCATTGACAATACCTCCACTAGCGGCGGTGACATTGATACACTCATCCTCCGCAACGACAGTGGCACCGGTGAAGCGCTGGAAATCGCAGCCCAAAACACCGGTGTAGCATCCTTCGCCACGGATGGGTATGGTGTCTGGGGCGATAGCGATAATAACTACGGCGTATATGGCAAGGGCGGCACAAACTTTGGCGTATATGGCGCGAGCGATACAAACCACGGCGTAGCTGGGAAGGGCCTCAGTGCTGGTACCATGGGCGTCTACGGCTTCAACGAGAACGGGGGATCTGCTATTCTGGGCTACTCCGATTCAACGACGAACATGTACCCTACCCTCTACCTGATACAAGCGGACTCCGCCGGGAATTTCGTTGTAGGAGCCAGCAGTCTTTGGGGTACCCGTTACTGGCGTGTGGACCGCACCGGTAGGGGCTACTTCAACGGCGGCACCCAGGTCGGCGGGGCGGACTTTGCCGAGCAGATGGCTGTCGAAGGCGAGGGAGCGGACTACGAACCAGGTGACGTGCTGGTCATCAGCACCAACGCCGACCGGATGGTCGAACTCTCCGCCGAGCCCTTCGCCACCGCCGTCATCGGCGTCTATTCGACCAAACCTGCCGTCCTGGCCGGCGCGCCCGATACCGATGACCCCTTGGAGGGCATCCCCGTGGCCATCACCGGCATCGTGCCCTGCAAGGTCTCGGCCGAGAACGGCCCCATCCACCGTGGCGACCTGCTGGTCACCGCGTCCACGCCCGGCTATGCCATGCGCGCTGGCCCCAACCCGCCCCAGGGCACCGTCCTGGGCAAGGCGCTGGGCGAATTAGTAGAGGGTACCGGCGTTATCCATGTGCTGGTCACCCTGCAGTAGGAGGCCTGCGATGACTAAGCAAACGCTGATCGTGATCGCGGGGACTCTCCTCTGTGTTCTGCTGCTGGCCGGAGTTGCCCTGGCGATGGACTCCGACAACTACCGGCTGGACTGGTTCACGCCGCTGACTGGCGGCGGTGGAGGACCGGCCAGTTCCACCAACTACGCCGTCAACTTCACCGTCGGCCAGGCGGTCATCGGTGTGTCCGCCAGCACGAACTATCGGGGCTGCCTTGGCTATTGGTGTGGCGAGTTTGAGTACCGTGTCTTCCTCCCTCTCGTCATGAGAAACTACTCGTAGCCCAGGCGAGTGACCGCGCTGCGCAAGAGGGCCAGGTACCGGGCTTCCCCAGTGCCTGGCCTTCTGTCGTTGCTAGAGCGGCCAGCCGTGCAGCCGTGCTAACTTGGCCCGGTCCGTCAGGCAGTGCTCCAGTCCCTCTGTCGCCTGCCTATCGCGGCAGGACATCCTGCTTGCCGGGCACTTTCCCCCTGGTACGCCACCCGTCATCTGTGCGGCTCGATGACTACTTTGATGGATTCCCCGGCATCGGCGACCAGTTGGAAGCCAAGCCCTGTCTCCGCCAGGCTCAGGCGATGGGTGATCATCTGACGCACGGGCACTCTGCGGGCGCGGATAAGTTCTATGGCCACCGTGATGTCCAGAGGGCCGCCACCATAGGAGGGCATCAGTGTTATCCCGTTGCGCCAGAAATCGTTGACAGGGACGGGAAGATCAACGCCCGGCTCTGTCGGCGCGAAGAATAGCACAGTTCCCCCGCGATCCACAGATTGCAACGCCTGGATGGAGGCGGGAAAAGCACCGGTGCACACGATCACGAGGTCGGCCAGCCTGTCTGCGTTGACCCTGCGCAGGCGGGTTGGCACATCTTCTTGGGCCTGAATCACCTCGTCGGCCCCGAAGCGGAGCGCTGCGTTCAGGCGGTACTCGTTGATGTCCGTGGCCACTATTCGCCCGGCCCCTGAAGCGCGGGCCAGGGCCACGTGGAGCAGTCCAGCAACGCCGCTGCCGAGGACGAGGACAGCCTGACCTGGCTGCAGGCGTGCCAGCCTTTGACCGCGCACGACGCAGGCCAACGGCTCGATAAACACCCCATCTTCGAACGATACCTCGTCAGGCAGCAGGAACACACCCCGGTCCACGTTGATGCGTGGCACGCGCAGGTATTCGGCAAAGCCGCCAGGGTCGTAATTGGTGCTGCGTAGTGTCTCGCAGACCGTATGGTGGCCGTTCAGGCAGTAGCGGCACGTGTTGCAGGGGACGTGGTGAGAGACGAAGACCCTGTCGCCGATTTTGTAACGTTCCACGCCCTCTCCAACTTCGGCGATCTCTCCTGTCATCTCATGGCCTAGCACGCGAGGGGCCTTTTTGATGCGATACCATTCCATCACATCACTGCCGCAGACTCCACTGGCGACAACCTTGACCAGCAACTCGCCCGGCCCAATCTGCGGCGTCTCCATCTCCTCCAACCGCACATCTCTGTTGTTGTAATACATTGCTACGCGCATGGTATCCTCTGAAATCTCATATCTCCTTGCTCGTATCTTCTCAATATCCTGGGGCAAGGGCAGTGTAGGGCGGTTTTGCTAACCGCTGCATGGTCGGATAGCAAATCCGACCTACTGCTCGCCGCGCCTCACACTGTTGAACAGGTCATGCGCTTCCTGGACGCTAGCGCCTTCGTGGATTATGGCCCGCAAGGCCCGGGCCACGGCCACCGGATGGTCGTTCTGCCAGACGTTCCGGCCCAGGTTCACACCGATAGCACCTCTTTGCATGCCATCATAGACGAACTCGAACACCTCGAGTTCCGTTTCGCACCTGGGACCGCCCGCCATGACCACAGGCACGGGACAACCGTTTACAACCTTGTCAAAGTCTTCACACCAGTAGGTTTTCACCACGCGGGCGCCCAGTTCGGCAGCGATACGACAGCACAAAGCGAGGTAACGAGCCTCCCGTTTTTTCAGTTCCTTGCCCACAGCGGTGACCGCCATGACCGGAATGTCATACTCCTCACATTCATTTACGAGGTGCGCAAGATTCAATAGCGTCTCGTGCTCGTACTCGCTGCCGACGAAGATAGAAACACCCACGGCGGACACGTTGAGGCGAATGGCCTCTTGTACAGACGTGGTGATCCCTTCGTGTGCCAGGTCTTTTCCAACGACGCTGGTACCGCCGGACACCCTGAGGATGATCGGTCTGCTGATCGTGGGGTCTACGCACGAACGCAGCACACCTCTCGTAACGAAGAGAGCGTCACAATACGGAAGAAGCGGCTTGATCGTTTCGCCCGGTTTCTCCAGCCTGTGGGTTGGCCCTTGAAAGTACCCGTGATCTATCGGCAGAAAGAAGCAGTGGCCGTCAGGCTGTATGAGCCGCGACAAACGGTTTTTCATTCCCCAGTCCATTTTGAAACCTCCTTCATTGTGCCATCCGTATGGGCCGCATCGCCCCATGCCCGAAACTCACAAAACCGGTCAGTGCTCAGTATACCACATGGAGACGCGAGGGCAAGCGTGCCGATCGGTATCCCAGATCACGGGGATGTTTGGACCACGAGACACGCGAAAGAGGACGAAAAGCGCGAAAGGCTTTCGTGGGTTTCGCGTTCTGACGTGCATGTCCTTGACCCGCCTCCAGAGAACAAGTATAATGACAAATGATCGAAATGGGAAAGGAGCAGAGATATGGAGCCAATTCGAGCGAGCGTGGTGACCGTCAGCGACAAGGGGTACGTGGGAGAGCGGGAGGACGGCAGCGGCCCGCTGTTGGCCGATCTGCTGCGCGAGATGGGTGCTGAGGTCGTGCACCGGACGATTGTGCCCGACGAGCGAGCCGAGATTGAGCGGGTGTTGATTGAACTTGCCGACGAGGTGCATGTAGACCTGGTCGTGACCACCGGTGGCACCGGACCGACCCCACGGGATGTCACCCCCGAGGCGACGCAGGCCGTCATTGAGCGGAAGATGCCCGGACTGGCTGAGGTGCTGCGCTTCGAGGGGTACCGCAAGACCCCGCTGGCGGTCATCTCGCGGGGTGTGGCAGGCATGCGCGGGCGGACGCTCATCGTCAACCTGCCCGGCAGCCCCAGGGCGGTGCGCGAGGGGATGGAGACGCTGGCCCCCATTCTACCCCATGCGATCAAGATGCTGCGGGGGGTGGACACCGAGCACGGGGCTCGGTCGGAGACCTTCGCCCAACCGGGGTCAGAGACCTTCGCCCAACCGGAGTCGGAGACCTTCGCCCAACCGGAGTCGGAGACCTTCGCCCAACCGGAGTCGGAGACCTCCGCCCAACTGGGGTCAGAGACCTTCGCCCAACTGGAGACGGGCCATGCCTGAGGAGCACCGCCGCCCCGTGTTGAGCGTCGAGGAGGCGCTGGAGCGCATCCTGGCGACGGTGTGCGTCTTGGAGCCAGAGCGTGTGCCTTTGCTGGAGGCGGCTGGCCGCGTGCTGGCCGAAGCGGTCACCGCTGACCGGGACATCCCCCCGCTGGCTAACTCCGCGATGGACGGCTACGCTGTGCGCGGGGCAGACCTGGCCCTCTGCTCTGGCCGGTCTCCGACCAAGTCCAGCGTCCGGCTGCGGGTGGTAGGAGATGTCGCCGCCGGGCACGTGAGCCGGCTGCGGGTGGAGCCCGGGACAGCGGTGCGCATCATGACAGGCGCGCCGGTCCCGGCCGGGGCCGACACAGTCGTGCGCTTCGAGGACGCCCGCCCTTCGACAGGCTCAGGGCAGGCTCCTTCGACAGGCTCAGGGCAGGCTCCTTCGACAGGCTCAGGGCAGGCTCCTTCGACAGGCTCAGGGCAGGCTCCTTCGACAGGCTCAGGGCAGGCTCCTTCGACAGGCTCAGAGCAGGCTTCGACAGGCTCCGGTTGGGTCGAGATACTGAAAGCCCCCCCGACTGGCGCGAACGTCCGGCCGGCGGGCGAGGACGTGCGCGCGGGCCAGGTCGTGTTGCAGCGAGGCAAGGTGCTGCGCCCGCAGGAGGTCGGTATGCTGGCAGCGGTCGGGCGGGCGGAGGTGGCGGTGGTGCGGCGGCCCCGGGTGGCAATCCTGGCTACCGGCGACGAGATCGTGCCGCCCGACCAGGCCCCCGGCCCCGGCCAGATCCGCGACGCCAATTCCTACATCGTCGCCGCGCAGGTGCAAGCGTTTGGCGGGCTGCCGCTCCTATTGGGAGTGGCCCGCGACCGGGAGGAGTTGGTGCGGCGGGGGATGCGGGAGGCGCTGGCGCAGGGAGCGGACTTCATCATCACCTCCGGCGGCGTCTCCGTAGGCGACTTTGACCTGGTCAAGCAGGTTCTCGCGGCCGAGGGGGAGATGCACTTCTGGTCGCTGAACATGAAGCCGGGGCGGCCGCTGGCCTTCGGACGGATCTTGCCCCCCTCCCGGTGGGGTGGGACGGGGGGGGGCGTGCCGCTGCTGGGTCTTCCCGGCAACCCGGTGGCGGCGATGATCAGCACCGAACTCTTCGGCCGCCCGGCGCTCCTGAAGATGCAGGGTTTCACCGATTGGTCGCGTCCGTGTCAACGGATGCAGGCGCGCCTGAGCCAGCCCATCGTGCGCAAGGATGGCCGCCGTCATTACCTACGGGTGCGCTTGCGCGAGACGGAGACGGGCTACGAGGCGACGCTGACCGGCGACCAGGGCTCTGGCATCCTCAACTCGCTGGTGCAGGCGGATGGGTTGGCAGTCATCCCGGAGGAGTGCGACCATCTGCCGGCAGGGGCGGAGGTAGAGGTTCTTCTACTTTGGAGCGGCTACGAATCACGATGACACGACAAGCGTGCTAGGCATCGGAGGTCGGAGGGATGATGATAGGGGAACAAGAAACGGCCTTCGAACAACTGCTACGGCAGGGAGGGGACCGCGTGCTCCGCGAAGCGAGTGCCTACTTCGCGGGTGCAGGACGGCTATACGGCGCAGTGCGCCGATTGGTCCAGCGGTTGGATGCGGAAGACATCCCCTACGCCCTGTTGGGCGGACTGGCTCTTGCCGAACATGGATATCCCCGACTGACGGAGGACATTGATTTGCTGATGACACCCTCTGGACTGGAGCGTTTCCGCCAGCAACTGGTGGGACGGGGGTACCGGCCGGCCTTTAGTGGAGCCAAAAAGACGTTCCGCGATACGGAGACAGGCGTGCGCATTGAAATCGTGACCACGGGGGAGTATCCAGGCGACGGATTGCCCAAACCAGTGGCTTTCCCCGACCCAGCCGCCCCGGAGGTGATGGTGGAGATAGAGGGTCTCTGTGTGGTAGCGTTGGAGAAACTGATCGAGTTGAAACTGGCATCGGGGACCAGCGCGCCCCACCGGTTGCGAGACCTGGCCGACGTGCAAGACCTGATTGCCCGTCTGAGCCTACCTCTGACACTGGCTGATCGGCTGGACTCCTCGGTGCAAGCGGCGTATCGGGACTTGTGGGAAAAAGCACACACTGGCAGACCTGTGGATTTGCAAGAACGATGAAGTGCGGGTTGGCCGCCATGGACCGACTGACCAATTGGCCCCAGCCGACCAGCCAAGCCTGAGCCAGGTATTGGCTGAGATAGAGGGCTGGCCAGGGCAATAGCATTACTCCAAGCGTCTACCGATCTCACGCTCATACCCTGGGAAGTAGCGGCTGATCACAGTGAGATCGAAAGAGCCCAGGATCGCTTCCTTCGGTTCGCGTTCCAGGAGAAACTGGAAGGACTCGGTCACCAACACTTCTGGGCTCACCTTGCCGCCGGTGAGCCGTTCATGGTCGGCTTTGCGGAGGGTCACCCGGTGATGGCTCTCTCCACCTCTTTCTCTCACGGCTACCTGGAACTCGTAACGGTCGCCGTGTTCTGATTTCTTGACCTCAATCTCTGCCATGGTTCGCCCAACCTTTCCTTCCAAGTGATGGCCGTAGGCCGTATAACGGCAGCCCTCGACGAAGGTCACCTATCGCTACGAGAGGGCAAAAGGGGCGATGAAGTACCCCACGTCCTCTTGCTGCAAACCGCGACCGAAGACGTGGGCAAAGCGCAATTCCTGCCCGTCGTGGATCAAGTGAGGCTTGCGGTTGAGGGTGATGCGGGCGACAGGGAAGATGACGATGCTTGGACTGTGCTGCATCAGCCAGTCCGAAGCGTCGGCGAAGAGACGGCGCAGAAAGCGGCCCGCTTCGCGATCCTGCATCTGCGCCAGCAGTGGCTCCAGTCCGTGCACCTGCACGGCCCGGGGCAGGCGGGTACGCCTCTGCAGGCAGCGGAGAAAGGCCACGATGCTCATCGGCTCCCCGATGTCCTCGATCTTGTGGCCGATAAACCTCCGTTCGACGAAGTGGTAGCCAGGGCGTAATGTGTGCATAATCTCTCCTACATCATCGCTTCCTGTCCTGGGGCCAGCGCACGGCGCGAGAGTTCGGCCACCGCCCGCCAGGCCCGGTCGCCGGTCTTGCGGTACAGGTGCTCCAGGACGGCCACGAGTTCGTCACGGCTACAGCGGCCCATCATCCTCCACTGGAGCGGCTGGCCAGTCTGGTAGGTGGCGTAGAGGTGATGAGCGATGTCTATCAGGGGCAAGTCCGCCTCGCGCTCGATTTGCCGCTCGATGAACTCGACCCGCTGCCCGGGCGCGGCGACGGTGAAGCGCCTGCCCTTCTTGACCAGGTAGCCTCGCCCGGTGAAGTCCGAGAGTCTCCCGCCGCCGGTGACCAGCCGCTTGCGCAGTTCGTCACCGCTGACAGTCGGCTGTCCGGCGATATAGAGCAGGTACAGTTTGGTCGTCTCGTCGAGCGTGGGGGGCAGGAGTTTCAGTTCATAGGACTTGATGAGCGAGTCCACCAGGTCGTCCAGGTCGTCCACGGCCTGGTCCACGTCCACCGGCTCCCCCTCTTTGAGGACGTGGGGCCAGTGTTTGGAGTAGATCTCCAGGCAGCGGCCCATGACGATGACGAACAGGTCGCCGTCGGAGAGTTGGCGGCTGGAAGTCTTGAGCCGCTCGACCGACGCCTGGGCGGCGAAGTAAATCTCGTCCTTGAGCGTCTCCCAGCCTACCGGCTGCCCATCCCCCGGCCGTTTGCGGCAGACGAAAGGGATGTCGTAGCCGATGTTGCCTACTTCGCCGTGAAGCCCTGTACGGCCCTCAGATTGGACAGAATAGACAGCAGCCACGTAGAAGCCGGCATTGAGGATAGCCAAGAGTACAGATTTCCAGGCCCAGGTTTCTTTGTGGTGAAACGTGAAAACCATCAGGCCCTTATCTTCGAGAACACGGTAGCATTGCTGAAAGACGCGGGTGAGGCCCCGGAAGAAGAAATCCTCGTCTTTTTCCTGCACCTTGTTCTGAACAATCTCTCTCGCCTTGGGCGTGATCTCTGGCTCAAACCAGGGATACGTATTCTTGAGCCCCAGCCGCAGCCAGACGTAGAAGAAATCGGCCAGTTCTGCATACATCACGTTGTCGCAATAAGGTGGATCAGTGACTATTGCATCCACCGACCGGTCGGGAATCGAGGAGAGGTCCTCCGAAGTCTGTGCCCACAGGAGACCATTGCCCCGACCAGCCAGAATGCCGGCGAAATCCTTAGCCAAATCCGCTGCGACTGTGTCGCCTGTCTTTCGTCTGGCTGCGCCGTCTCGCTCAAATGGTCTGATGCCATAAACCTTCCCTCTGCGTGTCTTGCCAAAATACTTCACAAAACTGCCTCTCCCGTACTTTGTCCCCCAGACGTTGTTCTCAATCGGCTGGTCAATGGGATGAAAGG
>JADHWW010000044.1 GCA_016783285.1 Anaerolineae bacterium
TTGTAGCGCGCCGGCCACAAGCCTGCGCCGGTTTGCGCTGCGATCCGTTTCCCTCAGACCCACACTCGGTGGGTTTTTTATTGCCCCATATTGACCTTCCCGGAAGCTCCAACGCAATGAGCCTTACCAAGATTCTACACGTCCAACAAATTCTGACTGATTTGACAGCCAATTTCTAGCTTCCGGGAAGGTAGCCCGAGTAGTTACCCCACCATCGAACAGAAAAGGGAGGTATTTGATTATGAGCAAACTAACGATTGACGAACAGGTCGCCATCCTGATGCACGGCGCGGAATTTGGCGATGAACAGATCAAGGAGCACATGCAAGCGGAACTGCACGAGCGGTTGATCGAAGCGGAGAAGGCTGGACGCCCGCTGCGCGTCTACTGTGGTTACGACCCCACCGCCGCGTACCTGACGATTGGACATACTGTCACCATGCGCAAACTCTGCCAGTTTCAGGAGTTGGGCCATCAGGTGATCTTTCTCATCGGTTCCTTCACGGGACTGATCGGCGATCCCAGTGACACGACCAGTGCACGTGCGCAGCAGACGCCGGAACAGGTGGCGGAGAATGCTCGCACCTACACGGAGCAGGCGTTCAAGATACTCGACCCGGAAAAGACGCAAGTGCGCGACAACGCGGATTGGCTGAGCAACCTCACTTTCAGCGATGTCATTGAACTGGCCTCCCACTTTACTGTCCAACAGTTCCTGGCCCGTGAGAACTTTGGCCTGCGTTATGCAAAGGGGGAAGCCGTATGGGTACACGAGTTCCTCTACGCGCTGATGCAGGGGTACGATGCCGTGCAAATGGAGACCGACGTGCAGGTAGGCGGCACCGACCAACTCTTTAATCTCCTGGCCGGGCGCAAGTTGCAGGAAGCCTTCGGTCAGCGCCCACAGGTCTGCATCACGATGCCCATCCTGGTGGGCACCGACGGCCATCTTCGCATGGGCAAGAGCAAGAGGAACTATGTTGGCCTCACCGAGCCGCCGGAGGACAAGTACGGCAAGACCATGTCCATCCCCGACTCGGCGATGCGCAACTGGTTTGAACTGGTCACCCGCTGGACGCCGGAGCAGATAAACGAACTGCTGGAGATGGTGGAGCGGGACGAGGTGCACCCGATGGAGGCGAAGAAAAAACTGGCCTGGGAGATCGTGTCTATTTTCGATGGAGACGAGGCCGCCGACAAGGCCGCCGCCCACTTTGCGCGGGTACACCAGCAGCGCCAGTTGCCGCAAGAGATGCCGGTACAGGCATTGACCGGCCCGACCAACGTCGTAGACATCATCCACGGCGCGGGGTTCACTCGCAGCAAGAGCGACGCCCGCCGGTTGGTGCAGCAGGGCGCGGTCAAATTGGACGGCGAGCGCGTGACCGGCATCAAGACGGAAATTGAGATCGAGGGCGAAAGGGTGCTGCAAGTAGGAAAGCGTCGCTTTCTGCGGCTGGTAAATCGGTAGGTTGGGAAACTGGGAAATTGGGAAATTGGTAGATTGGGAAATTGGGAAATTGGGGAAGCTCGACCAATCTACCAATCTACCAATGTACCAATCTACCAATGTACCAATCTACCAACAAGGGGGAAACAAATGAAAGACCGCACAATCTTGTGGATATTCCTGGCCTTCATCCTGGGCTTTGGGCTGCCGGTGTGCAGCTGCGCCGGGACGGGGCTGCTCACGCTGAATGTACTGAGCCGTATGGCCGGGGAACCCGCGCCGGTGACAACCGGCTTCGGCGATGCCGTGGCCGTGATGCGGCTCAATGGGGCTATCACCAGCGGCCCCGAGGACTACCTCACCATGCGGGTCATCACCCCTGAGCGTGTAGCCGACCTGTTGAAACAGGCGGCCGCCAATCCCGCCATCAAAGCCATCGTGGTGAGCGTCAACAGTCCTGGTGGCAGCGTGGTCGCTTCCGACGAGATTTATCATGCACTGCTCGAGTTCGAGAAGCCGGTCGTCGTCTGGATGAGCGAGATGGCTGCCTCGGGCGGCTACTACATCTCCTGCGGCGGCGACCACGTCTTTGCCCACCCGGGCACGCTGACCGGCTCCATCGGCGTCATCAGCCAGTTTTTCAACGCCGAGGGGTTGATGGACAAGGTCGGTGTGGACGTGGTGGTCATCATCTCTGGCCCGAGCAAGGACATCGGCAGCCCCTTCCGCGAAATGACGGAGGAGGAGCAAGCGATATGGGAAGGGATCATTGACGAGGTTTACGATGGGTTCGTCGAAATCGTGGCCCAGGCGCGGGGTCTGCCGCTGGAGAACGTGCGTGAACTGGCCGACGGGCGGGTCTACACCGGCCAGCAGGCGCTGGAACTGGGGCTGGTGGACGAGGTGGGCATACTGGACGACGCGATAGCGAAGGCGGCCGAACTGGTCGGCATTGAGGGAGAGCCCCGGGTGATTGAATTGAAGACGACGCCTTCCTTCCTCGACGTGCTCTACGGCTTCCAGGCCCACTCGGCGCTGCCGGCTTTGGAGGAGATCCTGAGTCGGGCCGGCGCGCCGTCGTTGGAATTTCGATTCGTGGGGCCGTGAACGAATGACCACCAACTGAAAGGAGGAGACCATGTCAAAAACGATTAGTGGCACGGCGAGTAGCGAAATGCTGCTATGGGAATTTGATCGAAATACATTAGTGTTCTTGGACACTTTGGCTCGGATGCGCTCCCTGGTGCCCACCCTGAACCAGAAAAGGGTTGAGCGTGTGCAGCGGGACGTCGAGCAGTTGCGTCTGGATGCACTGACAGCCGAGTTTCGGGAAGCGGTACCGGATATTGAACCGGACTATGAACTGCTAAAACTTGTGGGGATCAACCCTGCAGGTACTGTGGAGGAAGACGGAATGCGGCTGCGCCAGGCTTTGGAGGAGCGGTTCAGATGATTCTGGTAGACGTCAACGTGATCGAAGATACGCTGGAGAAGCGCAAAGGGTGGAAGCAAAGTCTGGCTGTGCTGACTTTGGCACGGCAAAGGAGAGTAGCGGGGGCCATCTCGGCACTGACCGTGCCAATTCTCTACTTTCTGCAACACAAGCCAGATGATATCGCCCGCGTCAATGTACAGGTAGCGATCAAGACCCTCGTCATCGTTGATCTCACCGCCACTATCATTGCTGCCGCCTTTGCCGAGCAACGCACAAATGACTTTGAGGATGCGATTCAGTTCTACTCTGCAAAGGAGGCGGGCGCAGACATCATTGTGACCCGCAACAAGAGACACTTTCGCGGATTCGAGAAAGAAATTCAAGTACAGTCGCCAGAAGAGTTTCTAAAGGAATGGAGGAGGAACCGGTCAGCCAGCGTAGGAGCGCGGTGACCGCGTCCCTACGCCGGCGTCGTCGAGACGTACCACGCCGCCACCCATCCCCGCTGGCCCTCCGCCGTTTCCACATAGAGCCATTCGTCGTACCGGCCCACCAACACCCGCGCACGCTCTGGATCGTCGTGTATCGTGAGCGGCGCGTTGTGCGCCAGACGCTCAATGAGGTTGGCTTTGACCGTGGGCCGCTCGCGCACGTTCATATCCTCGACGGGATAGACGGTCAGTAACGTCTCCGGCGCCGGGCCAGGCTCGGTCTGCACGTACCAGGCGGCGATGTATCCTTTGCACCCGCGCTGCCCTGAACCTGTCGCTTGCACTGAGCCCAGTCGAAGTGAAGGGTCGGGGAGGCGCACCCGCAACCACTCACCCCGGTCGCCCAGCCTCGCCAGCGCAACCTCCCGGTCGCCGATGACCGTCAGCGGCTCGTGGGGCAGGGCGATGGCGATGCGGCTACTACCTGTCGAGGCCCCCTTGCGCACGTTCAGCGCTTCGGTGGCGTAGACGGTCAACGGGCCAGCCGGCGTCGGGCCGGGGGGTTGCAATTGGAGGTACCAGGCGGCCACGAAGCCGTCCGTCCCATCGGCGCGCTGCACCTGGATCCACTGCCCATGCTGACCGACCCTGGCGCGGGCGGTATCGGCGTCGCCCAGCACGGTGATCGCTTCGCCCGTGCCCAGCCACGCCAGTTGCTCAGAACCGGTCGTCGGGCCGGCGCGCAGCCGCACCTGGTCGGCAGTGTAGACGATGAGGCCGCTGGGGGCGGGAACCTCGACTTCCTGAAGATAGGGCAGCGGGTCTATCACCCCGTTCGGGTAGCCAGGCGTTTTGGCGCCGATCAACTTGAGGGTGAAATGCAGGTGCGGGCCAAAGGTGTGGCCCGTGAGCCCGGCCAGCCCGATCAGTTCGCCGGCCATCACGCGCTGGTACCTGGAGACCAGCGCCCTGGACAGGTGGGCGTAGATGGTGTGATATTCGCGGCCATTGACCCGGTGCCGGATGCGCACGTGGAGGCCGTAGGCATTACCGTCGTTGGGCCGGATGTCGAACACCTCGCCGTCCGCGCAGGCATAGATGTTGGCCCCGACAGGCGCTCGAAAGTCGAGCCCCTCGTGACCGGCCTGGTTATACTTGGCATAGATGTGTGGGTTCTCGCCAAAGTACTGCGTGATGACGTGATCGTCTACGGGCCACCGCAGCCTGAATTTGCTGGTCATAATTCCCTCCCTGAGAACACGGATCGGCAGGATTGGCGGATCATGCGCGTCTAACTGCTTATTATGCCACGATTATACTTCCCCTACGCGGCCTGTCAAACGAGAGATGGCCCGGCGTCCGACGGCGAGACAGCGTGTGCTCGTTGGGCCAACGCCAACGTCAGGAAAAATACCAGCGCCAGGTCGGGGAAGAACAGTGTATTGTCCACCAGGCCGTGGGCCAGCATTGCAGCCATGCTGCCGATGAGGCCAATGGAAACGCTCAAAGCCCCTACCTTTGGGCTTTGGGCTTTACGACTTGCTGATTCGCTGACTCGCTGACTCGCTGACTCGCTGACTCGCCGATTCGCTGATTTGAAAAATGCCACCTGCACTGCCACCCCCGCTAAAAGTCCCAGGATCCCCATCCGCGTCCAGTGGTCCAGGTAGACGTTGTGCGGGTGCCCCAGGTTGAACTCTTGCCAGGCGGAGGGGAGCACGTAGCGGGTGCGATAAACGGCCAGAAAGTTGCCCGGCCCGACGCCGAACCAGGGATGCTCGCGGATCAGCGTCAGGCTACTGCGCCACAGTTCCAGCCGGAAGAAGGTGCTTCCCTGTTGCAGATCGAACAGCGAGGCGAAGCGCGGCAGGTGCAAGAACAGCGGAATGAGCGCCAGTCCGCCGGCCGCGACGAGCGCCAGCGCCGCCCAGCGGTAGGGGCGCGGTGACCGCGCCCCTACCCCGGCCCGCCAGCCCATCACCAATAGCGCCGCCGGCAGTGCCAGAAGAAGCGCCCCCCGTGAAAAGGTCAGCCCCAGCGCTGGCGTCACCACCAGCAGCGCCAGCGCGTAGAGCGCCCGCCGCCGTCCCCGCGCCCCCCATAGCGCGACGGCCACGAGCAGCGGCCACACTCGTTCCAGATACAGCCCCGCGCTGTTGGGTGAGTGGTAGACGCTTTGCAGGCGCAGCAGCCCCCCCTCGGCGAAAACGACGTTGCGCCCCAGCGCGTACTGTGCCAGCCCGATGAGCGCCACTGCGACGCCACCCAGGACAAAGCCGTCTACAATCCGCCATCTGGCCCGGCCGTCCAGACGAGCCATCCGTAGTAGCGCATAGTACAGCGCCGGGAGCAAGAAAACTGTCCACAGTTCAAAGATCGCCGCCCACCGGTCATCGGCGGCAAGGCTTGCCGCGAGCACCGCCAGTATCAGCAACAGAACAGAGCGGTCAGTTGGAGAGATTCGTAGGTTCGTAGATTCGTAAATTCGTAGATTCGCAATTCCCACCCCCACCCCACACAACACGACCAGCGCCTCCGGCAGGCTGAGCGCCCGGTAGAGCATGTTGCCGGGGTGCAGATAAAACGGCGCGGTGAAGGCGACTAGCGTCGCTCCCAGGTCAGGGCGCAGCGCGAAGAGGGCGGCCAGCGCGGGCAACGTCAGCAGGCTGGCGACGAGCCACGAACTGCCCCAATCCCGGCCCCAACTGGCGCCGGCGGTGGCCCAGAGCAGGGCGGTCAGTCCCACGATTAGTGCTACCTGCGCCCACTCGGGCCAGGCGAGGAACTGTTGGGTCAACGCGGCCCAGTCCACCCGCCGCGCATCGCGCACCAACAGCGCTGCCAATACCAGCCCGGCCCCGATCAGCCCGACTATCTTCCAGCCGAAGTCGTCGCGCACCGGCTCCGCGCCCACGCGCCAGTCCACCAACGCCCACTGGCCCTGCCCCCTCTCGGCCACGACCTCGACGGTGTGCGGGCCGGGGGGAAGGTCAGTTGCCAGGGGGACGGTCACGACGGCGGGGGTATTGTCGTAGAGCACGACGTAGGCGCGGCCTGTTTTGTCGCGGGGGAGAGCGTGGGCCGGTTCCCCGTCCACCGTGACGTAGAGAAAGGCGCGGTACGGTCCCCGCCGCACCGTCAGCGCGACGGCCGGGCCATCGAAGCGGAAGGTGGCCCAGTCGCCGCTGGAACCGACGTCGGCGCCCAGCGGCCCCACGCGCCAGCCGCCCTCGTAGGTCGCCCAGGGATTGAGCGCCGGGTAGCCGCCGGCGGGGGCAGCATCGGGAAGCGCGGCAGCCCAGGCCGCCACCGCGTCGTAGAGCGGGCGGGGAGCGTCGTCTCGTCCAATCAGCGCAAAGCCCCAGTGTGGATCGTCGAGAGGAACAGCGGGCTGCAAGTGGTCCAGGAAAAACGCGCCGGCCCAGGGCCACTCGGCCCGCGCCCGCTCCAGTGCCGCGACGGTGTGTGCCGCCTGCGTCGTCTCGTCGGTCTGTCCCCACACGGAAGGCGCGCCCGTCCAGGTGGGCGGCAGCGCGTTCCATCCCCATTGGCTGGCCCATACGGCCTTGTCCGCGTCGCCGTGCCTGACCATCACCTCTCGCAGGAGGAGCACCCGCGAAAAGTTCAGCACGGTCTCGTCAACGCGACGGTCGTCGGGGCCGGTGTTAAAGCCGTAGGGCTTGCCGGCTACGATGTCAAAGTGGGGCGCGGCCCCCGCCTGGTAGAGTTGCTCTAAATAGCGCACGTCGCTCAAGTTCTGCGGGCCGGTCTCGACGGTGGGGGCCAGGCCGGCCAGGAGGATGCGGGAGTCGGGATCGGCGGCGCGGATGGCGCGGGCGGTGCGGGCCAGGAGATCGGCGTAGGCGGGCGGGTTGACGGGGCCGCCGCCCCAGTGGGCCGCCAGGTTCGGTTCGTCCCAGACCTGGTAATAGTCCACCTGTGCGCCATAGCGGGCGGCGAAGGCACCGGCGAAAGCGGCGAAGCGGTCGGGGTCGGCAGGTGGAGGCAGGGGCGCGGCGACCGCGCCCCTACAGTCGTCAAGCACGGCCACCGGTCGCAGTTCAGGGTGGCGGGCCAGCGCGGCCATGATGCGGTCGGGAACTGTCCAGTCGAAGCGGTGGGGCAGACTTTCCAGTCTGCCACCCAGACAGGCTAGAAAGCCTGTCCCACAACTGGGCTCGATCTGGCTCCAGTAAAAGGGCTGGCGCACCCAGACAAAGCCTCCCTCGACGATGCGGGTCAGGGCGGCCTCCAATCCCTCATCGTCGTACTGCTCCAGCGCGACGTTGACGCCGAGGATGGGCACGCCGGCCTCGGCCACGGGCGCGGGGAAGCCATCGGGGAGGTCCCGCGTGCGGGTCTGGTGGGCCACGATGACGGACTGCGCGGCCAGCCCGACGGCGATCAGCAAGACCAATTGGATTGTAGTGCAGAGTTGATTCAGTGGACGTTTCACGGTGGCGCTCTCCACACGCAGGTTTGGGAATAGGGGACATAGCCGGCCCCGTTACACATTAACACTTTTGCACATTAGAGTTATCTTGTAACACTCGAATGAGTCTGTCAAGCATCTTGGCCAGCAGATTGGACCCACAGTTGACGCAACAGCCACTTGGCAGTATACTTGTGCTGAAAGAGTCTCCAAGCGAAAGGGAGCATTTTGAATGTCTTCTCTCCGTGGCTTCGATGACTTTAGCAGTGAGAGGAATGGGGAATGATTGACATTGGAAAACAAATCGCCTACTGGCAAACGGGAGCCGCTGAAGGTTGGGAAATAGCACAAGAGTTGATTAACGGCAGAAGGGTACGTCACGGTCTATTCTTCGCTCATCTGACCCTGGAGAAAATACTCAAAGCTCACGTATGCTGTCATATCCACGATCTAGCCCCCAGAATTCACAATCTGGTCAGGCTGGCTGACCTGGCTGCGCTTTCCTTGAACGTAAGCCAGGTAGACCTGCTGGCAGAAATGAACGCTTTCAATATTGAAGGACGGTATCCGGATCTACTTATGCCTCCACCTTCCTTGGACGAAGCAGAGGATTACTTGCGCCGCACGGAAGAGGTATACCAATGGTTGATGAATCAATTGCCAGGATAGTCAGACAATACTTGCGAAATCTCATCAAACAGGGCATCCCCGTTCAACACGGGGTCGTCTTCGGCTCTCAAGCGCGTGGTCATCCCGATACCTGGAGCGATATAGATTTGCTGGTGGTTTCACCACGGTTTGATAATGAGCGCAAGCGGGCGGACGTGAATCTCCTCTGGCACGTTGCCGCCCGCACCGATAGCCGCATAGAACCGATTCCAGTTGGACAGCGCCAGTTTGAAAAAGACGACAGCAGCGCCATCATTGAGATTGCCCGCCGCAAAGGTCAAAAGATATTCCTCACGGCCTGACGTGGCTCGCGCACCGACCAGTGCAGCAAGGCAAACCCCGCCAGTCCAATCACGAATGCCACGACGAAGAGCGCCCGATACCCCACCGCTCCGGCCAGCCAGCCGCCGAGCAGCGGCGCAACGACGTTCACGACCCCGACCGCCGTGTTGTTCAAGCCGATGTAGGTCGGGCGCGCGTCGGGGGCACTGAACTCGAACGCGATCATGATACCAGAGAGCATAAAACCGGCGGCGCTGGCGCCGATAAGAGCAAAGACGACGTAGAACCAGGTGGGGGCTGGGGCCAGTGCCGCCAGTCCCACGGCCAGCGCGCTGAGCAGTATGCTCGATTCCAGCACCAGTTTGTGTCCCTTGCGGTCGGCCAATGGGCCGAACAGGAGGTTGCACAATGCCTGGCCGATGAGCATACTGGTGGTGAAATTCCCGGCCCAACTGTCGGGCAGTTGCCAGCGCTGCGCGGCGTAGACGGCCAGAAAACCAATCGCCATCCCGCCCGTGGCGATGACGGTCTGGCTGAGCAGATAGCGCCGAAAGTTCGGGTCGGCGCGTAACACAGATGGCAGGCGACGCCAGTACTCCCGCTGCGAGATGACCGGCTCCTGGCTGGCCCGGGGCGGCTCGCGGGTCAGCGCCAGAAAGATCCACGAGATGGATATGGAGGCTGCCGCCAACGCAAAGCAGAACACGTAGCCACGGGGGAAATCGTAGTGATTGAGCAGGTGGGTGGCAACGGCCGCGCCCAGCACCCCGGTCGCCGTCCCACCAAAGTTGGCCAGGCCAAAGAACCTCCCCCGCCGGTCGAGTGGGATGACCTTGGCGATCATGTCCTGCCAGGCGACGGCAACCACGCCCGCTCCCACCACGTGCCAGGCGAACAGCACGAAAAAGGCAATCAGGGCCAGCGTGGGGAAGCGGGTGGAGAGCATGGCCGCCAGCGCCATCAGAACCACCGGTAGTCGTTCGGTGAACAGCCCCAGGTTGACCACCATCACCTTCTTGCGCGGCAAACGCTGCACCCGGTTGGCGGTAAAGAGTTGGGGGAGGAGCCAGCCGGCGGCGACGATCGTCGAGAGCAGCCCAATTACCAGTTTGCTGTCGGTAAAGTGGCTGACGTAGAGCGGCAGAATAGTGCGCGCGGCGATGAAACTGCCCCCCAACCAGAAGAAGGTGCCGTCCAGCACGTTGACCACGGCATTGTGCCGGTAATTACGTTCTACCTCTTGTTTCAAGTCAGAATCAATCGTCATTGTCATCAGCACGTAACGCCCGGGCGATCTCGGCAAACACGGCGGCATAATCAACCGTATTCAAGTCCGTCGTATCAATCTCGACGAGGCGGTCGCCGATATCCAGCGGCTGCCACCGGCCGCACAGGAGCGTTTCTCGGAACTCGGCATAATTCAAGTGGTCGTTATGCCCCGGATGGCGGGCCCCCGACTCTGCTCGCCGTTTGAAGCGCTCAAAGAGAACGTCGCCGTCGGTGACGCACAGAATTTGCACCGAGTTGAACTCGTAACGCTCCTTGAGTTTGAAGAATCTGGCCGTATCGAACTCGATCTTGAAATTGCTCTCCACGATACAGGAACGACGGGCAGCCAGTTGCGCCTCCAGGAACTGAAAGAGGAACTCGATGCTGATCCGTCCCATCTTTCTCGACCAGGCCCGATCCTTCCAACCCAGGGTGTCGAACAACAACTCTTTGTACATATCCTTGCTCATCAGCGGCAACGAAAACTGTTCGGCCACCCGACGGGCGATCGTCGTCTTGCCTGTGCAAGGCAGGCCCGAAACAATGACCACGATGGGGTTGGGCAATTGTCTACCTACCACTATTTCCTTTTGTGTTCAGGTCAACGGAACGGGCACTTTTCCGTAGGATGCCGATGATTTCATCTTTCACTTCAGGGTACGTGGTTGGTGTAGTCATAGTTCAGCCCAATTGCAGCACCTCTATCACACCCGCTTCCATATCCATCACCAGCAGCCGCCCGCGCAACAGTTCCCCCCGGCCCAGCAATATCTTGACGACTTCCTGCGTCTCCCATGCCGCCACCGCCATCGGCGTCGTGGCCGGGCACCCCGGTTGCACCTCGAGCCCTTGCTCCGGGAGGTCGTCCCCCTCGCCGTACAGGCTGCGCAAGCCCGCATCCCCGGGGAATATCGTCATCACCTGGCCCAGGAAGCCGGCGATGCTTCCGTGTACCATTGGGATGGACAGCGCCTGCGCTCCCTTTTGCAGCACCAGGCGAATGGGCAACCGGTCGAGCGCATCCACTACCACGTCCGCACCCTCCAGGAGCCGGGGCAGGTTCTCGCGGGTCAGCGCCACCGCGTGGCCCACCACCTCCACCGCGCCGTTGACCTCGGCGACGCGCCTCCGCGCTGCCTGAACTTTGTCCGTGCCCAGTTTCGCCTCGGCGCTCAAGATCTGCCGGTTGAGATTGTGCTCCTCAAAGACGTCGCCGTCTATCAGCACCAGCCGCCCCACGCCCACGCGGGCCAGCGCCTCCACGACGTACCCCCCCAGCCCGCCCAGTCCCACGACCGCCACCGTTGCTCGCAGCAATTTGGCCTGCCCTTCCAGTCCGACCGTGCCCAGGTTGCGCAGGTAGCGCCGGGGAGCGACGCCCGCCTCCAGCGCCGCCAGTTCCACCTCCCGTGTGGGGCAGTCGAACGTGGCGGCCAACTCGCGCACCTGCTGGAGGGGGATGACGCGCGCGCCGTCTTCTATCTCTGCCAGTGCGTCAATCTGTCTTTGCAATGTCGCTCTGTCCATTGTTTTCTTTCTCCTCTCGGCACTTGCTCGCGCCTTCAGTATACCTTGATTCTGACAAGGGTCAAACGAACGAATGTGGAAGCGTTGTCCCGTGAGATCCCCATCAGTGTCTTCAGCGCTCCTCATATTCTCAGCGGTTCAGAGGCCCCACGCATGCCGACGGGGCGACCCCAACTGAGGTCGCCCCGTTTTGCTGCCGGGCTGTTCTGGCCCTTCACTTCGACAAGGCTCAGTACAAGGATTTTCTGGTTTTATCGGCAGATAATCTGCGAAAATCTGCGTGAATCTGCGTCCCAAAAAGATTTGTCAGTCAATCAGGATCACGCACGTGAATCCAGGGGATCCGGCCGATCGGACGGGCTTGCAAGTGGGCGATGTCGTCGTGGGAAATGAAGCGCGGGCTCGAAGGACTGTTGGCACACGATTCCGAGGGGTTGGTCTGGGATCTGCGACAGGCGATAGTTTAGCAGTTCCGTCTGGAGTGTTTGCCAGTTACTTTTTGTAGACAACCTATTGACGGCTTGCTGATCCATATTTGTCCTCCTTATGGTCTAACAACTTTTTCTATTATACCAGGTTGGAGGACAAATGTCACAATCGCTAGATCCAGCAACTGGAAGAACTGATTTCCCAATTTCCCAGTCTACCAGTTTCCCAATCTACTGACTTTGGGATCCAGCCGGTCCAGCATCTCGTTGGCAATGGAGGTGAAAAAAGACCGCAGCGTTAGTAGATCAAGCGGCTTTCTCATCTCCGGAAGACGGGCAAGTTTATTGACCTGGAGTAACGCGCCTGTGAAGTGAAATTCGATCAAGCCCAGGTCCTTCTGCTGGGCCTTGGTGAAGAGTTCTTCAAAATCATATCCGGCCTCCAGAATAAAGTACAGATCCACGAAATCCTTGCTGCTGGTCCGCCCCAGAATGGCCGTGACCTTGTTGGCGCCGATATTCTCAATAGTGTCAACAATGATACCGCCGATCACTTCCCGTTGGCCATACTGGGGGCCGAACTCGTGCACCATATCTACCTGAAGCACCTCTTCCTCATTCTCATTGGCCTGGGATGTAAACAGGAACTGCCGAAAGTGCTCCGCCCTTCTGGCGCGCTTTATGCCCCAGCCCAACCGGGATGCCATCTCCTCGATGCAACGGTCAACCTCTGCCAGTGCGTCGTCGTCATGTGTAAACAGGTCCAAATCGTCGCTCAGGCGATGATGCAAGTGAAAGGCCGCCAGAGCCGTCCCACCGGTCAAGAAGAAGCGTTGGCCGACAGGAGCAGCGAAAAAGTGCTCCAGGAAGGTACGTTGTAAGGGTGTCAGGAATTCGTTAGGCATCGTTAATTATGGCGCCTCCACCGCTCCAGTGCATAAGCCCACAGTTCACGGTCACGGGGCCAGCGGAACCTGAGCCACGCAAAGTTCTCCCGCACGTCGTCCACGGTTAGATAGCGCCAGATGTCCTCCCAGCGGGCGTATTCCAGGATGCGGGTGATGACCCAGGCCTTTTCCACCTCATTGTCCCCCCGTAGGATCCCTCGGATGTCTTCCTCGGTAATGTCGTAATCCCAGAAGAAGTAGGGCCGCTTTGATGCTCCAGCAGTCTCCTCGCGCATCGTCATCTCCCCTGCAATTGAGTATAACACGGCCTGCTGAAGGTGTCAAAGAGCGTCATGCCGGGGGAGGGATCAATCGGCGGCGCCGCGTATCAGAATTTCCCCAGCCGCGCCACCAGTTCCTGCGGCGTGTCCGCCACGAGCGCGACGTAGATGACGCCTGGGTAATACGTCTCGAAGAAGGCGGGCAAGCCGTCGCCCCAGGCGGTGGTATTGACGGCGACGACGCGGCGCGTGTCCAGGTCGCCGATGCCGGCGTCGTCGGCGCTGCCGCCGATGGTGAAGCGGTGCGTGTCCCAGCCCCCCTCGACGACGGCGCTGGCCCAGGCGTCGCCGGCTCCCGGTGGCAACAGTACATAAGTGCGGTCGTAGGGCACGCGGGGCTGCCCTCGGGGCGATGGGGGCTGCGGAGGCGGCTGGGCCGGCATCTCCGGCAGGGCCTCCAGCGCGGCCCGCAGCGCGCTGGGGCTCTCCGCCTCCACGGGCACGTAGATGACGCCTGGGTAGTAGGTCTCGAAGAAGGCAGGCAGGCCGTCGCCCCAGGCGGTGGGGTTGACGGCGACGACGCGGCGCAAGTCCAGGTCGCCGATGCCGGCATCGTCGGCGCTGCCGCCGATGGTGAAGCGGTGCGTATCCCAGGTCGCGCCCACCACTGCCTGCGCCCAGGCCGCGCCGGCGTCCGGCGGGAGCAGCACGTAGGTGCGAGAGTAGGAAACGCGGGGTTGTCCCCGTGGCAGCGGGTCGAGGTAGGGGCGCGGGTTGAGATAGTCGGCGTTGGCGGGCAGTTTCAACCCCTCGATGTACAGCGAAAGGTGCAGGTGGGGGCCACTGGTCGCGCCTGTCATGCCAGCGGTGCCGATCACTTGCCCGGCCTGCACCGCCTGTCCCTCCTCCACCGGCACGTCGGTCATGTGAGCATATAGCAGCGTCACCTGTCCCACCCCCTCGACCTGGCTGCGGACGTAGACGTGGTGGCCGTAGCCGGTCTCGATCATCTTCTTGCGGGTGACGACGCCGTCCAGGCAGGAGCGGATGGGGGAACTGGACGGATCGTCGTACTTGACGTGCATGTCCGCGCCGTTGTGACCGCCGTGCAGCGAGTGGGCATAGGAGGTATCGTAATAACTCTGCTGGTTCTCGCCGTAGAACTGGGTGTAGTGGCGGAACTCGGTGGGCCAGGTGAAGCGCATCGCAGCGGGCGGAGGCATCGCAGCGCGCGCCGCGACTCGGGCGACGACCGGGCGAGGCTGCCCTTCGGCATCCATCCAGACCTGCGAGGCATAAACGGGATCGGGCGAGCGGAGGATGAAGGCGTAGGCGGCCTGGATGCGCGGCCAATACGCCTGGTACCAGGACCAGTCGTAGCGGCACTCGTCGTACTGGGCGCAGGCAAAGTAGAACTCGGCGTACTGGTCGCCCTTGACACCGCTATTGGTGTTGGGGTTGACGTTGGCAAACTCGGAGACGACCAGTGGGATGGTCGGAAAAGTCTCCAGGTATCGGCGGATAAAGCGCATGCCGCCGTCGAAGGCGCGCAACCCCTGGGCGCTGTCCCAATAGACGTGGCAGCAGACGAAGCCGGCTGTCTCTATGGCATCGGCGCAGGCCGTCAAGAAGGCAGTCTCTCCCTGCGGGGAAGACGAGAGGCCGGGAAAGCCCGCTCGTACCTGTGGCCCAAAAGTCGTCTCAAGCGTTTCCGCGACGGTGACGAACCAGTCGCCGAACGCGGCGGCGCTATCCCAGGAGACGCCGTACCCGCGTCCAGGCAAGTTGGGTTCGCCCTGCACCTCAAAGTCATACACGCCGGCCTGGACGAACGTTTCCACCGCCGGGGCAAAATAGTCCACGAACTCTTGGGGAGAAGTGGGACGCTCGCCCGGCTCTGGGCTGAGGAGTTGGACCAGGAAAGTGTGGACGCCGATGTCCCGATAGGCGGACAGGTCAGAGGCCGGGTTGGCGATAGCCCGCAGTTTGAGCGCCTCCAGCCTGGCTTGGCGGATGATGTCGAGGTCGGCCGGGGTGGCAGGGCCACTCCCGACCAGTAGTCCGGCTTTGGCATAAGACATTTTGCACCTCTGTAATTGGGTGACTTGGTGATTGGGTAACTTGGTGATTGGGTGTTATGGCATCTCGCCCTCGATGAAGCAGACGATGCCGTCCACGATGCCCTGGGCCACCAGGTCGGCTCGTTGGGTGAGCAGTTGGCGATCGTTCAGCATAAAGCCGGTCTCAATGATGGCCCCCGGCGTCTGGTCGCCAATTTCGTAAAAGGTGTGATAATAGATCATGTCGTAGGTGATGCTGTTGGCGTGAAAGTACATCCCGGTGCGAGCAGCGTAACACTGCGCCAGGCAAGCGACCAGCCGCTCCTCTGCCTCCGGCACCATGCTGTCCTCGACGCTGGCGACCTTGAACCCGCTGGCCGGCGGAGTGGCGTATGGGTAGGCCGCGCAGGAATCGGCGTGGATGGAAACGAGCGCATCAGCCTGGTAATCTTCCAGGCGGGGGTCGAACTCTTCCAGCAGGTCGGCCTGGTAGCCCAGGGCTTGCAGGATGTCAACGACCCGTCGGGCGATGTCGAGGTTGATCTCGACCTCGGTTAGACCGTCGGGGCACATGGCGCCCGTATCGCTTCCCCAGTGACCGGCGACGATACCGATGCGCGGGACGGGAGCGGATGGGTCGGCGCGTGGGGTAATGGATGGAGCAGGGGATGGCGACGGATTGGCGGGCGAGGTAGCGGGTGGAGCAGTGGACAGTGGTGGATCAGCGGATAATGTCGCGGATGGGACAGGGAGCGGTGTAATCTCTGGGGCGACCGTGGCCGGCAGCCTCGCCCCCCACATCCCGTGGAGCATCGCGCCGATGGCGGCTATGCAGGAGACGATGACGACCAGGCGCGAGACCTTGGGGGCAGCGCCAGTGTCCTCCTTGTATACGGTTGATGCGTGACTGCTCTTTTGGCGTGCCATCCGTCAATCTCAAATCAACAAATCTCAAATCACCCCATATATCTTACCCTGGAATGAGAGACAAGTCAACCCGACGTCCTGCGACTTGTCAGGCACGGGCACATCGTGTAGAATAATGTAAATCTGTAGGAGGAGACAACGATGGAAGAACTTGAACGCCGCATCCTGGCCGAGGGCAAGAATCTGGGCCGGGGCATTCTCAAGGTGGATAGTTTCATCAACCACCAGATTGATACGCATCTGATGTTCGAGATCGGACGGGAGTTGGCCCGTCACTTTGCCGGCGCCGGCGTGACCAAAGTCCTCACGGCCGAGATCTCGGGCATCGCCCCGGCACTGGCGACGGCGCACGCGCTGGACGTGCCGGTCATTTACGCCCGCAAGATCAGGCCGATCAC
>JADHWW010000045.1 GCA_016783285.1 Anaerolineae bacterium
TCCGCCCAGCAAGGCCGGCAAGCGCCTGAAGTTCTACTACGCCACCCAGGCTGCCGTTGATCCCCCTACCTTTCTCTTCTTCGTCAACGACCCCCTCCTGGTGCACTTCTCCTACGAACGCTACCTGGAGAACCGGCTAAGGGAGCATTACGGTTTCCTGGGAACACCGCTGAGGTTGAGTTTCAGGAAACGGGGGAAGGGATAGCTACTGCGACTGATTTCACGTCTTCGGCGGCAATATGACGATCACGCTGGCCACAAGGGTGTGGCCGTCGTCGCTGAACTCGCCGAAGACGGCGACAGGCACGTTGCGTCGGAGATCGGCCAGGCTGGCCTCCTGACCACCAGCCCGCTCAACCCGCGTCTCATCGCTAACCAGCACCAGGCGCGGCCCCTCGCCTGTCTTAATGGTCACACTCCTCCGCGCCACGCTCTGTACGACTCCGATTAAGTCAGGCGTCTCCTTCGGCAGCGGCTCCCTGGGAGCGGTGGGTTGCTTGCCAGGCTCTACCCTTTGGCCCTGGGGAGGCGGCTGTTCACCAACACCCGCCATTGAGGGTGATCCGGCCGTCCATCCCCTCTCCCCCACGTACACCCCCAGAGAGAAAGCCCCGATGACCATGATAGCTACGATGATGAAAGCCCCGAAACTGATCAATAGCTTCTGACTCTTAGACATGTGCACCTCCAGACTGGGGACTAGAAACCAGGTTTTTGCTTGATAAGACACCTTTTCGTGCCCCAGGAGACCCCGAAGGCAACGACCTGCTTGCTCAGCCAGGGAAAAACCTGGTTTCTTCCCCTTCAATCACTGTGTGACCAAGACCTTCCCGATCTCAAGCATTTCTCCGTTGTACTGACCCTCCTGCCCAGGCTGCAAAGGCTGCTGTAGTCCCACCTTCAATGTTTGCCAACCCACGGGCGTCTGGGAGGGCACAACGAGCAGGTAATCCTCAACGATAATGGCATCCTGCGGCGGACGGAATTCTTGCATGTAACGAGGCAGGTTGCCCAGGCCCAAGGGGTGAGCCTCCAGTGACTCATCTCCAAGCATGGTGGCGATGAGGGCTTGCTCCGGCCTCAAGACCCGCCAGTAGAAAGTCAGGTGCAGGTGGCCGCCCCGGTCTATCTCCTCACCGTCCAGGTCATAGCCCACCAGTTCCAGCCCGCCCAATCGCTGACCGATTTGATATTCCGGCTCTGCCTCCATCCCTATTACCACCAACTCCGGCGGCTCTGCGCTGACCTGGTAGAGGACCAAATCGCGTCCCCCACTCTGGCCCATCAAAACGGGGATGTGCCAGGCGTCGGATTCCACCAGGCCGGGCGGGAGCGCCCAGGGCCCGCGGCCAGCCTGGGGGGAATCGAGGCGCATGGTGGTGTAGATTTCGCGTCCCCTCACATCTTCTGGCGATGGGCGGGGATTGGTGAGGTGAGGCATCAAAACGTCGGGGCGCGCGTCGTAGACCATACGGAAGTAGAACATATCGTGGCCGAAGACGCCGCCTCGACCCAGGAGGACGCTCCCCTCTGGCAGAATCTCGAAGGCGTTCTGGTAGAAATCGTTGATGGCCGTTTCGTCAGAGTAGTCGTTCCGCTCATAGTTGGCCTGTACTTCCCTGGCGATGGGCAGGCACAGAAGCACGGCCAGTCCCACGTTCACCGCTCCCCGCCACAGCTTCCCTCTGTTGTTTGACAAAACGCGAACGTACTCCACCAACCGATACACCCCATACCCGATGAAAATCGCGTAGATGAAGTGCGCGGGAATGAAGAACACATCCAGGTCGAAGACGCGATACTGAACGAAGAAGAAAACGTGAACCAGATACATGGTGATGAAAAGATAGAACTTCTTGGTGTGGCGGAAGAGCATCTCCCACATCCCGTAGACGCCAAGCACGATGCCGACCAGGCCGAAGTTCTGGCGCAGGAGTTCCAGGTAGAGGACGATGCGGGCAGGGATGGCCTGGAGAGGGAAAGCGAACTTGAACTCTGGGAACGCGCCCAGGGTATAGCGGTAGATGCTCTGCAAAGTGCGCGGGGCGTTGCGGAGCATAAAGGCATCGTTTAGGGTCGAGGCCTTGTAGGGCAGCCAGAGGAACTGCGAGCAGCCCAGGAGAAAAAGGGCCAGCGCACCCCCTATCACTGCCGGCCTCTTCAGCACCCGCCAATCAACCAGCAGAACGTAAAGGGCGAAAGCCAGGGCAAAGCCCAGATTCGACAGGTGGGTGCCCAGGCTGAGGCCGAATGTGAGGGCAGCGAGCAACAAGCAAGCAGTGCGGAGCCTGTTCCGACCTGCCTCTCCCCCAAAGCCTGCCCTGAGCAAGGTCGCATGGTTGGGGGGGACCGAGGGGGGGCGCAGCAGCAGCCACACAGTGAGGGCGATCATGAACACATTTGGCGCGTAGACCTCGGCGATGACGGCCTGCGACCAGAAGGTCAGAGAGAAAGCGAAGAACAGGGCGGTGAAGGCCGAAGGCAGACGGCGGTTGGTGATAGTCAGCATGATCAGATACAGCAATGCCACTGCTGCCGCCCCCAGAACCGCCGACATCAGGTTTACCCGGTGGGCCACGTCGCCTACAGGAATGAAGGTGAAGAGCTTGCCCAGCCAGGTGTAGAGGGGATAGCCGGTGGAGTGGGCCAGGCCCAGGGTGTAGCACACCGTGGCCAGCTCGTTCCCATCCGCGCTCTTGTAGGAAAGGCTGGGGGTTAAGGTGGCGTTGTAGACGGCCAGGGCTAGAGCGAAGATGGCTACGGCAATGGCAGAGTCCAGCCAGCAAGATCGAAGAGTTTTTGTCATCTCAGTCTCCAAAGATGGCGATTTTCCGAGATTTGCTGTTGTGTTTCTTTTGGGGAACTCTCACCAAACAGTATAGCACAGAGTTGTTAGAGAGGGGTAAAGGAATTGTAAAGAAAGTGTAATATCTGGAGATGCTACCTATGCCACCAGGATCAGCTCGCTGGGGCTTTCGACATAGGTCAGGGGGATTTGGTTGGCGGGGGAGGCGTTCATCCTGTCAACGAATGAAGCAACGAATAAACGAATGAGTTTTGACGGCAGAGCTCATTCGTTTATTCGTTTGGTATTCGTTGACCAAACTGACGTTGCTGTTGGTTGTTTCGTCTTGCCCAGGTGTAGGCTGGAGAGCCAGCAGCTTCAAGGTCAATCAGCCGGCAGTGTGCCGGACTGCTCGCAAAGTGGCTCGATGCGATATTGCTCGCGCTGCTGGCAGGTGAGCTTGGGCAGGTGACGGTTGGCGGCGACCCAGGCCAGCAGGTCGTCCTGGGTGGCATCCACCCGCCACTCGTGCACAGCATCGTCGTCGGCGGCGACCAGGAAAGAGTGTCCATCGGGGACGAAGGCCAGCCCCACGACGGGCTTGGTAAGGCCAACGTAGCGGCGTAGCGCCGTCCCCTCGACGATGTCCCAAAGCAGCAGCGAGCCATCAGTTGCTCCCGACACAGCCAGCCGACCCTCAGGGTGGAAAGCGACCGCCAGGACGCCGCTGGTGTGGCCGACCAGGCGGTGGATTTCCGCACCGCTGGTTGCGTCCCAGAGGATGACGTTTGAATCGGTCGAGCTGGACAGGATGCGTTTCCCATCCGGGCTAAAGGCCACGTCGGCCACCACTTCGCGGTGGCCGACCAGGCGGCGGATCTCGCGGCCCGTTTCCGTATCCAGCAGGCGCAGGCTGTACTCGGGGTTGCTGGCTTGTCCTTTGGCCAGGCCCACCACCAGGGATTGGCCGTCGGGGCTGAAGGCCACGCTGCGCACCGCCTGGGGAGAGACGTCGAGCAAGACTCTGCCCTCGCCGCTCTCGATGCTTGCATTGAGCCCTTCGTCTGCGCTCAGGATAGACTCCGTCGAAATGTCCCACAGGCGCAGGGTGCCGTCGTGGGAGCCGGAGGCCACAAAGCGGCCATCGGCGCTCACATCGGTATCCCACACCTTGTCGGTGTGCCCCTCAAAGCAGCGCAGCTCCTGCCCGGTTTCTACATCCCACACACGCACTGTGTTGTCTTTGGCGGCGGCGAAAATGTCGCCCGCGCCGGACACAATTCGGCGTCCATCAGGCAAAAAGTGCACTCCGCCAAAGACCATCTCGGTGTGCCCCCGTAGGCGACGGATCTCTTGCCCGGTGGCATAGTCCCAAAGGCAGATCTCGCCGGTCCACAGGCCGGTCAAGCCCAGTTGCCCATCGGGGCTGATGGCCACGGCGGCTGCGGCCGGGTCCGGCGGGCGGGCGTACTGGCTGCGCCGCATCTCGGCTCCGTTGTAAAGGTCCCATAGGCGCAGCGTGCCGTCAGCCGAGCCGGAAAGCGCGATGCGGTCGCCGGGGGTGAAGGTGACCGCCAACACCCGACCGGTATGGCCGCGCAACTGGGGAGAGATCTGTCCGGTATTCAGATCCAGCAGCAACACCCGGTTATCCAGCGTGCCCAGCAAGACTGTGCGACCATCGGCACTCGGGGCAAGACTGAACAGTCCGGCGTCGGCGTCAAAACGCCGTACCAGGTAACCGGCGACATTCAGAGCCTGCCCTGAGCTTGTCGAAGGGACAAGCCCAGTCGAAATGCTTGTATCGAGCGGAGCCGAAATGTCCCAGAGGATGGCATTCTCGTCCTGGGAAACAGACAACGCGCGGCGACCATCGGGCAGGAAAGCCACCCCCCAGACCGAGTCGAAATGCCCGATGGCTTGTGTGGCGCCTGTTACTGTGTCCGCCACGCCGGGTATCTTGAGCCGGATCGCTCCAGTTTCCAGGTCCCACAGGATCACACTGCGGTCAGCCGAGCCAGATAGAGCGGTATCCCCGTCGGGGCTGATGGCCACGCTCAGGACGGCGTCCTCGTGCCCGCTGAAGCGGCGGATGATGTCACCCGTCTCGATACCTGCATTGAGCGGAGCCGAAATGTCCCACAGGATCAAGGTGTGATCGGCGCCGGCGGAAAGCGCCGTGCGCCCACCAGGGTTGACGGCCACGTCCCACACCCCGCCGCTGTGCCCGGTGAAGCGGCGGACGGCGTCGCCTGTTTCCAGGTCCCACAGGATCAGCGTCCCATCGGCGGAGGCGGAGAGGGCCTGGTCTCCCCCGGGGAGGAAGGCAACGGCGTGGACGGTGTCGCTGTGGCCGCTGAAACGGCGAATCATCTCCCCGGTTTCAAGATCCCACAGAATGAGGGTCTGGTCGGCGGAGGCGGAGAGGGCCGTGCGTCCATCGGGGGCGATGGCGACGTCCTGCACCGGGCCGTCGTGTCCTACGAAGATGCGGCGCGTGCCGGGGGCGTAGGCGGCATCGGCCAGCATCAATTGAGCTTGCGGCGGGGGCTCGGGGATGCGGTTGGCCTCCACCGCCAGGGCCAGCGCCAGGTCGGTGTTGTGTTCGGTCAGGGCCAACTGAGCGCTGGTGGCGAGGTTCAGGCTCTGAGAGACTTGGGCGGCGCGTTGGGCCTTGCCCTGCGCATTGCGAGCCAGCAACGCGCTGCCCACGGCAATCAGGAAGAGGGCGGTCAGGCCGGCCACCAGCCAGCGCAGACGGCGCCCGGCTCTGGCTTCCGTTTCAGCCCTCTGGCCCTCTGCCTCAGCCAACGACTGAGCCTGAGCCAGTTCGCGCTGGCGGCACTCCTCCTCGGCACGCTGTTTTTCATCGCGCAGCGCAAGGCTGGCCCGAATGAACTCTCGTCCGGCCGGGCTGAAGCCAGCCTCCCGCTCGGCCAGCCATCCTTCCGCCTCGGCCAGGGGCGCGCCCCGCAGTAACGCTCCCTCGTCACGGTCGCTGGCCCTCCACTGGCGCAGCGCCGCCCGCAGCCGCCCCCGCCAGGTGTGGAAGGCGCGGTCGGCGTCCATCCAATCCCGCAGCCGTCCCCAGTGCTGGATCAGCGCCTCATGGGCCAGTTCAACCGTCTCCTGGCCGCTTGGCTCGCGGCCTGTGACCACCAGCCGGGCATCGGCCAGCCGCTGCACCAGGTGCCAATCCCTCTCGCTCAGTTCGTCCCGGCTGGCCAGACGGCGGGTATCCTCGGTGCCCTCGCCGGGGCGCACCAACCGCGTGAAGACGCGCCGGGCGTCTTGCTGCTCGGCGGGGCTCAGTTGCTCGTAGACGCCGTCGGCGTAGCGGGTCAGCGCGCCGGCCAGGCCGCCTATCTCCTCGTAGGCCGCGTGGGTGAGCTGGCCGCCTGTCTGCCACCCCCACAACTGGGTCAGGGTGAACTGCAAGAGCGGCAAGTTGCCCGGCTCGTCGCCCACGTCGTCCAGCAGCCGCTCCACCAACCCCGGCTCGAAGATCACGCCCCTCCCTCGGGCCGGCTCCTCGATGGCCCGCCGCAGCTCCTCCCGCTTCATCGGCCCCAGAACCAGACGTCCGCTTTGGATGCCGTCGGCCAGAGTGCGATGACTCAGGGCCTGGGCGGTGAAGTCGGCGCGGAGGGAGATGAGAAGGCTGAGGGGTGTGTCAGGTGTTACTGGGCGTTTGGTATTGGGTATTGGATATTGGGGATTGGAGATTGGGGGTTGGAGAAGGAGGTCGAGAAAGGCACGGCGGGTGGACGGGTCGGGGCAGAGGGCGTAGAGTTCCTCGAATTGGTCTACGACTAGCAGGAAACGGTACGTGCCGGCATAGCGTTGCCGCGCCTGGCGCAGGATGCGGGCAGCGATATCTGTCAACCGCAACTCGCCGTCACAGAATAGCTGGGCCATCGAACGTACCCGTGCCTCGATCGCTGGCGCGTCTGCCCTCAATCGGGGCTGGATGAGGGGAACCAGGGCCTCCGCCAGGCGATGGAAAGGCCGGCTGCCGGGGCGGAAGTAGGCGGTGAGCCAGGCGCCTTCTTCGAGATGGGGGGATGGGAAGATGGGGGGATGGGGTGACGGTCTCCTTGTCTCCCTGTCCTCTTGTCGCAAACAGGGCGCCAGGCCGGCATGGACCACCGACGACTTGCCGCTGCCCGACGGGCCGATGACCACCACCAGCAGCTGCCGCTGCACCGCCTTGACCAGGCGCTCGGTGAAGGTCTCCCGCCCGAAGAAATCGGCGGCGTCTGCTTCAGTGAAGGCATTCAACCCCTTGTAGGGGTTCTGCGCTTCGATCAGCTCCGGCTGAAGGTCCCCCGCCTGGATGCGCTGGTAGAGGGCCGTCGTCTCCGTGGCCGGCTCGGCCCCCAGCTCTGTGGCCAGGATGCGGCGGCAGGCTTGGTACTGCTGGAAGGCGGCGGAGTGTCTCCCACCGAGGGCCAGTACCCGCATCAGTTGCCGGTGCGCTTCCTCGCGCCACGGTTCCAGCTCGATCTGCCGCCGGAGGTAGTGGCCGGCTTGCTCGTACTCGCGGCGGCGCTCGTGGTAGGTGGCCAGGTGGGTCAGGGCTTCGGTGGCCTGGCGGTGGAGTTCCTCCTGGGTAAACAGCCGCCACTCCTCGAAGGGCTCGCTGTCGGGCAGGGTGAAGCCGTCCAGAAAGTCGCCCCGGTACAGCTCGCCCGCCTCCCCCAGGCGGGCCACGCAGAACGGGCAGGCGTCGAGACGGCGGTGGGAGTGGGGCCGGCAGGCATCGAGGAGGGCGGTGAAAGCCGCTACGTCCAGCCAGTGATCGCTGGCGGGGTTGAACTGAATGTCCTGGCGGGACACGAGGAGGAAAGGGGTTTCTGACTGTGAATCCTGCAGCGCCTGGCGCAGATTGTGGAGCGCGCGGCGCAGGTTCTGGCGCGCCCTCTGTTGGGGCGCATCGGGCCAGAGCAGCGCGGCCAGGGCTTCCCGCCGGTGGGGGCGGTTGGCTTCCACGGCCAGGTAAGCCAGGAGCGCCCGTACTTTGTCGGATTCGATGGTGGTGATGGGCGCTCCCTCCGAGGTAACCTGGAATGTTCCGAACAGGGAGATTGAGAGGTGAGTCATAGTTATCATCCCCTTAGGGAAGGCGAACAGACTGTGGCTTTGCGGATTTTACAAAACCGCCAATAATGAGGAAAGCTGTCAACGGATTCAAAGAGCGGATTGAACGGATTTGAACCCAAAATGAGCGGAAAAACCTGGCCGAATGGGTGATTATCCGTTCAATTCGTTCCAAAAATCCGTTGACAGCACGTCCTATGTAAAAAGTGTAAAACTATAGGAACAGAGAGGGCAGAGGATACTTCAACAGTATTTTACCCCAACTGGGGGAGAAATGCAAGTGGCTTTTCCTCGATTCTTGGCGCTCTTCACGTTTTCCTAACGGTACTTTGGTATAATGTGGGCGACCAAGAAAGGACAACGCCCCATGCACGACCAACCCAAACCACCCGTGCGCTACGAATCCTACCTGCTGCGGTTGCGCTACGTCGTGAGCCCGTCGAACGGCTGGGTGGAACAGGATGGCCGGCCGACCTGCCAGGCCATGCTGCAGAGCGTGACCACCAAAGAGCAGCGCTACTTCGCCGACCTGGAGAGCCTGGTGGACTACCTGCAGGCTCAGGCGCCAGGGCAAAGCATGGCCAACCAGGGCGCACAGGGCCAAGAGGAGGAAACGATGTAAGCATAGACAATCAACCCACCACCGGCAGGCCACAGGTTGAAGCCTGCAACGTTGACACGAATCCAACCAAACAAATCCACAAAATAAGGAGAAAAACGATGAGAAACAAAGCTTTGGCGATACTGGTGATCGTAGCCCTGATGCTGCCCGGAACAGCGCTGGCCGATGAAGGCTCGCTGACGGGCACGGTGCTGGACAGCAACAACGTACCTATCCCCAACACGTTGATCGAGGTGGATGGGGTCCCGGGGGCCTCCGATACCAGCAGTGACCCCGAAGGCATCTACCTGATCGACCCGATCGCCGACGGCACCTACACGCTCAACATCACCCCACCCGTGGGCAGCGGCTTCGAATCAGCCATCATCCCCAACGTGGTCGTATCGGGTGCGACAATTCGTGACATCGTGCTCGTCCGGCCGCCGCTGACCCTGGATGGCCACGTGACGGACTCGGTGACCGGCGACCCCATCGAGGGCGCCGACGTGTACGTCTGGAATGCGCTCTTTAACTTCACCGCCTACACCGACAGCGATGGCTACTACTCCATTACCGGCGTTCCCGGCGGCACCTACGACGTGCGCGCACGCAAGACTGGTTACCACAACAGGCAATTCGACGATCTCGAGTTCCTGGTAGACACCACGCTCGACATCGAGCTCGACCCCATCACCCACATCGACGTCAGCGGCCGGGTCCTGTTCGATTTTGGGGATGGGAACTGCGTGCCGCCGACGGCTTGGCCGGCAAACAGCATTCGGGCCAATTATTCGTCCGCTGCCAGTGTCAGCGATCCCACGACGGGCGAGTTCACCATCCCTGGCCTCGCGGTTCCAGTCACTCAATTTGTCATTTCCGGCCAGGACAGCACCAGTACCGACGACGACGGCGATCCCACCACGCAGAATGAGAATATGAACCCAGGCTTTGCCGTGAACGTGAATATCGGGTATCCCGACGCCGTCGAGCTGGTGGAGGACACCCACGTCGGCGACATCTGCATTCCAATGGGGCACGTTACCTTTGAGGTGACCGACGACGCCAGCCCGCCAGTGCCGGTGCCCGAGGCATATTTCGAAAGATACGTAAGGTGGTATCCCCCTCTGCCCAACGCGAACGTACCCGGGGATCCCGGGCTGCGGCTCTCAGGCTTTCAGGGGTATCTGGGGACGTACGCCAAACTTGGAGGCATCAACACAGCCTCTGTCGTGGCGCCGCCTAACCCCAATAGCACTTCCATGTGGGTCTATCCCCCGGCCGACAACATCATGGTCAGTGAAAAACACTTCACCGGTGTCACCTGGGACAGCGGGCCGAGTACCGTCACGTTCCAGTTGCCGGGCAACGTGCGATATGCGGGCACGCTGAGCTACAGTGACCTGGGCGCGCTGCCCGAGATCGCCGAGGGTTTTACGATCCAGAGCCCCCAGTCTGCAGCACAGACCATCGGCCCCGACGGCACTTTCGACCTATTGGTGGCGCGGGGGCTCCCCTCGAATATCATCATCCTAGGGAACCGGACCTTCGACGATCCCAGCGGCGACGGCGGAACCGCAACGGTGGGTTCCGGCTATCTATACGGCACAGTCACCTTGCAGGACGACTCGCTCGACAACGATCTGGTCATCCCCTACAGCTTCCCTGCGTCCACCACGGTCAGAAACACGGATCTCGACCCGGTCAACGACACCAGAGTCTATGTCCGCGGGTACAGGCCGAGTTTTCAGATGGGCGGTTGGTCATGGACCGCCCTCGGGCACATACCGACCAGTATCAACTTTAAGACAGGCGCCGACAACCACATCGGCCCCATTCCAGCCCTGCCGCCCTGGTACAAGATCTTCCCGACATACGTGGTCCCCCCAGCCTCCTCTGGGTATCCAGAGCAGCAATTTGATATGGCTGTGCCGGAGGACGGCCACTGGGACATGATCATAAACCGGGCGATCTTGTCAGGCCACTTCTACCTGCACGACGGGACCCCAGTCCCCGACGGCGACCCGGTCCGGCTGTGGGACAGCATCCATTCAGCCAATTCCGCCATCACCGGCGAGGACGGTGCCTATACTGTTGGACCTCTCCCCCAAGGTGACAAGTACTATCTCCAAGTTGGCGATGGCAGTCACTGGACCTACTGGGAACAGGCAGGGTCCAAGTGGTCTCGATCCAGGTTGTATTCCCCGGCCCGCTACGTCGACCTGGCAGGCGAACTGGTACAGGACTGGAACCTGAACACGCGCTGGCTGACGGTCAACGTCCAGGACCAGTGGGGCGTGCCGGTGCCCAATGCGACAGTCAAGATCGGCGGCTCCAACTTGGGGGCCATGTGGGGAGAGCCGTGGTCAGAGAGCGGCGTCGATTTTTACTACGGTACCTATATACAAGCAGATATGGCCCTGGGCCTGTCGGCTGTGGGCACCGTGGCCGTGGGCCGGACCAGGGAGGGTGAACAACTCACCATCCAGGTCACGCCGCCCAGCGGCAGCATCTATGGGCCGGCGGTGGTCACCCGCATACTGCGCGAAAACTCGCAGGTGACGGTCATCCTGCCCAACGCCGTCACCGGCGACGATGTGGATGATGATGGCGTTGTGAACGACGACGACAACTGCCCCGGCATCCCCAACCCCAACCAGGAGAACCATGACGGCGACGCCTGGGGCGACGCCTGTGACCCGGACGATGACGACGACACGGTCACGGATGACGGCGATAGCTGTGTCCTGGGCGAGCTGAACTGGACCTCAAACGCCACCACGGACGTCGATGCCGATGGCTGCCAGGACGCTAGCGAGGACCTGGACGACGACAACGATGGCGTCCCCGACGTCGACGACAACTGCTCCTTGACGCCCAACGCGGATCAGGCCGACGGCGACCAGGACGGCCAGGGCGACGCCTGCGACGACGATGATGACAATGACACCGTTCTCGACGTGGACGACAACTGCCCGCTCACGCCCAACACCGATCAGGCCGACGAAGACCAGGACGGGGTGGGCGACGCCTGTGACAACTGCACTTCGACCGCCAACCCCGGGCAGGAGGACGGGGACAACGACGGCGTCGGCGACGCCTGTGACAACTGCCCATCGGTCGACAACCCCGGTCAGGAAGACGGGGACGCCGACGGCGTGGGCGACGCCTGCGACAACTGCCCGTCGGTCGACAACCCCGGTCAGGAAGACGGGGACAACGACGGCGTGGGCGATGCCTGCGCCAGCCAGCCACCCACGGCCGACGCCGGAGGCCCCTACAGCGGCGACGAAGGCTCAGCCATCCCCCTCGACGGGGCAACCGCCTCCGACCCAGACGGGGATGCCCTGACCTACGGCTGGAGCGTCGACGACGCCGTGGCGTGCAGCTTTGACGACGCCAGCGCGCTCAACCCCAACCTGACCTGCAGCGATGACGGGACCTACCAGGTCACGCTGACGGTCGACGACGGGGAAAACGACCCGGTGAGCGACAGTGCGACGGTCACAGTGCTGGACCTGTCGCCCACGGCCGCCTTCTCCTGGTCGCCCGAACCGCAAGACGAGGGCTCGTCGGTGCAATTCACGGACGAGTCGACCAGTGCACCAGACGAGATCGTCGCCTGGAGCTGGGACTTTGACGGTCTGGGCACCAGCAGCGCGCAGAACCCCAGCTTCACCTTCATGGACAACGGCCTGTACAACGTCTGCCTGATGGTGACCGACGATGACGGCAGCACGGACATGGTGTGCCACACAGTCACGGTGCTGGACCTGGCACCGACGGCCGCCTTCACCTGGGCGCCTGAACCCCAAGACGAGGGATCGCCTGTCGACTTCAGCGATGGCTCGACCAGCTACCCGGACGACATCGTGGCCTGGAGCTGGAACTTTGGCGGCCTGGGCAGCAGCACCGCGCAGAACCCCAACTTCACCTTCATGGACAACGGCCTGCACAACGTCTGCCTGACGGTGACCGACGATGACGGCAGCATGAACGAGGTCTGCCACGATGTCACGGTCAACAACGTGGACCCGACGGTGAAGTTGACGGGAGCGACCTCGGCCAACGAAGGCGACACCGTGAGCTACAGCTACACGGTCAGTGACCCTGGCGCCGATACCTTCCTCCTCGACAGCGAGAGCTGCGGGACGGGTGGCACGCCGTCCAACTCGGTCTTTGACGGCGACACGGGCGACGGCAGCTTTGACTGCACCTTCCCCAACGGTCCGGAGACAACCACGGTCAGCATGGCCGTCTCCGACGACGACGGGGGCAGCGGCGGTGACAGCCTCGAGGTCACCATCTACAACGTCGCTCCCAGCGTGGAAGCGGGCGCCGACCAGAGCGTCTTTGAGGACGTGACGGTCTACCTGGACCCGGCCACCTTCAGCGACCCGGGCACGCTGGATACCCACAGCGCCATCATCGACTGGGGTGACAGCAACGCGGAGGACGGCAGTGTCGACCAGGAGGCCGATACCGTCGCCGGCAGCCACGCCTATGCCGAACCGGGGATCTATACCGTCGTGGTCACCGTTGAGGACAACGATGGCGACAGCAGCAGCGACAGCTTCAGCGTCATCGTCGTGCATGGCTTCATGGACTCTTGCGTCTACGCCAACACGCACGAGGTCAACGTCGAAGAGGCCGCCCTTGTGGCGTGCAACGTCAGAAGCGAAGCCAAGAAAGTTGAGCTCAAGAAAGACAGCGAGGTGACCGGGAACGTCGTCAGCCACAGTTTCGACGTCAAGGTACACGAAGGCGGCCAGGTCGGCGGCAGCATCACAGCCGACAAGAAGGTCGATCTGCACAAGAACGCGGTCGTCAATCAGGACGTCACTTCCGGCGGCGACATTGACCTGAAGGAGGACGCCCACGTCGGCGGCGACGCCACGGCGGCCGGCTCGGTCAAACTGCACAAGAGTGCCACGGTGGGTGGTACCGTCAGCGAAGGCGCGAGCGTGTCCCCGCTGCCCCCCATCACTCAGGTCAGCGTGAGTGTAAGCGCCACGGGCGACGACGTCCAGGTGGACAAGAATGACAGCTTAACCCTGCCGCCCGGCGACTATGGCAAGCTGCACGTCAAGGAGGGGGCGACGCTGAACCTCAGCGCCGGCAGCTACATCTTTGAACAGTTCGACCTGTACCAGAACGCCACGCTCAACCTGGACGGTCCCATCGTCATCGCCGTGGAGAAAACCGTGGACCTGCACCAGGGCGTGCAAATGACCTGCACGGGTGCGGCCAGCGATATCCTGTTCCAGGTCGCTGGGAGTCACGTCCATTTGCACAAGGACGGCGCCTACCTGGGCACCTTTGTCGCGCCCCAGGGCCACATCTACCTGCACGAAGACAGCACGCTGACCGGCGCCCTGTACGGCGACAAGGTGCACGTAATGCAGCGAGTGGCGGTGACCCCCGACCCGGCCTTCTACCTGTTCGTGGATCTCTTTGTCCGCTAGGAACCGTGCGTTCGTAGCAGACAGCAGCCGCCGAAAGTCAGACCCCGCTGGTCGGGGGGCGACCAGCGGGGTCTTGTCCTACCCAGGCTATGCCATTTCGGGCTTGCGAAGCCCAGCCGCTGGGCGCTGGTCACGGATGACTTTGTCTTTTGTGCTAATCTCGAGGAAGCGAGCATGGTCTACACGAGAAACTATGAACAGAACGATCCCTTCCCCAACGGAGGATTGAACGGGGCGTCGGTTGCGGACCTGGACCGCTTCCTGCCCGCTCTTGCTCGTCAGATCACCCGTTCCGTCGAAACTACTTTCTGCCGCATATCCCTGCTAGACCAGAATCAGGAGAATCTGACCATCCAGGCGGCCTACCCCATCCGGGAACTGGCCTGGGATCCCAGCATTGGTCAGCGATACAGCCTGGCGGCCCTGCCCCAACACAGGATGGCCGTGCAGACCAGGCAGCCCATCCTCATCGGTAAACACGCCTCCGACAGCGCCACGTCCAGCATGGAGTGGGAGGGCACGCTGAGCCCAGAAACCCAATCGGCGGCGCTCATCCCTATGGCCGGCGCCGATGACACGTGGGCGCTCATCTCCCTGGGCGAGATGCGAAGCTGGGACAGAAGCCCTCTCTCCCCCAGGAAGTTGGAGCTCTGTCAGACGCTGGCCGATCTCGCTACTATGGCCCTGGAGAACGCCAGACTGAATGAGGAATCCAATCGCCAACTCAAGGAACTGGCTGCCCTGTACCGGGAGAAGGCCCGTCTCTTCGAGCAAGCCAGGCGAATGTCCATCACCGACCACCTGACCGGTCTGCGCAACCGCCGCTACCTGGATAAGGCCCTGACTCGGGAAATAGCGCTGGCTGAACGCTACGACGGCAGCTTCTCCCTGATCATGCTGGATATTGACGACTTCAAGCGGTGTAACGATCTCCACGGCCACCTGGCCGGAGATTGCGTTCTGCAGCAATTGGCTCGCATCCTGGAAAGCCACGTGCGCCAGGTTGACGTGGTGGTCCGCTACGGCGGCGAGGAGTTTATCATTCTCCTGCCCCAGACGGACCGCAAGGGGGCTCTCGAAATGGGCGAGAGAATACGGCGGGCGGTGCGGGCACACTCGTTTGCCGATGAAAAGGAAAGCAGCGACATTCGCGTTACCATCAGTTTAGGAATCGCCACCTATCCTCAGGACGCCAGCGGAGCCAGCGAGCTGATCGTCCGCTGTGACGAGGCTCTTTATGCCGCCAAGCGTACTGGTAAGGACAGAGGATGCGCCTACGTTAAATCCCCTTGATTCGCTGTTATATTTTGAGACGATCTTGACGACTGACACACCACTGCCTAAAAGCCAAGTAGAGACTTGACAAAGGTTTAGAAACCTGCTAGAATGTACACACTATGCAGAATATACGGAAAGAGAATACTATCTAGAGAAGGCAAGGGGTCTAATGGACAGAATACTAGGAATAACCAGGGCAAGAGAGGAATTCAGCAATATCATTGAGCAAGTGCAATACCAAGGGGACAGCTACATCATCAGCCGTCATGGGAAACCCGCGGCCGCCGTGGTGCCGATTGAGGTATACGAGAACTGGAAGCGCCAGCGGGAAGCATTCTTTGATGCCATCCGCAGAATCCAGGAAGCCAACAAAGACGCCGATCCTGATCAAGTGATGCAAGACGTGCTTCAAGCCCAGCAAGCTGTTCGTTCTTTCACCTAAACAATTATGCGAGTTGTCCTCGACGCCAACGTTCTGATCAGTGCGGTTATTTCCCCGCGAGGTAATCCAGCCCAGATTCTGCGCTTATGGGAGTGGGAAGAATTTGAGCTGGTTGTCTCTCTGCCTACCCTTGAAGAGTTGGAGCGAGTCATCCACTACCCCAGGATCCAAGAGAGGTACAATCTATCGGAGGAGGACATTGAGCAGTTCCTTCAGTTGATTGGCGCCAGTGCAACCGTGGTAGAACCGTCAGTGGAGCTTACTGTCATTGAGAAGGACCGCTCTGACAACCGGTATCTGGAATGTGCCTTAGCTGCAGGAGCCTCCTACATCGTCACTGGCGACGATCATCTTTTGAGTTTGAAAGAGTATAGGGGAGTTGTCATTCTGAATCCCGCGGGATTTCTGACGCTGCTTGGGATAACGTAGTCCCCTATCGAGCTGCTGAGCCAACTGCGACGGGGCAGTTCTCTTTATGGGGAAAGACTTGCCCTTACTCAGCTTGACGCCGAGTACACAAAGGCCCTCCAAGTTTCTAAGGAGGGCCTTTCTTGTACGTCCGGCGCTGAACCACTATTCTCTCCCGCTGCTCCTCAGCTAATTGCTACTCGCCACACCACTCCTCCCAGGCCACAAACGCGTCCGCGATGTCGGACATGGTGGCCCACTGGATGCGCCCATCGGTCACCAGTGGGTCCACGATGGTGGTCAGCCATTGATCCCAGACCTGCAGCTTCTCCTCGTCAGTGCCCGGCCCGAAGAAGTCGCTGGGATGTAACGTGCC
>JADHWW010000145.1 GCA_016783285.1 Anaerolineae bacterium
CAAAGGCCAGTTCCTCTTCCAGCGGCACCAGCCGTCGCTCGCTGCCGTTCAGCACGTAGCGGAACATCTCTGCCAGCCGTTCCACTGTCGCCTCGGCCTGTTCAGGGTTGGTATGGATCAGAGAGGCGATCGTGTTCAGTGTGTTAAAGAGAAAGTGGGGGTCGATCTGCGCCTTGAGCGCTTTCAGTTCCGCCTCTGTAGCCAGGGCGCGCAGTTGCTCCTCCTGCCGTTCTGCGTCTCTCAACTGACGAAAGTAGCGCAGGGCCATCTCGGTTCCGTGGATGATCGGGAACGCGATCACCATGCCCGCAACGGGCATCCACGCTACAGAGGCTATGACTTGGAAGCCAAAGAGCCGGCTGCAGACGAGCAGAGCCACCAACGCACCCAAGACGTGTTCGAGCAGCGAAAAGGTCATCTCGAGCCCCAGGTGCACCCAATCGCGGGATAGCTTTTTCAGGCGCGGATGGAGAACTCTGCGGTCCAACCTCAAGAGGCCTGTGATCGCGCCGCTGACGGCCAAGCCGGTGACTGTGGAAGCCGGCCAGTTCCGTGTCGCGATCCCCACGCTGGTGGTGAAGGCAAGAGCAGGCAGACCGAACTCTGTCAGCATGCGCGCAACGAGCCGCTTGCGCTTGCTTTCGGTCTGTTCGGTCATAGGTCACCTCTCCAGTCGCTGTGCCTCCGATCATATACGCGATCACACCCAATGGCAAATGGTGTGACCGCTCTCATAGGTCATAGGGTCGGTTCAGCAAATGTGAGGTGGGCGACCCCGATGCAGTATCTCATCAGCCCCGCGAGGATTGCTCGACCGTATTCATAGTGCTCCAGGTGCAAGCCATTCTCCGCCAGACAGTTGTGTAGCGCCGTTTCCTCCAGTTGGTCTAGCCGGGGTAGCAACCGTCTGAGCCAACGACCGGTGCGAGGAGGCAGGACAAAGTCGGTGAACACGAACCACCCGTTCGGCTTGAGTATCCGGGCCGACTCGGCGATAACCTGGCGCCAGCCACCTGGAATGTGGTGTAGCACCCCGAAAGAAAAGACCGCATCAAAGTACGTGTCCTCAAAGGGCATTGCTCTGCCGTCCACGACACGAAACTCGACTCGTCCCTCGAGATCGGCCAGCCGTTCCTGCGCCATCGCTACCTGGGCTGGGTCATGGTCGCTGGCGGTCATCCGCGCACCGTAGCGCTCTACCAGCAGCCGGGTCAACGCACCCTGCCCGCAGCCGATCTCCAGGCAACTTGGCTGAGGGGGGAGGTCGACATACTCGAGCAGCGTCAGCGCAGTCTGCACGGTATGTTGAGCATGACAAGGGTTGTTCACAGCCCACTTTTCGAATGGAGTCAGCCTCATCATCCGTCGCCTGAACCACCCATCAGAGAATCTTGTGTTCATGCCACTATCCCTCCTTGAACTGGAGCCGTTCAGTCCGATCCCAGAGTAGATCGCACCACGGCCCTGTCAGCCGACGATTGGGCTCTCCAGTTCCTGATCAGGACAATCAGGCCATACACACCCGATGCGAAGAGAATGCAGTCCTCATAGCAGTCCAGCGCACCAAGGCATTTCGGCAACCCCAGCAGTGCCCAGGGCAGCAGGGCAAAGAATACCTTTCGGTCTGCCCTTGGCGCAGCGGCGGCGAGCAAGGTGATGGCAAAGACGGTAAGCGGGCAGGGCATCGTGGGCAGTAAGATTCGTGGATACGAGTGCCCCAGGAACACCCAGCCGATCAGCGGATAGGACACCACCAGTACAAGCCAGGCGAACGTTAGCGCCCGGCCCCAACGCGTGTCGGGCAACCTGAACGCCGTCTTTTGTGCCCAGATGTCTACCGCAAAGAGGATAGCCACGAGTGCAAACAGTGGCGTTCCAAAGGCCATCGAGATAGGGTTCTTGAGGTAGACCAGGAAGACGACGATCCCATTCCAAGCGAACGCAAAGGAAAGGAACGCCTTCACCCACACGTCTGTCTTGGGTCCAGGTTTGGCGATCACGCGATAGGTCAAGAACACAGCGACAATGATGAGGGCGGCTTGCACCGGCCACAATGCCTCGTTGTACAAGCCAACACGAGCCCAAAACGTCTCTGCACTCATTTTCTGCCTCCCATAGCTATCTCTATTTGGCGCTCGCCCAACGCCACGCCAAGCGGATCAGACCCAGCACAAAGTTGACCCTGGGCACTCTTTGCATGTACTGCCTGTATGGATCGCCGAACTTTTCGATGCACCCCTGATCGGCTTTGAACGTGTCCACATAAGCCAGCACCATCGAAGCCAGGCCCAGGACCACACTGTACCAGTGCTGCACGATCAATATGTCCCCAAGATTGTGGCGCTCCAAAGTGAGGCGACGATGAGTCTGGCGCCAGACTTGCCCAACGTTGGGTGGTGGCTGCAATCACATTCTTGGTCTTTGCTCCCATGGTAGCAGAGAGGGGGGTGAGGGGCAACGATTTCCCGGCAAACGGTCGGAATTTGGGGGTGAGCTGTCCTTGCTCACGTATTGTCGTGCTCGCATCTTTGTTTGCCCAGAATGGACAGCGCTCTAGAACGATCTGGAAGAATTCTGCATTTGACAGATACTACAGAGAGCGTATAATTGCTAATGAGAATCATTCGTAATAGAGAGGCATGGAATGGATGACTCGGACGAACGCCTGCAAGATGCACTGCGGGCAGCCGGTCGGCGATTGACCTCTCAGCGCCGGCTGATCTTGCAGGTGCTGGAGGAGAGCAACGGGCACCTGGATGCGGACGCACTGCACGACGGGGTCAAGGCGCGCGACCCTGACGTCAGCCTGGCGACGGTGTACCGCACGCTGGCTGTGCTCAGAGAGATAGGCCTGGTGGAGGAGCACCGCCTGGGCGAGGACCACGGTCACTATGAAGCGGTGCGCCAAGAGCCACACTATCACTTTACCTGCCTGCGCTGCGGCAAGGTGATCGAGTTCGACACATCCCTGGTAGCGCAGGTCGAGCAAGAACTACGCGAGCAAGAAGGCGTGCGCGTCACCAGCACCCACCTGCACGTAAGCGGGTACTGCGCACAGTGCAGGGACATCGCGGGTTGAGCAAACGGGTCACGGGGAGAGAGCGGGATGTGGATCGTCCGGACGAAGCGTACAGGAAAAGGACGAGGATGTTCGGACCGGTGTGGTGCTGGGTGATCTTGGGAGGCATCCTGGCGCTCCTGGCAGGGGTGCCGTACCTGTCACCAGCGTGACCGCCGAGGAGAAACAGCGCTGCATAGGACAGTGGTAGCCGTCACCGGCGCAGGAGGGGGCGCTTCCACCGGCAGAGCTGGTATGTGAGGTGAGGGAGAGAGCGGCCATGCGTTCGGATGCTGCGAATGCTCCTGAGAAAGCGGGGATGAAGCTTGTCGAGGAACACGTTCCCGGCCTCTACAGCTTGAGGAGCATCGCCTACATCGTAGCCTGTTTTCTGGCACCCATCGTCCTGGCACATCTCATCAACGGGATTGGTTGGTGGGCGCCACCGATCTCGGCAGCAGGGTGGAACGTGCTGGCGTTCTACCTGATGTCGAGGATGTCGTGGAACGCAGAGAGCATCCGCGAGCGCTGCCTGGCGCGATACGGCGATCGAGCGTACCGGCAGTTCTTTTACCGCTACGTCGTACCGGTCTTTTCCCCGTGTATGATCGCGTTCTTGATGATACCGGCCGTGGGAAACAGCCGGTTCGTCCCCCCTCTCTATCCCTACGACCATGCATTGTACCGGACGCTCTCGCCGTGGTGGTTTTTCGTGCCGGTCGGTATCCTTCTCTTTACTTTTTCCGTGTGGGCGATGCGCAAGTCGATCAACGGTGGCTTTGACCGCGATACAGAGCTGTTTCTGTATACCATTCACCCTGAAAAGTCGTTTCCGATTCAGGGAGGTATGTACCAGTATGTCCGCCACGCTCACTACGCCGAGGGGATCTGGATGGCGATCGGGGCGGCGTTCCTGGCCCAGGATTGGATGGGTTTTCTGATGGTGTTCATGTTTGTCCTCCCATACTGTGGCATCGCGCGTGCGGAGGACCAGGAACTAATCCGCCGGTACGGGGCGTCGTTTGAGGCCCACGTCAAAAGCAAGCCGATGTTCTTTCCCAGATTGAGGGATCTGGGAAGTCTCGCGAGATTGGCCTTGATCGGACCATAGATGAGGAGGGAACGTGAAAGACAAGAAGGTGTTACCGCCTACGTATCTATTGGTTGCCATCGTGCTCATGTTGGTGCTTCACTTCCTGCTCCCGGTGTACAGGTTTATCCCTATCCCGTGGAACATCCTCGGCATCGTTCCCTTGGCCTGTGGGATAGCCCTCAACCTCGTCGCCGATAGGGCTTTCCACCACGCTCAGACCACGGTCAAGCCCTTTGAGGAATCCGCTGCCTTGATCACGACCGGCGTGTTCCGAATCACCCGCAACCCGATGTACTTGGGCTATGTGCTGATCCTCGTCGGCGTGGCCTTGATCGTGAGATCGGTGACGCCGTATGCCGTTCTCCCCGTCTTTGCCATCCTGATGGACAGGGTGTTCATCCGAGTTGAGGAGCAAATGCTTGAGAGGCAGTTCGGTCAGGCTTGGGTCGAGTACGCGCAGAAGGTAAGGCGATGGGTATAGAGCAGTCAGAGGAGAGGGATGTGGAATGTCGGTTGTCGATCAAACGCATTCTTGTCGACGGCACTATCTTGAGCGTTCTGCTCTCGCTCCTGATCTATGGGTCCTTGTACGTCGATCCGCTGATGTGGGTCGGCGATTACCCGCCAGACATCCAGGCAGCGATGGGTGTCGTCGACGTTCCTCTCAGTCGGGCCGTCATCGTCGGCGTGCTCTTTCTTGGCGTTATCGTCGGCGTGGTGCTCCGATCAAACGCCAAGCTGCGGCGACAGAATGAGGGCAAGCTATCTTTCCTGACGGCATTCATCAACAGCGCGCTCATTTTCCTCTTCTTTGCAGCGTGGGACCTATTGGTCCTCGACTGGCTCATCTTTGTCACTATCCAACCCGGCTTTGTCGTGATTCCAGGCACAGAGGGGCTAGCAGGCTACAAAGACTATTGGTTCCATTTCGAGGTGAGTTTCCTGGGCTGGACTCAGTGGGTCTCGATCCTAGTCGGTGGCTTGACTATGGCGGGCCTGTCAATGATCCGGCCTAGCGGCAGGCGGCGATCCGAGGAACAGAAGGCGTCAGAGTACTATGTCAGAAACAGGGCCAAGCTGCTGAAAGAACACAACCGCCTGGTATCGGCAGGCCGGGAAATCGCGGTCGCGCAGTACGGAGGGGCGTTTGCCGATACGCTCGTGCGCGAGTCGCTGGCCGAGTTTGAAAAGCTGATCCCAGAGCTGCCCTACATCGGCGGCGAGCAAAACGCGCTAACCGATAACCTCGTCTTCTCGGCGAGCGCGCTGGCGTTCTACCGGGTGATAAAGCGACATGGTAGAACGGTTCAGGAGACCGGCGAGGTTCTGTACAGGACGGTGGAGGCGTGGGTCAGGCGATATCCTCGCTGGCTGCGTCGCGTGATGGGATGGTACTATATGTCCAGGCTCAACCAATGGCGGTCGAGGCAAAAGGTGGCAGTGTCTCAGGAGCGGCGGTATCCCGGCGACTGGGTGCGCGGGCATGTCGAGGGGGCTGGCGACACGTTCGACTGGGGGATGGACTATACCGAGTGTGGCATCGTCAAGTTCCTGCACAGCCAGGGAGCGGACGAGTTGGCCCCCTATCTGTGCCTAACCGACTATGCCCTGCTCGGCGCGCTGGGAATTGGGCTGAAGCGCACGATGACGCTTGCCGAGGGGTGTGAAAAGTGCGACTTTCGGTTCAAGAAGGGGACGGCAGCCTGCGGCGGCTGGCCTCCGCCCTGGCTGGGATCGGAGCAGGAAGAAGAGCGAAAGCCATCTGGCGGCTCTACATCTTGAGGCCAGGGGCCGACATGGTGATGCACTGGACACAGATGGCTGTGGCAGCGGCCCTGCTTGTCTACATAGGTGCTTTTGTCGGGATTATGGTGGCGGTGAGGCGCAGCGCCGGCACCAACCCCAGGGGGCACGCGCTGGCGGCGTTTTTCAATGGGCTGGCATCGTTGCTTCTGCTGGTGACGGCCATTGCCTATCCTCTGCATGCGCAGACTGTGGACTAGTTCGGGCGCATCGCACTTCTCGACCAGCCATTTGGGGGCGAGGGGGAGTGGTGTCGTTGATATTGGCCGGGGTCTGCTTGGTCTGGGGCGAGGTCTCGCTGGGGCACTCCTTCCGGGTAGCGCTGCCGGAGAGCGTGCAGCCTCTGGTCACGCACGGCATCTATCGCTTCACGCGCAATCCGCTGGCTCTGTCCGTCGACCTTCTGGCTCTGGGAGTGCTTCTCCTGGCGCCAAGCTGGCTGGCGTTGACCAGCCTGGCTCTGAATGTTTTGGCCTACGAGCGGAAGATCCGGATCGAGGAAGCCTATCTGCGCGACGCGCACGGCGCTGCCTACGCGGCCTACTGCCAGCGGCCCGGGCGCTACCTACCCAGATCGTTCCGCCGCCAACGCCTGGCCGAGTGAGAGTGCTATCCCGCTGTTGTTTCGGCTGCCACCGGTTGGCTCTGGTACCTTGTGCGTGGTCGGCTAGGCGATGGCCTCTCGCTCATGTGCCGAGGTGAGGCACGCAGCAGGAAAGCAGAAACGCGGATGTGTAGGCCTCAAGTTGGTGAGTCTCATCCTGGGCTAAAGCCCGGTGACAAGCTGCTGGCGATCCCGCTCAGTATGGAACACACATCGTTTTGGTCCTTGCTGCGTACCCCTGCCGAGTACGTTCTCCGTTTTGGCCTTCCACATTCCCCCGCGATTCCGACTTGACAGCTTGATTGGCGCGGCAGGGACACAAGGCATATCGCCACGACAAGCCGAGGAATCGCTCGTCGTGGACACCGCTGTCGCCTGGTGGAATATCTCGCTCCTCACGCTGTGACCATACCACGATTCCGACTAGATGTGAATACTACTCATGTGTCAACTGTCTATTGACAATCTACACTTAGTATGATATACTGTAGGTGGACGCAGGACGGTAGAGAGACGCGGAGGAACGACGAGATGCCAGGACGACGTCGAAGGCAGCGGCGGGGCCGTTCACGCAGAGGAGTGTGGTTTCTAGAACCGGTGTTGCTCTTGTTGCTCCATCAAGGTCCGTCTCACGGTTACACGCTGATCGAACAACTGAGCGCATTTGGGCTAGAAAGCTTGCATCCCAGCGTGGCTTACCGGGCGTTGCGAGACATGGATGAAAAGGGCTGCGTGACCTCAAACTGGGATGTGGATGAGACGCAAGGCCCGCCCCGGCGCGTATATCGTCTCACTGCACAGGGAGACGAGGTGCTGGGGGCACATATGCAGGATCTGCATGAGACACACGAGCAGATCGGTGACCTGATAGAAGCCTACAGTCGACACATAGAGGAGGGTGGGGGTGAACACCACTGACGTGCTGTTGGCAAGCCTGCATGCCGACGCGCCGGTCCGCCAGGTGCTGGTGGGGTCCTTCTGGACGGCGGTTGTTCTGAATACCGACCCGCCCCGCTGTGGCCTGGCTTCGACGGTCCGCCCGTCCACGCACCCTGGCAGCCCGCCCGCCCCGCATGCAGGCCGGTTCCTGGAGCGGGGCGGGCGGGAGTTGGCTGAACTGCTGCGATCGTCCAGTTCCCTGGAGGCCAGCATCGGTATGGCGGCGTTCAACGCGCTGCTGGACGTGGATGAGGGGAAGTGCACTGAGGTCAACGCCAGGGAAGTGATCCTGGAACAAGGAACCGGCAGGAGGGTGGCGATCATGGGACACTTTCCTTTTGTCGAGCGGGTTCGGCAGGCGGCGGCCGAGTGCTGGGTGCTGGAACTGCGTCCTCGTCCCGGCGATCTTCCCGCCGGGCGGGCGGCCGAGGTGCTGCCCCAGGCGGACGTGGTTGCCCTGACCGGGACGTCGTTGATCAACCATACGTTCGATGATCTGGTTGGGCTGTGCCGGCCCGATGCGTTCGTCATCCTCCTGGGCGGCAGCGCGCCGCTGACGCCGGTGCTGTTCGATCGCGGCGTGGATGCCATCTCCGGGACGCGGGTAGTCGACGTGCCGGCAGCACTGCAGGCCGTGGGGCAGGGGGCGACCTACCGGCAGATACCCGGCAAGCGGCTGCTGACGATGACACGAGAGGTGTGACAGAGGAGAAAAATGATCACAGAGGAACAGGTGTTTCGAGCGCTGCGCGGGGTGATGCACCCCGAGTTCAAACGCGATCTGGTAAAGCTGGAGATGATCAAGAGTGTTGCCGTGGAGGACGACCGGGTCACGGTGACGCTGGCGCTGCCTTTCATAGACGTTCCGGTCAAAGACGACCTGGTACGTGGGGTCAAAGAGGCGGTATCTGGGATAGATTCCACGGCACAGATCGAGGTCGACCTGGTCGAGATGAGTCAAAGGGAGCGGGCGGCGTTCATGGGCAAAACTGGAGGGGAGCCTGGCCCGGCGGCGTCCGCGAACGACATCTCGCACGTGGTGGCCGTCCTCAGTGGCAAGGGCGGGGTGGGCAAGTCCTCCGTTGCTGCGCTGTTGGCGGTGGCTCTGCGCCGGCGAAGACTGCGGGTTGGCGTGCTCGACGCGGACATCACCGGTCCCAGCATTCCGATGATGTTTGGCCTGCACCGGCAGCCGGCGATGAGCCCACTGGGCATCCTACCTGTGGAGACGAGTACCGGTATCAAGGTGATGTCCATCAACTTGCTGCTGCAGAGCGAAGATCAGGCGGTCATCTGGCGCGGGCCGCTGATCAGCAATGCCATCAAGCAGTTCTGGACGGATGTCGCCTGGGGTGTGCTCGACTACCTGGTTGTCGACCTGCCCCCTGGCACGTCCGACGCGTCGCTGACGGTGATGCAGTCCATCCCCCTCAGCGGGGTGGTGTTGGTCACCTCGCCGCAGGATCTTGCAGGGATGGTGGTGCGCAAGGCTGCCAGTATGGCGCAAAAGATGGGGGCGCCTATCGTGGGGTTGGTAGAGAACATGAGCTATGTGATCTGCCCGCAATGCGGTCAGGAGATCCGAGTTTTTGGCCCCAGTCGGGCAATGCAGACGGCTGCATGGCTGGGAGTGCCGCTCCTGGGGCAGCTACCGCTGGATGCTGAACTGGCCTGCCATTGCGATGAGGGCGAGATCGAGGCATACGACGCGGCGTGCTTTGATCCGATGGTCAAGCCGTTGATGGATCGGATGCGTGTCGTAAACCCAGTGTAAGCAAAAGGAAGGGATCGTTGTTGTTTATCACCAAGGAAGGCAAATCATACCAAGTCAAGGGACACATTGAGTACCATACCGAAGGCGAGCTCTTTGACGATATGAAGCAGTGGAATCCAGACAAGCTTCCAGGGCATGCCGCGGCAGCCCTTCAAGTAGAACAGGTTTTTTCTGGAGGAGAACAACTCGCATAGAAGCAGCGAGTGGACACAGTTGGTTGTAGAGAGAGTTCCAACAATGGCAGGGTGTTCAAGCCAAGTGGGACGAAAGGAGGTGACCAAGTATGCCAAGATTTGATGGAACAGGCCCTCGCGGTCAAGGGCCGATGACCGGGCGCGGAGAGGGACACTGCGCATTGGTGCTGCCTTCGTCGGGCAAAGAGGATGCTCCCTACGGGTATGCAGGGTTGCAGGGCACGCCCGTGCGCCTGGGGACGCCAGCGCTATGGCCTCCGGTCTGGCGTGGTGTCGTCGGTTGGTTACCTATGGCTATGCGGTTGGGGCGTGCCTTCGGGCGCGGGCGAGGCAGACGACGAGGCCGATGGTTTATCGATAGGTAACACCAGGTTTGGACTGACCAAGTCCAAATGCAACACGTACGGGTGATCGGTGACAGAAAGGAGGTGAACCAAATGCCAGGCTTTGATGGATCCGGACCGGCCGGTGTGGGCCCGATGACTGGCGGAGCGCGAGGATGGTGCAATCCGTACAGCCCTCTCTACGCTGGCTATGGCCCCGCTCGTACCCCGTACACCGCCTTTAGGCGCTATCTGCCAGCCTACGGCCCGGGTCGTCCTCGATGGGGCGTGGGCCGAGGCATCTTTGGAGGAGCGGCCCGCGGACGGGGTCGGGGAGGGCGCGGACGAGGTCGATGGTAGAGCGTACGCCAGTCGGAATGAGCGAAATGCTCTGGCAATTCTAGTGGATGAAGGCAAACCCTTACAGAAACGGTTTTGGATTTATCACAATTCACGGTGAAATACGAGCAGAGAGGAGGTGAATGAGATGCCACGTAGAGACAGAACTGGACCGATGGGCGCGGGCCCGATGACGGGACGCGCGGCCGGCTACTGCGCTGGCTATGGTGTGCCTGGTTACGCTTATCCGGCCCCTGGGCGCGGCTTTGGTATGGAATGGGGTGGCGGCACGGGGCGCGGCAGGCGCTGGCGGCACTGGCACTACGCCACCGGCTTACCTGGCTGGGCGCGGTTTAGCCACGCACCGGCCTGGGAGTATGGACCCTATGCCGGGCCGCTGACCCGGGAGCAGGAGGTCGAGTCTCTCAAGACGCAGGCTGAATGGCTGAAAGGGGAACTTGACGCCATCAACCAGTGCCTAACAGAGCTCGAAAGAGAGGAATAGCTGCTCCAGCACGAGTCGGGGCGGATGACGTACTACTCACTGGCCATCCGCCCCGGGACCCAACTGGGTGGGGAATTCAGTAGGTTCCCCACCCCATGGGAGCCCCACAGCGCTGTGGGGTCCCAACTAATGGGATAATGAGATTATAGCCTTTTACGAGGAGGAACACAAGTGAAGATCGCTGTCACAGCCAACGGCGCAGATCTTGACGCACCGGCAAGCCCGGTCTTTGGACGCTGCCCGACGTACATCCTGGTGGACACGGAGACGATGCAGTACGAGGCCGTCGCAAACCCGGCGGTCTCTGCGGGCAGCGGCGCTGGCGTTCAGGCCGCCCAGTTCGTCATCGAGCGCGGGGCGCAGGCGGTGGTGACCGGCAACGTAGGCCCCAATGCGTTCGGTGTGTTTCGGGCCGCTGGGATCCCGGTCTACCTGTTCAGGGGAGGTACGGTGCAGCAAGCGGTAGAAGACTACAACGGAGGCCTGCTATCCTCCGCAAGCGATGCGACCGTCTCAGCGCACGCCGGGTTGGGACGTGGGATGGGCCGAGGGAGGAAGAGATGACGAGGATCGCTGTTTCGGCAGGCGAGGACAACGGACTGGACAGTACGGTCAGCCCGCACTTTGGACGTTGCCCCTACTTTGTGCTGGTAGATTTCGGGGAAGGCGAGGTCAAGATGGCCCACGCTGTGCCCAACCCCTACTATAACCAGCACCAACCAGGCCAAGTGCCGGGCTTTATTCACAGCCAGCAGGTTGACGTGATGCTCACCGGTGGAATGGGAGGGCGGGCGATTGCCTTTTTCGAGCAGTATGGCATCCAGGCAGCGACAGGAGCCTCTGGTACCGTACGCCACGCCCTCGAGCAGTACGTGGGTCACCAACTGCAGGAAGCCGAGCCGTGCCACGAGAGCGTCGAACACGGCCACGGGGAGAGTCTTGAAGGCGGGTAGCGCGGAATGAGCTAGGAGAAGGCGATGAGCAGCCAGCCGGCGTGGGTGCATGTCGAACGCTGCATCGGCGGCGGATCCTGTATAGAAGCATGTCCGGAGGGTGCTGCCTCGCCTGTGATCCAGGCGGACACCAGACGTTCGGTGTACCCAGGGGAGGTGAGAGGGCCAGCGCCATCTCCGGGGCTGGGAAGGCGGTGAGGAAGGAGATTGGGATGTGCCAGTCTACTGTTTACCTGATCAAGGGAGAACAGAAGGAGGAGGTGATGCGCGAAGTCACTCGCCTGGTGTCTGTCGAAAGCGGGGTGCAACTGGAGGCCTTTTTTGAGGAGCCGCGCTTTGTGCCTGGGCGTGTGGCCCAGGTTGACTTTCTCAGGCACACCGTGACGTTGGTGCCGCTGCAAGCGCTAGGAGGGTAGCATGCCAACCGATCTGGAGAAACTGCGTGTGTTGCTACCGCACTGGATCGAGCATAATGCCGAACACGCGGGCGAGTTCCGGACATGGGCTGAGCGGAGCAGGGAAGCAGGGGAACAGATCGTGGAGGCAGCTCAGTACATGGAGCTCGCTAACCAGGCCCTGGAAAAGGCTCTGGAGAAGCTCGGTGGACCCCTGGAGCATCATTCTCACTGACGATGGTGTTCGTGGGCGCGTGGGCAGTGCTGGCGTGGGCAGTGTCTTGGAGGGGTAAGGAGTAGAGTTGGAAGGGAGGTGAGCGAGATGGGTCAAGGTCGCGGAAGCGGCGGTAGGCGCGGCGGTAGCGCCGGCCGGGGCGGTGGACAGGGGCCGGGACGGATGGGTGGCCCTGCTGCTGCCGGTCCGAGCGGTTACTGTATCTGCCCTAGCTGTGGGGCACGCAAGTCGCACACGGTGGGCGTTCCCTGCTACCAGGAAAAGTGCCCGAAATGCGGCACACAGATGATCCGCGAACAGTAGATCGAACCAGGGAGGCCGACCTGGCGCTGACCGGCAAGGTCTAGGGGGCCTGGAAGCCCCAGACAGGGGAAAGGTGCTGTGCACGTGCCCACTTGAGAAGGAGCTGAACACTGGCGCACAACATCATCAGGGTTACCTGCGTGGTAGACAACGCCGTTCAACGTGGTTCGCCGCTGTGGGGTGAACACGGTCTGGCATTCCTGATCGAGACAGAGGCCGGGCGCCTGTTGTTCGACACCGGACAGAGCGGCACAGTGTTGATGCACAACCTGGACGCGCTTGATGTCGCTCCACAGAGCGTCGATGCGCTAGCGATCAGCCACGCGCACTATGACCACACCGGTGGCCTACCTGCACTGCTAGAACGGGCACGCCCTGATCTCCCTCTGTACGCGCATCCCGATCTGTTTCGCGAGCGGTTCTCGCATCGCCAGGGCGATCCGATCGCAAAGCAGATCGGGGTGCCGCTGGTCCGGGAAGCGTTGGCGGCGCGGACGACGCTGCATTTGAGCGCCGAACCGCAAGAGATACTGCCCGGCGTCTGGACGACCGGCGAGATCACTTCCCGCCCACAGCCGGAAGGTCGCAGCGCCCACCACGTGGTGCGAGCGGAGACGGGTTGGGCGCCCGATCCGTACCGCGATGACATGTCGCTGCTCCTCGCGGTGGACCCGGGATCGGTTTTGCTGTGCGGCTGTTGCCACGCCGGGCTCCTCAACACGCTCTCCCACGTGGAGCGTACGTTCAGATATCCCGTCACAGCGATCGCAGGGGGCACCCACCTCGTCAGCGCCGACGCGAACCACCTGCAACGGGTCTGCCAAGTGATGGTGGAAATGGAATCCATACAGCGACTCTACATGAATCACTGCTCAGGGGAAGAGGCGCTCTACTCTTTAGGTCTCACACTGGGGCCGACCATCGTCCGCTCTTGCCCAGCGGGGACCCAGCTTGACGAGGAGGTTTTTAGATGATCATCGCCGTCGCCAGCGGCAAAGGGGGGACCGGCAAGACCACCGTCGCCGTCAACCTGGCGTTGAGCCTGGCGTCGAAGCAGGAGGGTTCGAACCCCGCTCGGCCGTGCTCCGGGGACTGTAGCCCATTGTTCCTGGACTGTGACGTCGAGGAACCCAACGCCGCCCTCTTTCTCAGACCGACCATCCGGGAACGACGAAAAGTGGGACAGATGATCCCCGAGGTGGATCTCGAAACGTGCACCTACTGCGGTCGCTGCGCCGAGGTGTGCCAGTACCACGCTATTGCCGTCGTCGGCAAGAAGGTACTGATCTTTCCCGAGCTTTGTCACGGCTGCGGCAGTTGCACGCTGAACTGTCCCGCCGGGGCGATCCGCGAGGTGCTTCATCCCATGGGCACGATCGAGCGCGGCTGGGCCGGGGGGGTAGAGTTCGCCCAGGGTACGATGAATGTGGGCGAGGCGATGGCTGTCCCCATCATCCGCCAATTGAAGCGTTGGGCGATTCCGTCCGATCCTGGCGAGCGGCCCATCATCCTGGACGCATCGCCGGGCACGGCTTGCCCACTAGTGGCGACGATGCGCGGCGTAGACGTGGTGCTGATGGTCACTGAACCGACCCCTTTCGGTCTGCATGACCTGCGGCTGGCGGTGGAGGTAGCGCGCGATGAGTTGGGGCTCCCCGTTGGCGTGGTGGTGAACCGCGATGGCGTGGGTGACCGAGGAGTGGGAGCGTACTGCGCTGCCGAAGGGATCCCCATTCTGATGCGCATCCCCCTGGACCGGCGCATCGCCGAGGCCTACTCGGACGGGATGTCGCTGGTGGAGGTGCGGCCGGAATATCGGGAGCGATTCGTGATGCTCTGGGAACGGCTGGAAGAGCGTGTACACCACAAAGGAAGCAAAGCAGATGAGAGTGATGGTTGATCGAGAGGAGTGCATCGCCTGCGGAGCCTGCTATGAGGACTGCCCGGAGGTTTTCGAGGAAGACCCTGGGGACGGAGTAAGCCGCATCGTCGGCGCCTACCGGGTTGACGATAGCCCTGCCGTTGGCCAGGTGCCCGGTGACCTGGCGGACTGTGTCCAGACTGCCGCTGACGGGTGTCCGGTCGAGGCCATCCAGGTTGAGGGGTAGATGTCAGCAGGGATGAAGGCGGTCTTCCTGTACTGGATCGCAGGTGCATCGCTCATCGCGGCCTGGATGCTGCCCGGACTGCTGGGCACCCGCCACAGGTTCCAGGCGCTGCGGGGCGCCGGATGGGGCATCTGGACGGTTGCCGTCGGCTTGATCTGGGCATCCATCCTCTCACTTCGGAGCAAGGGGGTAGCGCAAGAGGGGGAGGACGAGGCTTGCACGTCCATCACCGTTGATGGCGGGATCTATGCCATCATCCGACACCCACGCTACCTGGGCTGGTTGCTCGTGTACGTTGCCGTGATGATGCTCACCCAGCACTGGCTAGCCGTGACCTTTGCCATCCCGGGTATGGCGTGTGTCTACCTGATCTCGAGGCGGGAGGACCGGCGCCTGGTCGAGGAGTTCGGCCCAGCATACGAGCAGTACATGCAATGCGTGCCGGCGCTGAACCTGGTGGCTGGCCTGACACGGCTGCTACGACGCAGAGCAAAGCGTCCACCTGGAGCAGGTGCCGAACCAACAGGACATTCCCCGGAGGAGGATCCCGCTTGATGGATGAGCATTTGCCAAACAGAACCCCAGATAGACCGGCGGCGGATGTCGAACGCTGGGGCTGGTATTCGATCGGCGTCAACGTGGTCCTGGTGCTGATCAACCTGGCCATCGCCCGGGCTTCGGGCAGCCTGGCCGTAGAAGCAGAGATGATCCACAACGTCGTCGATTTTCTGACGGCAGTGGGGGTGCTGATCGGGCTAAAGCTCGCGACGCGCAAGTCAAAGGCGTTCCCTTATGGCCTGTACAAGGTCGAGAACGTCGTGTCGGTGGTCCTGGCTATCATGACGTTCGTGACCGCGTACGAGATCGCGAGGGACGCACTGTTTGCACAGACATCCGCGACCACGGTGGATGCCTGGATGCTGGTCGGCGTCGTCGTGGCAACGGCCATTCCCCTGGCTTTCAGCCACTTTGAGCTGCGGGCTGGACGGGCGGCCAACTCCCCGGCACTCATTGCCGACGCGAGAGAATACCGCGTGCACGTCTTTACCACCGGAGTGGTCTTTGCCGCGCTGCTGGCGCAGTGGTTCAACCTACCGTTGGATCGCATTGCCGCCCTGGCTATCGTCGTGGCCATCGGCAAAACGGGTTGGGAGCTGCTGGTCGAGGGAATGCGCGTACTGCTGGACGCCTCGCTGGATGCGGACACCTTGCTCAAAATCCGCGAGACGATCGCCGCCGAGCCGACGGTAGCCGCGGTCACGTGGGTGACCGGGCGTAACGCGGGACGTTTCCGGTTCGTGGAAGCCGAGGTTGCCCTACGCGTGCGCGAACTGGAAAAGGCGGAAGCGGCCACGCAGCGCATTGAGACACAGATTCGCCAGGCCTGCCCTCACGTGGACCGGGTGTTGATCCACGCCGAACCGGTGCCGCGCACCCACTTGCGATACGCCGTTCCGCTGGCCGGCGCAGGCGGTGCCCTGAGCGAGCACTTTGGGGAAGCGCCCTATCTTGCCCTGGTGCAGGTGCATCTGGCGGATGGTCTGGTCGAGGAGCAGCAGATCCTCGCCAATCCTTATCTGAAGGTAACTGCTCAGCCATAACGGAAACTTGATGAAATTCTAATGCAAAACATATGAACACCAGGTATAATCTACGCTATGACGCTAGAACATTCGCCCACTCACCAAGATATCCACGCTGCCTACCTGCAAGGGGAAGAGG
>JADHWW010000004.1 GCA_016783285.1 Anaerolineae bacterium
CTGTCGTCCGCTCAGGGCACACACAAAAACATTCAGAGCACACACAAATATACTCAAAAGGAGACTCGAACATGGCCCAAAAAACCAGGTGTACCCGCACCAAACTCGCCACCACATCCGTCTGTATCCTGCTCGCCCTCGCGCTGCTGCCACTGGTCGCGTTAGCCGCGGAACTCCCGCCGTTGCCGCCACCACCACCACTGCCGCCTTTGCCAGCCCCAGCCAACATCACTGGAGCGACGCTCGAGTTGCACGTCCAGTTCAGCCAGGCGTGGCCCTGGGCCACCGTTCCCTGGCAAGACCTGTGGACCGTCGTCCAACGTGAGAAAAGCGTGGGAGGAGGCTGGTGCGACGTCGCGGGGTGGCAGGGCGGACTGGATAGCGTCGCAATCGGCACAGACGGCCAGATCACAGGCCAGAAGGCCTGGTGGGTCGCCAAAGAAGACCTGGGCCGGGGGACGTACCGCTGGCTGGTCTACAAGGGGGAAGGAGGCGACCTGCTCGCCACGAGCGATCCGTTCAATCCGCCCGACGCCTCCGGCAGGCCCGTGACGGTCGAGCTCCCGCTCGCGCCGTAGGACGTCTGCCGGTTCCCAGTCTGAGGAGAAAGCACTCCCACAACACCCATAACGAGAGCAGGATTGGCAGAATTTTCGGATCCCGTTAATTCTGTTAATCCTGCTCTGTCTCAATAGCGCATTTATCCGTTCATTCTGGAAATCCTGCTCTAATTCTGCTAATCCTGCGAGGGAAACCACACGGAGGTAAACGAGATGCCCGAACTGCAAGCGTACTTCTCCCAACGCACCGAAGAGATCCTCGAGTTGCTGCGCCAGTTGGTGGAGATCGAGTCCCCCAGCACCGACAAAGCAGCCACCGACCGCGTCGGCCGGTTCGTCGCCCAGGTCGCCCGCGATGCTGGCGCCGACGTGACCACCGTCCCCCAGGAACAGCGGGGCGACCACCTGCTGGCCCGCTGGGGGGAAGGCGAGGGGGGCTTCCTGCTGTTATGCCACCTGGACACCGTCTGGCCGTTGGGGACACTGGCCGACCGTCCCTGGCGGGTGGAGGGGGAACGAGCCTTCGGCCCCGGCTGCTACGACGACAAAGCCAGCGCGGCCATCATCCTGATGGCGTTGAAGGGGTTGCGAGACCTGGGAATGGCCCCCAGCCGCCCGGCGACGGTTCTCTTCAACTCCGACGAGGAGGTGGGGAGCGGCTCCTCCCGTTCGCTCATTGAGACAGAGGCGGGCCGGGCGGGGATGGTCTTCTGCGTCGAGCCAGCCCTGCCCGACGGGTCGCTCAAGGTGTGGCGGAAGGGGACCGGTCTCTACACGATCACCGCGCTGGGGCGGGCGACCCACGCCGGGGCCGACCACGAGAAAGGGATCAACGCTATCGAGGAACTGGCCCACCAGGTACTGCGGCTTCAGGGGATGACCGACTACGAAGCCGGCACTACCGTCAGCGTCGGCCGGGTGCAGGGCGGCACGCGCACCAACGTCGTGCCGGACCGGGCCGAGGCGCTGGTCGACGTCCGGGTGCAGACGGCGGCGGAAGGGAAGCGGATGGTCGCGGCTATCGAGGGACTGGAGCCGGTCCTGCCCAGGGCGCGCCTCATCATCGAGGGAGGGCTGAGCCGCCCGCCGATGGAGGAATCACCGCTGACGCTGGAGCCTTTCCGGCGGGCGCAGGAGATCGGAGCCGACCTGGGGCTCACGCTGACGGCCAGTGGTTCCGGCGGCGCTTCCGATGGCAACTTCACCGCCGCCCTGGGGGTTCCCACGCTGGACGGGCTGGGGGCGGTGGGGGACGGGGCCCACAGCCCCGACGAGTATGTGCTGGTTCCCAGCCTACCGGAGCGAACGGCCCTCATGGCCAGCCTGCTGTCCCGCTGGTAGGCAAGCCTTCCGCATCAACGGACGGCTGCGCTGCCACAGCCAGGCCGTCTGCGCCAGTCTGGCGACCCCCAGAGCCACCAGACCGACGTACAGTCCCGTCATCCGACCCCAGGCCGCGCCAGCCCACAAAATCACGCCACTGACGAGCAGGTATATCACGACTGCCTCGGTGATGCCCCGGGTGCGGCGGCTATGGACGATCGCGCCCTGGTACCAACTTTGCAGGACGTTCAAGCCAGGCAGCGGCAGTGCAACCCACAGGCCCATGCAAGCCAGCGTAACCAATCGTGGGTTCAGCGCCGACACGCGCCCGAACCAGAACGTCGCCAGAGGCGTGGCGGCTATGATCAGCAGCAGGCTGGTCGTCAGCGTGGTCAGCAAAGCCGTGAAGCGGCGCAAGTTACGCGCAGCACACGGCTCGTCCAACAGCGCGATGACGACCTCGTTGTACGCCATCCCCACGCTCCGCAGGATGAAAACGAGCCCGGAGACAACCGACCACACCGCCAACGACTCCAGCGCACCGGGCATACGGCTGAGGGCGGCGCTGCCTATCGGCTGCACCAGCAGATACAGGAGTGAGGTCATCGCCAGCGGGATGTAGAATTCAAGGAAGGCGCGGAAGGTCAAGGACTGCTTGATGGGCGCTGCCTGCCTGAGTTGGTCGCGCAATACGGGCCGCACGCGCAGCCCGGCATAGATCGCCTCACTGACGACACCAGCGATGAGGGTACTGGCCGCAACGACGATGCCGGGGATGGCGCCGCTCAGGTAGCCTATCGCCAGCACCAGTACATCGGCGGTCAGCCGGACCAGGGTACCCAACCCCACCGCCCGCGAGTGACCAAATCGGATCAGCACGCCCTGGTTGAAGCGGCGATAGGCGATGGCCCACGTCCAGGGAATCATAATCATCAGGCCTACTCGGGCCGGTTCGACGATCTCCGCCGGTGCACCGATCAAATTGACGACGACGACGTAGTAAAGCGGTGTGAAAGCGACCAGCACGTGCAACGCGGTCAGGAGCGCCCCCGCGCGCATCATAAAGCGGCGCAACCTGAGATACGAGTCCCAGTCCTTGCTGAGCGCGGTCGAGGCAGACAGGAGCATGATGATCGGCGACTCGATGACCAGCGCCAGGGAATAGACGACGCCAACAGCCGCCAGGTTGATCTCCGGTTCGACCAGCCGGGCCACGACTGCGCTCAGCGCGGGGGATTCGACAGCCATCAGCATCCAACTGCCGGCCAGCGGCCACCAGGTCTGCACAATGCGACGCATGGACAACGGTGCTCGGATGTCGTCTTCGGTCGGGCAATGGTCAGTAGTCAATGGTCATACGGCCTCTTGTTTCACCGGGCAGGTCTTGTCATACCTGGCAATAAACAGGCACAAATAGCACACGGATACACACAGAGAACAGGAATCATGCAGTGCCGCAAAAGTCGCCCTGACGGTTGACCGTCATTCTGAGCGTAGCGAAGAATCTCCCTATCACGGTGGTGGAGACCCTTCGCTTTCCTTCGTTTCACTCAGGACAAGCTGCTCAGGGTGACAGGGCGGGTTTTGCGCTATTGCGGGATTATATATCCTGTCACACAACTCGTCAAACCGTCCATTCGCCCATTTGCGATGAATTGTGCTATAATAGCAAGGTGCCTGGTCATTCGTCATTCGTCATTCGTCATTCGTCATTGAATAAGGAGTTCACCATGCGTTTCCTCGTCACCGGTGGAGCCGGATTTCTCGGCCTGGCCCTCGCCAACCGACTGGCCCACGACACACACCAGGTGCGGGTCATTGACGACATCAGCGCGGGTGACCCTGCCCGATTGGACAAGCGGGTGCTTTTCACCCGGGGCGACGTGGCCGACCGGCCCAAATTATGGACGCTCTTGCAGGACGTGGACTGCGTCTACCACCTGGCAGCCCGGGTCCAGGTCTCCGAATCCATCCTCTACCCACGCGAGTACAACGAAGTCAACGTCGGTGGCACCGTCAGCGTGATGGAAGCGATGCGGGACGCAGGGGTACACCGGGTGGTCCTTACCTCCTCCGGCGCCGTCTACGGCGAGCAGGCCCACCAGCCGGTGCGGGAGGACCAGACCCCCAACCCTCAATCTCCCTACGCGGTGAGCAAACTGGCCGCCGAGTACTACGTTCGCACCATCGGCGCCCTATGGGGCATCGAAACGGTGATCTTGCGCATCTTCAACGCCTACGGGCCGGGCCAGAACATGCCCCCCTCTCACCCGCCGGCGGTGCCACGCTTCCTGCACCAGGCGCTGCGGGACGGGTCATTAGTCATCTTCGGCGGCGGCGGGCAGACCCGCGACTTCGTCTACGTGGACGACGCGGTGGAGGCATTGGTGGCGGCCGCATCCGCCTCCGATGTGGATCGCCGCATCATCAACGTGGGCAGTGGCCGCGAGACCAGCATCAACGAACTGGCCGCGCTGGTGGCGGAGGTAGTGGGGCGAGAGGCAGAGGTGCTTCACAGCCCTGCCGAGAGCGGCGGTGTATCCCATCTCCGCGCCGACATCGCCAGCGCGCGCCGGCTGTTGAACTACAAGCCGCGCGTGAACCTGATGCAAGGGCTGCGCCTGACGCTGGAACGCGACCCCCGCTTCCAACGGTAAAACGATGGACCACTTGAGCCACGACTTCTTCGCCCGCGACACGCTCACCGTCGCCCGCGAACTGCTTGGGCAACGGCTGGTGCGGGTGCTGGATGGAGAACGATTGTCTGGGCACATCGTCGAGGTCGAAGCCTACATCGGGGAGAACGACCGGGCCTCGCACGCCCGTTGCGGCATTACCCGCCGCAACGCGCCGATGTACGGCCCGCCCGGTCATGCCTACGTCTACTTCATCTACGGAATGCACCACTGTCTCAACGCCGTCACCGAGCGGGAGGGCTATCCGGCAGCGGTACTCATTCGTGCGCTGGAACCGCTGGAGGGGCTCGAAGCGATGCGGGCGCTGCGCAGTCCTGAGTCCGCCGCAGGACGACGCGGTGGCAGGCCGGACGCACGGTTCACCAGCGGCCCGGCCCGCCTGTGCCAGGCGCTCGGGATTGACCGGCGGTTCGACGGGGCCGACCTGTGCGCGCCCGGTGCGCTCCTGTTCATTGAGCAGGATGCCGCCGTGCCTGACGAGGCCATCGCCACCGGACCGCGGATCGGCGTGCGAGGGGATGAGGTGGCACTGACCGTCCTGTGGCGGTTCTACGTCCAGGACAACCGGCACGTCTCGCGTTGATGGGAGATCACAGCAGGAAAAAGGAGGACTGCAATGTTAAACGGCAAAGGGTTATGGACCCGTGGCAAGAAGGAACTGGCCCGGGCGATCAGGATCGCTCCCCAAATGGGCGCGACTCACATCATATATAAGGTCGGGCAGGGTGCGACCTGCTACCCTGGAACGGCCCAGGCCGCCCAGAGAATCGCGGCAGCGGGTGTGATCCCTTTCGCGTGGATATATCTGCTGCTGGATGACCCCCAGGCGGAGGCCCAGGTCGTCGTGCGGGCCTTCCAGGATGGCTTCCAGGGCTTTGTATTCGACACCGAGGCAGACCGATGCCACAATCGCTTTGAACAGGCCACCCAACTGGGCCAATACCTCCGCGTCGCCGGACTCGACCTGAACAAACTGTACAACTGCTCCTTCCCCAACATCTCTCTGCATCGTGGCCTGCCCTACGACCAGATGAACGTGTTTTGCAAGGGCGGTTTGATGCCGATGTCCTACGGCGCCTTCTTCACGCCCGAAAGCAGTGTTCCCCCCGACCAGCAGGCACAACGCGTGATTGACGAGTGGACCTACGGCCACTACGAGTACTGGCGCCGTCGTTGGGGCTACCGCCCGCCGCTGTATCCAGTGTTGGGCCCCTACCACGACGAGTACGGTCACGTGCGCATGAGTCCCGGGGAGTTCCAGGTCTGGCTCGACCGGCTGGCGGCGCACCGCCCGACGTTTTTCAGCATCTTCACCGCTGCCGCGATCAACGACGACCTACTGCCGCTCATCCGTGCCTGCCCACTGGGCCAGGTCACCAGGCGTGTCCCGACCAGCATACAGGTGAAGGTAATTAGCCCAGAGGCGGGCTTCCTGAACGTCCGCCCCACCCCTTCCACCGATCGGCCTCCAATCACACTGGTAGACGATGGAACGGTGCTGGACGCCCTGGAGTCGGGGGCAGACGCGCGGGCGAAGGTGGGGCAGGAAGGCCAGTGGCTTCACGTCCGCACCCCCGAAGACATCAAGGGTTACGTCGCGGCCTGGTATCTCCATCTCCACGAGGAGGCCGTCGATTCTGGCATGCAGGTGGAGGTGGTAAGCCCGGAGGTGGGCTTCCTGAACGTCCGCCCGACCCCGTCCACCGAACGGCCTCCCATCGCGCGGGTTGGTGACGGGGCGGTGCTGGATGCCCTGGAGCCGGAGGCAAACGTGCGGGCGAAGGTGGGGCAGGAAGGCCAGTGGCTCCACGTCCGCACGCCCGAAGGGGTCACGGCCTACGCCGCAGCCTGGTACCTTCGTCTTCACGAGGAACCGGTTGTGGCTGGCGTGCAGGTGGAAGCGGTAAGCCCGGAGGTGGGCTTCTTGAACGTGCGCCCGACCCCGTCCACCAAACGGCCTCCCATCACGCAGGTGGACGATGGGAGCGTGATGGAATCTCTGGAATCGGAAAAAAACACGCGGGCAAAGGTAGGGCAGGAGAACCAGTGGCTCCACGTCCGCACCCTTGACAATATCGAGGGCTTCGTCGCGGCCTGGTACTTGTGCCTCCACAAGGAGGAAGATATCGGGGCCCCGATTCCCCACCTGGTCGTCCGCAGCGCTGCCGGGCTGAACGTGCGGGGTGGACCGGGGATGCACTCCCCTATCTGGCGCGTGGTGAACAAGACTGTGTTGGAGGTGCGTGAAAACCCCAAGAAAGTGGAGGGCAAGATAGGGAAGGACCAGTGGATCCACATCCGCACCCCCAGTCTGCGCGAGGGGTACGTGAACGGGCTGTACGTACGGGCCAAGCAACTGACCGACAAGCGGAAGCCGGTGAGCGACACCGGCCTGCCTCAGGGGGAGTGCGCCTGGATCTTCGGCATTCACGCCGCCGGCGCCACCACCCCAGCCGATTTTCGCTCCCTCTTCCAAAACAAACACAAGACCGGCTGGGTGCTCTTCACCGAGGCGATAGGCGCTGACCCCCATCACGGTGGCGGTCACGACTACACCCCGTGGTCCCACAGCGGTTACGGCGTCATCGTGCGCCTCAACCACAGTTACGAGCCGAGCGGCACGCTGCCGGTTCGCGCCAGGTATGCCGACTTCGCTCACGCCTGCGCCCGCTACGTTCAGAACTCCCAGGGGGCCCACATCTGGATCGTCGGCAACGAGCAGAACAACGTGCGCGAGCATCCCGGCGGGGCCGAGAACCCGATCGAGCACATCACCCCACAGATGTACGCCGAAGCGTTCAACCTGGCCCGCCAGCGCATCAAGGAGGTGCAGCCAGAGGCCATCGTCGTGCCCGGCGCGGTCGACCCGTATAACACCTACTCCTGGAAACTGTCGGGCAACCAGCGCAACCGCCCGCTGGAGTACTTCAAGGAGATGCTCAGTTACATTGACGATCTGGATGGCATTACGCTGCACACTTACACGCATTGGCTCGACGTTGGCCTGATCACCAGGCCGACCGTCTTTCAGGATCCATTCCTGCAGCCGGGCACGCCCAAGGAGCACCACTACGATTTCCAGGCCTACCGGGCCTTTGCGGAGGCTATCCCGGAGAAGTGGCGCGACCGCCCGATCTACATCACCGAGACAAATCATTGGGTGGCGTTGGAGCACCAGCCACGCAATTCGAATGAGGAACGTAAGGTTGGCTGGATGGACAAGGACAAGGGCTGGGTGCAAGCAGCCTACGCGGAGATTCAGCGCTGGAACAGCACCCCCCATGCCCAACAGATCCACTGCCTGCTGCTCTACCGTTGGACAGGCGACGCCTGGGCGATCGAGCGCCTGGGGAGGCTACACGAGGACATCAGGAAAGCGCTGGACCACGATTACCGCTGGCGGCGTTAGACGATATCCCGCGACGCATACTTGACTCGTAAGCGTTCAGCCCCCTCTCCCTGGCAGGGAGAGGGTTGGGGTGAGGGTGGAGATTTCTCTCGAAAAAGACTGAATTTACAAGCTCTTTCGCCAGTTTTGCAGACTTTACCCTCCCCCTGCCCCTCCCTGGCAGGGAGGGGTGAACGCTTACTCTCAGTCAAACGCCCTGATGTCTTCAAATACTGAAGCGCCGCTTAAGAATCTCTGCGCCTCTGCGTCTCTGCGTCAAAAATCGCCCTTTTTGCAAGGGTTGAAAATCTTGACCATCGGATTGATTGTGGTATAATGTGATTGCGCCGGCGTAGCTCAAGCGGCAGAGCAACTGACTTGTAATCAGTAGGTCATGGGTTCGAGTCCCATCGCCGGCTTGAGCGATGGTTTGCTGTTTGCGGCTGGTCGTCAGGCAAGCGGGGAAGAAATTGGCTGACGGTTGGCCGCTAGCAGCCAACTGCTAGATGGGTCGGTGTCCCGAGCGGCAAAGGGGGCGGACTGTAAATCCGCTGGCTCAGCCTTCGAAGGTTCGAGTCCTTCCCGGCCCACCTCATCCTACACTCCCTTCGTGGCAGCGCCCGGTGGCTGATCAGCCACCGGGCGTTTGACTTGTGTGCCTATAGTCGTATCCCCGGGTTCCAAACGCCAGACACCCCCATGTATCTTACCCTCTGTGATATTACGAATTTCGTAAGGTTTCCCCGCAATTCGGCGATAATTCGTTACAACACTTGACTTTTTTACGAAATTGTGATAACATAGAAAGGCGGTCACGGACACAGGGAGGGGGCGAGGAATATGAGACGTATGGATGAAACTGATCGGGCCATCATCGCGCGCCTTCAATATGATGGAAGGACGCCGTTCACCGATATCGCCGCCGAGTTGGGCATCGCAGAAGGGACGGTGCGCCGCCGCGTCAAGCGGCTGAGCGAGAGCGGGGTGCTGCAGATCGTCGGCATCGTGGAACCGCAATTCCTGGGTTGGAACGCGGCGGGAATGATCGGGGTCACCGTTCAGGCAGGACAGGTCGACGCTGTGGCCCATCAGATCGCCCAGTTCCCCGAAGTCAGCTACCTTTTTATGGTCTCCGGCGAATTCGACCTGTTCATTGAGATCTACTGCAAAGACATGGACCATTTCGTCTCCTTCCTCAATCAAAAACTGCAGCAGGTTCCGGGGGTGCAGCGTACCCAAAGCTTTATGATCCTCAAAATGTATAAACTGTCGTACCGCTGGGGTGAGGCGGAGCCACCGCGAACGGGCCACGGGTCCCATAGTGGCCTGGAGAGCCCACAATCGGATCAGTGGTCAGACCATTGGCCGGATGTGATGCGCTGACGTGAACCTCAGTAGTGTGGGCGAATTGAGACATCGTGACGTGGAGGAGCGATGTTAGCGAGCCGTCTGCCTGATTCTACCGCCGGGTTGGTCCACGAAAAATCGGTCGAAATCCTGAGCGAGGTGGGCTTTTGCGTGCCGGAGCGGGACGGGCTGGCACGCCTCGAGGCGGCTGGTTTCCCGGTCAATTGGCAGTCACAAATGGTCCGGGTGACTCCCGAACTGTTGAAAACAGCCCTGGCCCGTCTGCCCCGCGACGTCAGACTCTACGACCGGGCTGGGGAGACGCCAACGCCCTTCGAGCACCATCCCTGCTTCATGGGTGCTGGCACGCCGGTGAACGTGTTTGACCTGCAGACCGGGACGCGGCGACCCGCCACCCGGCAGGACGTGCGTTACCTGGTGACTTTGCAGGACGCGCTGCCGCAGGTGGACATCGTCCGCCCCACCGTCACTGCCACCGACCAGGGCACTTGCTCAGACCTGGTCGAGATTGCTGAGTTGCTGCGCTGCACCGGGAAGCCGGTGGTCCACCGTACCCTGTCTTCAGAGCGGGTGGATGCGGCGGTGGAGATGCTGGCTGTGGTAGCCGGAGGGGAAGACGCCTTCCACGCGCACCCCAACTTCGCCACGCTCTATTGCCCCATCAGCCCAGGCTACTTCACGCCGGAGAACGTGCGCTGTATGCTGCGCTGGGCCGAGCACGGCGTTCCCATTACCCTGCTCAGCATGGCGATGGGCGGCGGTTCCGCACCGGCCACGCTTCTGGGCGAGTTGGTCGTGATCAACACGGACATCCTGGCCTGGATCGTCGCGCTGCAGACCCTCTATCCGGGCGTGCCCTTGCTGTACGGCAGCGTATCGGCGGTGCTCGATATGCGCACCGGGTCGTTGCCCCTGGGCGCGCCGGAGCGGGGGATGATCAACAGCGGGGCGGCGATGATGGCCCGTTACTATGGCATACCATCAATGTGCGGCGGGCTTTCGTCGGACGCCAAGGAACTGGACGCCCAGGCCGGCTTTGAGAAGGCAGTCACCGCCGTCCCATTGCTGCTGGAGGGGGCGAGTATCATCTATGGGGTCGGCGCGACCGACGTAGGCGCGTCCATCTCATACGTACAGATGGTCCTGGATGATGAGTTTATCGCCGGGCTGCGGCGCATGATGCAGAGTATCACTGTGCACGATCTCGAAGAGGAGATAGCCCTGATCAAGGTCAACACACCGCGCGGCAACTTCCTCAAGGCCAAGCACACCCGGCGCACATTCCGCGAGCACTGGCTGCCCGGCATCCTCAGCCGCGATACGTACGAGACGTGGCAAGCCAAGGGGGAGACCATCGAGCAGGTCTGTCGTCGCAAGGCTCAGGACATTATGGCCCAGCACCGTCCGCCGCCGCTGCCCGCCGGGGTCGAGGCGGAACTGGAGCGCATCGTGCGGCGCTACCTGGGGCCAGAGTTTCACTTTGACCCGTAGCGTGACCTAACGGGGAGATCAGATGCCTGACATAAAGCCTATTCATCCTCGATTTCACCTGGAGGTGCTGAGTGCCGATGGGCTTGAGGCAATCAAGTCGGCCACGCTGCACATCTTGGAGCACGTTGGGGTGCGGTTCCCCTCTGAACGCGCACGGCGCATCTTTGCTGGGCATGGAGCCCAGGTAGATATGGAAAGCCAGATTGTGCGGTTGCCAGCGGAGCTGGTGATGTGGGCAATGGGCCACGCGCCTCGTTCCTACACGCTAGGCGGGCGGGCCGACGGGACCGATTTGCTTCTCGACGGCGCTAACTGCTATTTCGGGACCGACGGGTGCGGGACGGAGACGGTTGACTTCGAGACAGGGGAGCGACGGCGCTCGTGCAAAGAAGACGTGGCGAAGATGGCGCGGGTGGCAGACTACCTCTCGTCGGTCGCTCTCTACTGGCCGATGGTCAGCGCGCAGGACTACGGGTGGACGGCTCCCTTGCACGAACTCGACGCCAGTTTCAACAACACGGTCAAGCACGTGCAGACCGAGACGGCTATGGGAGAAAAACCGGCACGATATGCAGTGCGCATGGGAGAGGTGATCGCCGGCGACAGGGAGAAGATGCGGGCCCGACCGCCCTTTTCCGTCTTGATCTGCACAATCGCCCCCTTGGGGCAGGACAAGGAGGGGATTGAGGCAGCGATGGTATATGCGGAAGCGTCCATTCCTGTGGGCTTCATGGCCATGCCGACCATAGGCTCCACAGCGCCAGCGACGACCGGCGGGGCACTGGTCGTGGGCAACGCCGAGGTGGTCAGCGCGATGGTGTTGATGCAACTGGTCGCCCCCGGTGCGCCGGTCTATCACTCGATCCTTGCTTCGGTGATGGACCCGCGCTCCGCCGATTATATCGTCAGCATACCGGAGAAATACCTGTGCAACGCAGCGGCTGTGCAGATGGCTCACGATTGGGGCGTCCCGACGCTGGCCGGGGCGTTCGGCATGGATAGCGCCGAACCAGCCACCTGGCGGCTCGGCCGGGATAGCGTCTACACGACACTGATGGTCCCCCTGGCCGGGGCAGACATAGTGACGGGAGGGGGTATGCTCAGGGCCTCAACCCTGCTGGTGCCGGAGCAGATCATCTTCGACGACGAGACCTACCACACGCACCGAATTCTGGCCGAGGGGATAGACACGAGCGCCGATGGCCTGGCGCTGGAGGTAATCGCAGCGGTGGGCCCCAGGGGCCATTTCCTGGCCCAAAAGCACACGCGCCGCCGGGTGCGGGAGATATGGATTCCGAAACTGAGCCACCCACGACCATCGCTGAATGGCAAGCCCTGGCCCGATATTCGCCGGAGGGCCAGGGCAGAGTTCGACAGAATCCTGGCGGAGCACGAGCCCAAACGTCTGGAAGAAGCGGCCCAGGCCGAATTGCGGGCCATTCTGGAGGCCGCAGAGCGAGAGCAAGGTGACTGAGAACCCATTGGCCCTCCGCGAGGGAGCATCGGCTCCGATCACGGCGGCCAACAGCAACCACAGGACAAAACCACGAGGAGGACATGATGTCATCAAAGAGAGAGACCATCAGCAAATTGACCCAGGCTGTGATAGATGGTGAGCCAGAGGACGCGGCGGAACTGGCGAGACAGGCACTAGACCAGGGCCTCGATCCTCTGACCTGCATCAATGAAGGACTCACCCCGGGCATCGATCGTGTTGGCGAACTATTCGCGAGCGGAGAGTACTACTTGCCCGACTTGATCATTGGGGGCGAAGCGATGAAGGAGGCCTTGGCCATCCTGGAGCCAGCCCTGGTCGAGAATCAAGAGCGGGAGGTGCTGGGCCGGGTGGTGCTCGGCACGGTAGAGGGGGACCTGCACGAGATTGGCAAGACGCTGGTGGGGACTATGCTCACAGCCAGTGGTTTTCTGGTCACCGACATTGGTACTGACAAACCGACAGCCGATTTTATCGCGGCGGTCAAGGAGACGAACGCAACGCTGGTCGGCGCCTCGGCGCTGCTGACGACGACGATGCCAGAGCAGCAAAAGATCATCGAGGGGCTCAAAGAGGCGGGACTCCGCGATCGGGTGAAGGTAATAGTCGGTGGAGCCCCGGTCACCCAGAGCTGGGCCGAGAAGATCGGCGCCGATGGCTACGCCGAGGATGCTATCGCCGCGGTCGCTCTCGCCAAGAGGCTCGTCGGCGTATCCGTATAGCATGCGACATCGTTGAGTGGGCGATCGGAGGGGTTTCTCGCATGACAGTCGAGATTCACGATTGTATCGTAGTCGGCGCGGGGCCAGCGGGATCAGCGGCGGCGTTGCAACTGGCCCGCGACGGACTCGACGTGGTGCTCCTGGAGCGCGGCAACCGACCTGGCGAGAAGAACGTGATGAGCGGTGTGCTTTTCACCGATAAGTTATACACCCTCGTTCCCGACTTTCGCGACCGAGCCCCTCTGCAACGATGTATTATTGGGGAGTACGACTATATCCTGGGCGAAGACGAGGTACTTCGCCTGCCCGGATTACGCAACTACCGCCGGAGCAAGTACCGCCATCCACCCTTCACTGTGTTTCGCTCACAGTTCGACGCCTGGTTCGCACAGGAGGCGGTGGATGCCGGCGCAGAGTTTTTCACGACGACACTGGTCGAGGACCTGTTGCGGGAGGACGGGCGCGTGGCCGGGGTGCGTACTCAGCGTGGTGACCTGCGCGCACGGGTGGTGATCGGCGCGGACGGGGTGAACTCGACGGTGGCCGAGAAATCGGGGCTGCGCACCCAACCGTCGCCCACAGAGGTGTCGCTGATCATCCGGGAGATCCTCGACCTGCCCGCCGAACGGATCGAGGAGCGTTTCGTCCTGCAACCGGGCGAGGGAGTCCTCTCACTCTTCATCGGTCTCGTCTCCGGCCCTACCGGAGACAAGAGCATGTACTATACGGAGCTGTACACCAACCGGGATTCGCTCTCCCTGACGGCCGAGGTACCGCTCGACGTGCTACAGGCGTGCGGTGTGCCAACCTACGACGTGATGGCAGCGCGCGAGCACCACCCATACATCGCCCGCCTGACCCAGGGTGCGACGCTGCGCGAGTACCAGGCGCACCTTATCCCTACCGGTGGTGTGGCGGACCTGGGTCGCCTGTACGGAGATGGCGTGCTGTTGACGGGTGACGCGGGGAAGTTCGTAACCAAGGATGGAGTGGGGTCCTGGCCGGCTATGGCCAGCGGGGTGGCTGCGGCCCGGGCGGTGAAGTACGCCTGCGAGAAAGGCGATTTCTCCAGGGCCGCGCTGGCTGTCTATCGGGACCTTTTGGAGGAAGAAGGACTGGTCGACACGCAACGGGAGGCTCGCCAGGCTTGGGACTACCACAAGCAGCAGCGCGAGATTCTGGCCCAATATCCGGACCGTCTCTTCCACATCGCCAGGCGCTACTTTGGCGATTGGGAGACGGAACAGGAGGAGCATCCCTATTCTCTGTGGGGCGAAGTCTATCACTACCTGCTCAAGCCCCTGGCCCCCTGGTATGTCCGCTGGCCGCTCGGATTGGCCGCCTGGGTCAATACCCGTGGCTGGCGCAGGCAGCAAGCGCGAAAGAGCGATCACAGAACGGAGCCGAAGGGCTTGCCCTGAGCAGAGCCGAAGGGCTTGCCCTGAGCAGAGCCGAAGGGAGACACACACAGATGAAAGTCCGCCTGGACCTCAAATTGGATACGCTGATCTTCAAGCCCGATCCCGAACCACACATCGTGATCCAGAAAGAGGTATGCCTGACGTGCAAGGAACGACCTTGCACTATCGTCTGTCCGGCCGGGCTGTACGTGTGGGAAGGTGACCAGATCACGCACAATTGCGAAGGCTGCTTGGAATGTGGGTCGTGTCGGGCGGTCTGCATGCATGGAGCGATCACCTGGCGCTACCCTCGGGGGGGATATGGCGTGCGTTACCGCTGGGGCTAGCCAGTTTTGTATTCTGTCTGCAGGAAAGGAGGTGATGAAACGCGCATCCAGAGGCCACAAGATGGAACTTGCAGGGATAGTTACCGAGAGTGTCGCGAGACTCATCTCGCCAAGTAGGAATTAGGAGGAGGAGCAAAATGTTTAGCAACAGAATTCTCAAAGGATTGACGCTGGCGCTCGTTTTCGTCCTGCTGGTCACCAGCCTGATCAGTTGTGCCCCCTCAGGTGAGGAGGAAACGCTGGAAGCACCCGAACCGGTCGAGGCGACCGAAGCGCCCGAGCCCGAGGAAGAAGAAACGAGCATCGTCATCGTCATCCCAGAGGACCCGCCGAGCTTTAATGGGTCAGTGACCGACACCGGCTACGAACTCATGGTGATGGAGATGGTCCTGCTGGGCGTGGCGGAGATTGACCCCTGGGGCAATGTGTTCCCGGAATTGGCGGCCGAGCTGCCTACCGTTGAGAACGGTGGGGTGGTGATAGACGAAGACGCCTGGACCATGGACGTAACCTGGAAGCTGCGCGACGACATCCAGTGGGCTGACGGCGAGCCGGTGACGGCCGACGACGTGGTCTTCACCTGGGACGCCATCTCGGATCCTGAGAGCGGCATCTGGGTGCCAGGGGCTGACTATACCGACAGCGTGGAGAAGATTGACGACTACACTTTTGTCGTCCGCTACAACACCGTCTACCCTGGCTATCTGACCCAGCTTGGCGGTGAGAGTGTGGCCATCTGGCCCGAGCACTACTGCGACGCCGAACAGGGCTTTGTGGCCTGGGACTGCAACCGTGAGCCGCTGAGCGATGGCCCCTACCTCCTCGAAGAGTGGGTGGCCGGCGACCATCTGACCTTTGTCCGCAACCCCAACTACTTTGAGAAAGGCAAACCCTACATTGACACAATCATTGTCAAAACCGTGCCCGATGCGTCTGTCCGCAAAACGATGACATTCGAAGGGGACGCCGACGTTAACATGTGGGTGTCTGAAAGCCATCTCAAGGATTTCGAAGACGCGCCCAACGTTAAAATCACCATCAGCCCCACTGGGCGCTGGGTGATGCGGATGCTTTTCAACCTGGCGGCCAGAGGTTCGATTGATCCTGAGGATCCGCATCCGATTCTCGCCGATGTGCGGGTGCGCAAAGCTATCCGTATGGCCATAGACGTAGACATCATCTCGCGGGAGATCTTCTACGGTTACTCGGATCCGGTCTGGACCGAGTTCTTCCGGCCTCCCTATGTCTGCGACATCCCCAAGCCCAAGTGTGACCCCGAGGGAGCTAAGGCGCTGCTGGAGGAAGCGGGATGGACCGACCAAGACGGAGATGGGATCCGCGAGTGCCACGGCTGCCCGAACGCCGAAGAGGGCTACCCCATGTCTATGGAGTTGGTCATCTATGCTGAGTACGGCGAGGAACTGGAGCTAGCCCAGCAGTTGATGGCCGAGATGCTCAAGGATATCGGCATAGAAACCAAGTTGTCTATGGTCGAGGGCGGTATCCTGTGGGCCGACTACGAGAGCGGTGGCGTCGAGCAGCATGGCGACTTTGACATCACCGTGTGGGATGACGGCTACCCTGGTATTGACCCCACGGATCAACTGTGGTACTTTTACTACTCCGAGGCGGCAGAGCCGGACTACGGCTGGAACGTCAGCCGCTGGATAAACGAGGATGTTGACGGCCTAATTGACGAGGCCTATACCTTGGACGAAGAGTACCGCCAGGAACTGTTCTGCCAGATGGCCGAGATCCTGGACGAAGAACTACCTCAGCTCTTGCTGTTCTCGACGATAGATGCTGACGGCTACTCGGAGCGGCTTGAGGGAGTACAGGCCACGATCAACGACATCATGACCTGGAATGTGGCGGACTGGAAGGTCGTGAAGTAACGAGTAAGTTGGTCAATTGGGAAATTGGTAGATTGGGGAACTGGGGCGCTGGGAGTCAGTGTTCCTCCCCAATCTACCACTACACCAATCTACCGTGGAGGATGATGTGGGTCGTTACATAGTGCGGCGCCTGCTGCAGGCCATTCCCATGCTGTTCCTGCTCAGCATTGTGCTGTTCACTCTGGTCAACATCGCCCCCGGCGGGCCTTTGGCCGGGCACAGCCGATCCCGACACGTCAAACCGGAAAAGGCCCAGATGCTCAAGCGTCAGTTTGGTCTGGACAAGCCCCTGCCGGTGCAATACGTGATCTGGTTGATCGGAAACGACTGGATGAAGGTTGATGCCGATGGGGATGGGGTCGCCGAAAGTTACGGCCAGCGCCGGGGTATCCTGCGGGGGGACTTTGGCTTCTCTTACCGTACCCGCGAGCCGGTGCTGGAAGAGATCGCCGACCGGCTGCCAAACACAATCTACCTGATGAGTGTCACACTCGTTATTGTTGCCATCATTGCCATTCCGGTCGGCATCATTTCTGCGGTCAAGCAGTATTCCGCCTTTGACATCGGTGTGACCACCTTTTCCTTTATAGGGCAGGCCATCCCTGAGTTCTGGTTGGGTCTGATTCTGATCCTGGTCTTTTACGCCTGGCTGGAAAACCCATTCACCGGCGAGCCGCTCCTGCCCTCCGGTGGCATGCAGACACTGGGGATGGACTTCTCAATCTGGGACCGAGTCAAACATCTGATCCTGCCCGTCACAATGGGGATGGTAGGCTGGGTGGCCTGGTATTCTCGCTTCCTGCGCTCCAGCATGCTCGACGAGATCCACAAGGACTACCTCCGAACGGCGCGGGCCAAGGGCCTTTCTGAGCGTCTGGTGTTGTACAGGCACGCGCTCAAGAACGCCGCCATCCCGCTGGTGACGATATTTGCGCTGGACCTGCCCTATATCTTTGCCGGGTCGCTCTACGTCGAGTTGTTATTCTCGTGGCCTGGCATGGGACGGCTGTACTACCAATCGGCAACCAAGCGTGACTATCCTGTGTTGATGGCCATCTTGATCATTGGGGCTGGCATTATGATCTTATGCAACCTGCTGGCAGACATAGCCTACGGCTACCTGGACCCCAGGGTCCGCTACGATTAACAAGTGACCAATGACCAATGACCGACGACCAAGTTGAAACGGGTGAGAAAGGACGGGAACTTGCCTCCGCCCCCAGCGAGGGGATGCGCGCCCACGAGAGTATGGCCAGCATGATCTCGCGCCGGTTCCGTCGTCACCCCGGAGCCGTGGCGGGCTCGATTGCCCTGGGCATCCTGGCATTAAGCATCATCCTGGTTGCCCTGTCTCCCTATGATCCCGAGGCCTCAGATATGCCCAGCCGGTTGCATCCGCCCTGCTGGGAGCACCCCTTCGGGACCGACCCGCTGGGACGGGACCTGCTCACTCGCGTTCTCTATGGCGGGCGTATCTCCCTATCCGTGGGCCTGATGGTGGTGGCGATCACGCTCTTGCTCGGCGTCCCTGTAGGAGCCACAGCCGGCTACTTCGGCGGCTGGGTGGATAACGTTCTGATGCGTATCACCGATGCCGCGCTATCCCTGCCGTCGCTCCTTGTCCTGATCCTACTGAGCGCCATCCTGCGCGAGATCGAGTTGCCTTTCATGAAGAGGAACAGCGTGGTGACCATCGCCCTGGTGATCGGCCTACTTTCCTGGATGACAGTAGCACGATTGGTGCGGGCGGCCTATCTGACCATCCGCGAGAAGGAGTTTGTCGTCGCTGCCCGCAGCATAGGAACGTCGAACCTCAGGATCATGGTGCGCCACATCTTGCCCAACACCGTTGGCCCTATCATCGTCGAATCCACGCTGGGGATCGGGTACGCGATCATGGAAGAGTCAGGACTCTCCTTCTTGGGCTTTGGCATCCAGCCCCCCACACCGAGTTGGGGCAATCTCCTGAGCAACGCCCAGGAGCACATGACGAAGCATCCCTGGCTGGCCATCTTTCCCGGCGTGATGATCTTCCTGGCTATCATCTCGATCAACTACATCGGCGATGGGCTGCGGGATGCCCTTGACCCCTTCAAGGTGCTGAAACAGGTTGGGGAGATGTAGGCGATTGTAGATTGTGACTTTATGTGAGGGAGGCTGAAAATATGTCAGTGGAACGTCCGGCTATCGAACCAATTCGGTCCGTTATTAAAGTTCAGTTCCTCAGCGACGAGCAACTGAATCAACTGCAGGATGCCACGCTCAAAATCCTGGAAACCGTCGGCGTGCGGTTTCCCTCAGAGAAGGCTCTGGCTATCTTTGCCGACCACGGTGCCCAGGTGGATCATAACACCCAAATCGTCAAGATCCCGAGGGACCTGGTGCGCAAGGCAATGGCGACGGTACCGCGCTACTTCCACCTGGGTGCCCGGGACCCCTCGTGCGACCTGCACTTACAGGATAGAGTCACCTACTTTACGACGGATGGGTGCGGTGTGGAGACGATTGACTTCGAAACCCGCGAGCGTCGCGTTTCGTGCAAGGCAGACGTGGGACGCATGGCCCACGTGGCCGATTACTTGTCCTCTGTCGCCTTCTACTGGCCTATGATCAGCGCCCAGGACTATGGGCGGACCGCGCCGCTGCACGAGTTGGACGCCTCGTGGAACAATACAGTCAAGCACATCCAGAGTGAGACGCTCATGGGCGAGGCGCCTGCCCGCTACGGGGTCGAGATGGGAACGGTGATTGCCGGAAACAGGGATGAACTGCGCCACCGCCCTATGTTCTCGGTGCTGATTTGTACCATCGCCCCACTGTCCCAGGACAAGGAGGGCATCGAGGGGGCACTGGTTCTGGCCGAGGCGGGCATCCCGGTCGGCTTCCTGGCCATGCCGACCCTGGGCACCACTGCACCCGCCACCCTGGCCGGTGCGCTGGCGATGGGCGATGCCGAGGTCATCAGTGCGACGGTGCTCGTGCAACTCGCCCATCCGGGGGCACCGGTATTCCACTCGTTGATGCATGCCTGGGCCGACCCCCGCTCCGGCGCTTACGTGAGTTACCCACTGAACAGTCGCTGCCGCTTCGCACAGATCGAGTTGGCCCATCACTGGGGAATGCCCGTGCTGGGTGGCGCCTTCGGCACCGAAAGCAGCAGGCCCGGCACCTGGCAAGCAGCAGCAGATGTGGCCCTGGATCCCTTCCTGGTTGGACTGGTCGGCGCCGAGTTCGTGACCGGGATTGGGATGAACGATTCCTACACCTTGCTGTACCCCGAAGCGATTATCCTGGACGACGAACTCTACCACCGGGCGCGGTATGCCCTCATGGATGTGGAAGTCGAGCCTGAAACGCTGGCCCTCGATACGATTCGCGCCGTGGGGCCTGGCGGGCACTTCCTGTCCCAGAAGCACACCCGCAAACACATGCGGACAATGATGGAAATGGGCGTGACCCATCAGATGGACTCAGAAGGCAAATATCGCGATCCCCTGGAAGTGGCCCGCGAGAAGATAGGCTGGATCCTCGATAACTATCAGCCAGAACCGTTAGAGGAAGCCAAAAAAGCGGAACTGACCTGCATCCTCAAGGCCGCCGACCGGGAACTGGCGTAACACAATCACGTTTCACGTTTCACGAAGTCACCATGTCACCATCACTATCACTGAGGCCCACCCTGACCCGCCACGATGTAGAGCGAATCCACGAGCACAGTCTCGACCTGTTGGAACGGGTCGGGATTGACTACAAGACGCATCGGGCGTTGGAGGTACTGGAAAAGTCGGGCTGCCCGGTTGATTATGATCGGACGTGGGCCAGCCTGCCGCGCGAATTGGTCGAGTGGGCGTTGCAGCAGTCGCCTCGGGTGGTGCGGCTGGCCGCGCGCGACCCGGCCCGCGACGTGGTGCTGAATGGCCGCCGTCCCCACCACACCACCGACAGCCAGGGTACCCAGGCGATTGACCTGGAGACCGGCGAACGGCGCGATTCCACGGCGGAGGACCTCAGCCGGGGACTCCTCTTTGCCGATGCGCTGGATATGGTCGAGGTCGTCAACGTGATGGTGGCGGCCAACGACGTGCCAGCCCACCTGCGCACCGTCCGCCATTTTGCCCTGGCCTTTACCCAGACCAGTAAGCACGTGCGTACTGGCGTGCTGCACGCCGGGCAGGTGCCCTTCATCGTCGAGATGGCCAAAGCCGCTACAGGGAGTGAAACGTTCCGGCCGATCTTTTCGGTGGTTGACTGCACCATCTCACCGCTGATGCACGACGGCCCTATGACCGAGGCCTGTATCGAGTTGGCCAGGCTGCAGGCGCCGATCATGGTCTACCCGATGCCACTGGCTGGCGGCACCTCGCCGGTGACCCCCGGCGGCACAATCCTGCTCCACAACGTCGAGTTCCTCAGCGCTCTTGTGTTGTACCAGGCGGTCAATCCCGGGACACCCATCATCTACGGCACCGGGGCCTCACAACTGGACATGCACACCGGGCGTTATGGGGGCAGCGCGGATGGACACGGATTGAGACTGGCGCTCTGTGATATGGCCCGCTTTTACAACCTGCCGGTAAACTTATTCGGCCTGTCGTCCTCATCTTACGAACTCGACGCACTGTATGGTTACGAGGCCACCAGCACAGCCCTGCTCGCCTACCTGGCCGGCGCGGATGAGATCTACAGCATGGGGCTGTTGGGGGATGCCCAGATTCTGTCGCTGGACAAGATGGTGCTCGACAACCACCTGGCCCGCCAGGTCGAGATCCTGGCCAGGCCGGTCCTGGTGGACGAGGAGCACCTTCAGGCCGACTTGATTGAGCGTGTGGGCATTGGCGGGCACTACCTGACCCAGCGCGAGACCCGGGCCTTCACAAGACGGGAATATGTGCCGATGTGGCCTCCGGCTGGCAAGACGATGTTGGAGATGGCCCACGCGGAGGCATTGGACATCCTGCATACCCAGCAGCCGCCTCCACTGCCCGAAGGCGCGGCGGACAAAATCGAGACCATCGTGGCAGAAGCGGACAGGGCGTTGGCTTAGCAGTTGTCCATAAGCGAGGACTATATGTATTCTGAGACACCTGACATCATCCCATTCACCTCACCCTTCAAGCGCGAACTGCTGACGCAGGAGCAACTGGAGACCCTGAAGGGAGGCACACTGCACCTGCTGGAAGAGGTTGGCGTCCACTTCCCATCCCGCAGGGCGCTGGAGATCTTCGCCGACCACGGCGCGCGGGTGGACATGGACAGAGAGATCGCCCGCATCCCGCCGGACTTGGTGGAAAAAGCCCTGTCCACGGCACCGCGCTCCTTTGTCCTGGGTGGGCGCGAGGAGCGCTTTGACCTGGTTCTGGATGGGAGTTGCTCCTACCTGTGCACCGATGGGACCGGTGTGCATGTGATTGACCTGGAGACACGGGAGATGCGTCCCTCGCGCAAGGAAGACGTGGAACGGATGGCGCGGGTGTGCGACTCCCTGCCCCTGATCAGTTTTTTCTGGCCGCTGGTCAGCGCCCAGGACTACGGACGGACGGCTCCGCTGCACCAATGTTACGCTGGACTGACAAACACGCTCAAGCACGTGCGTGGTGGGATGACGGTGTTTCCGCAATTAGCGCCCTACGTCGTGGAGATGGCGACGGTTGTGGCTGGGAGTGAGGAGGAACGGCGGCGACGGCCTCCCATCTGCGCCAACATCTGCACTATCGCCCCGCTGGCGCAGGACAGCGACGGCATCGAGACGGCGCTGGTGTACGCGGAGGCAGGGATACCGACCAGTTTTATGGCTATGACAACCATGGGGTCCACAGCGCCGGCCACTCCTTTGGGCGGGTTGGTGGTCGGCGACGCGGAGGTGGTGAGCGCCATGGTGCTGATGCAGTTGGCCTACCCAGGCACGCCCGTGTTTCACTCGGTCTACGTATCACTTATGGATCCGCGCACGGGTGGCTACATCGGTGACGTGCCGATACCCTTGACGATGATGGCCGTTCAACTGGCCCACGCCTGGAATGTGCCTAGCCTGGGCGGGGGCGCTGTGAGCAGCGATGCGCCCGATATCGGCTGGCAGTCGGGCATGGAAGCCGGTCTGGGAGCGGCCTTTATCCCGTTGTGCGGTGGTGAGATCTGCGGCTACATGGGACTGGTGGGAGGATCCATGATCCTCTATCCCGAGCAGGTGATCCTCGACCACGAAATCTGCCAAAACGCTTATGACCTGCTGCACGGGTTCGAGTTCGATGAGGCGGACATGGCGCTGGATGTGATCAAGGACGTAGGGCCACGCAGCCACTTCTTGATGCAGAAGCACACCCGCAAGCACATCCGTGACTTCCGGTTGTCCCCGTTGCTGCGACAGAAGGGGCCCGATGGTAGCCTGCGCGACCCACGCGAGATGGCGCTGGAGGAATTCAAACGGCTCAATGAGACACACCATCCCCGGCCCTTGCCCAAGGAAGTGCTGGCCGAACTGGACCGCATCCTGGCGGCAGCCGAGCGCGAGGCGGAAAGGATACGGTAACGTATTCTTGAGAGCCGTGAGGTCTCGTGAGGAGGAGATCGTGAGTGGAAAAGTGTCAAGTTGTCAAGATTATCGTATGCCCGCCGAGTGGGAAACGCACGAAGGCACCTGGCTGCTCAGTGGTTCCCTGAGGCGGCGAGACTAACTGCCATGAAAGGTGCTGAGATTATCTTCTGACCAACTGCTATCGGCTATAGACGTTACGAAGGAGAAACGGCAACCGACAGTGAATACCACGATCAACTTCAGTCCAACGCTATATGCGGTAAGGAGACTATATGATGCACAGCGAGACACCTCCACTACAGCCGATTGTCCCTGCCTACCACTTGCGCATCTTGAGCGACGAGCAACTGGAGCACTTCAAGTCAGGCACACTGGAGATTCTCGAAGAGATCGGCGTTCACTGCCCCTCAGAAAAGGCGCTGGCGATCTACGCCGAGCACGGAGCACAGGTAGATTCTGAGCGCCAGACCGTCAAGTTGCCGCCCGACGTGGTATTGGAGGCCACGTCCCACGCACCGCGTTTCTACACCTTGGGGGCGCGCTCGGCGGCCCACGACCTGAAACTTGACGGGACGGCCATGTATTGCGCCACCGACGGCTGCGGGGTGGAGACGATTGACTTTGAGAGCCGCCAGCGGCGATCTTCGGTGAAGGAAGACGTGGCCAAGATGGCCCGCGTGGCAGACTATCTGCCCTCCATCGGGTTCTACTGGCCCATCGTCAGCGCTCAGGATCATCCGCCCACAGCGCCGCTGCACGAGCTGGAAGCCTCGTTCAACAACACCGTCAAACACATACAGACCGAGACAGTGATGGATGAGCCGACGGCCCACTACGCCATCGAGATGGCGAAGGTCATCGCTGGGAATGACACGACGATGCGCGAGCGCCCGCCGCTCTCATTGCTGGTCTGCACCATCGCCCCGCTGGCGCAGGACGAGGGCGGGATGGAGTCGGCGCTGGCCTTTGCCGAGGCGGGCCTGCCGGTGGGATTCATGTCTATGGCCAACACCGGTTCGACCGCGCCCGCGACCGTCGCCGGGACGATCGTGACCGCCGACGCCGAGATTGTGGCCGCCATGGTGTTGATCCAGATGGCCTACCCCGGCGCTCCGGTCTATCACTCGCTTATGCCCGGCACCATGCATCCGCGGACGGGGGCCTACCTGGGCACCACCTGGGAGGCAGAACTGTTCTACCCGGCAGGGGTGGAACTGGCCCACATGTGGGGAGTGCCCACGCTGGCCGGCATCTTTGGCACGGACGCCTTGACACCTGGCTGGCAATCGGCTGGGGAGTCTGCTGCCTGTTTGCTGTTGTGTGCGCTGTGCGGGGCGGATACTGGCAGTGGCATGGGTCTGCTGGAAGGCTGCACGCTGCTCTATCCCGAGGAACTGATTCTCGACACCGACATCTACCACCGGGTGCGTATTGACGCTGCCGGCCTCGACACCAGCCGGGAGGCGCTGGCACTGGACGTGATCAAGGAAGTGGGGCCGCGAAGGCATTTCCTCCGCCAGCGGCACACCCGTACCCATATACGCAAGCGGGAGTTCTCCGACTTGACCTCTCAGCCCAGGGAGGGAGGCGGCTACCGTGACCCAATCGAGGTGGCCCGGGAGAAGACGGAATGGATTCTGGAGCACCATCACCCGGAACCGCTGGGCGAAACACAGCAGGCGGAATTGACCCGGATCCTCAAGGCGGCTGAGCGGGAGTTAGGAAACTGATGAGTTGACAGGCGGAAGAAACCGGGTTTTCTCCGAAAAACCCGGTTTCTGAAGCGTTAGGAAATCGGTACTGGTTATAGAGCGTCAGGGAGAAAACTAGCGTTTTCTCAGAAAGGGAACAGAATGCCCAGTAAAACACCGGAACTACAGCCAATCGCGCCCGGCTATCACGTGCGCATCCTGAGCGACGAACAATTGGGACAGCTCAAGTCGGCCACACTGGAGGTTCTAGAGGAGACCGGCATCCACTGCCCTTCAGAAAAGGCCATGAACATCTACGCCGAGCACGGGGCACAGGTAGATTATGAGCGCCAGACCGTCAAGTTGCCGGCCGGCGTGGTGTTGGAGGTTATGTCCCACGCGCCGCGTTTCTACACCTTGGGTGCGCGCTCGGCCGCCCACGACCTGAAACTCGACAGAACGGTGATGTACTGTGGAACCGACGGCTGTGGAGTAGAGACGATTGACTTCGAGACGCGCCGGCAGAGACCTTCGGTGAAGGAGGACGTGGCCAAGACGGCCCGTGTGGCAGACTATCTGTCCTCCGTCGGCTTTTACTGGCCCATGGTCAGCCCCCAGGATTTCCCAGCGACAGCGCCGTTGCACGAACTGGACGGCTCGTTCAACAACACAGTCAAGCACGTGCAGACCGAGACGGTGATGGATGAGCCGATGGCCCGCTACGCTGTCGAGATGACGAAGGTTATCGCCGGGGATGAAGCGACGATGCGCGAGCGCCCGCCCCTCTCGTCGCTGGTGTGCACTATCGCCCCGCTAGGGCAGGATAGAGGCGGCATGGAATCGGCGCTGATCTTCGCCGAGGCAGGCTTGCCGGTGGGCTTTATGTCCATGGCCAACACCGGTTCGACCGCGCCCGCGACGGCTGCAGGGACGATTGTGGTCGCCGACGCTGAGATCGTGGCGGCCATGGTCTTGATCCAGATGGCCTATCCTGGTGCACCGACCTATCACTCGTTAATGCCGGGTGTGATGCACCCGCGGACAGGTGCTTGCCTATCCATCGACTCGTATGTCTACGCGATTGGAGTCGAACTGGCCCATATGTGGGGGGTGCCCACGCTGGCCGGCGTCTTTGGCACGGATGCCCCAGAGCCAGGCTGGCAAGCGGGCACGTCGGAAGGCGTCTGCCTGCTGTTGTGTGCGCTGTGCGGGGCAGAGACCGGCAACGGCATGGGGCTGCTGAAAGGCAGCACAGTACTCTACCCCGAGGCACTGGTCCTGGACACGGATATCTATCACCATGTCCGCATTGACGCGGCAGGCCTGGACACCAGCCGCAAGGCACTGGCGTTGGACGTGATCAAGAAAGTGGGGCCACGGGGCCATTTTCTCCGCCATCCGCACACCCGCGATCATCTGCGCCAGTGTTGGTTCTCCGACCTGACCGCCCAGCCCCGAAAGAAGGCGAAAGGAGGAGGCGGTTACCGCGACCCGATCGAGGTGGCCCGCGAGAAGACGGAATGGATTCTGGAGCACCATCACCCGGAGCCGTTGGACGAAGCGCAGCAGGCCGAACTGAAGCGCATTCTCCAAGCGGCGGAACGCGAACTAAGTTGAGAGGCTGGTAATCGAAGATGTAACCAATGAACAATGAACAAGTGGTACGGCACGCCACACGCAATACGAAAAAGGAGCAGGAAGTGAGAACACTGCTGCAGGTACTCTCGAAGGACGAGCGGGCGCAGGTGCACGAGCGCACGCTGAGGGTCCTGGCCAAGACCGGCGTGCGAGTGGACACGGTCCAAGGCCGTCAGATCCTCAAGGATGCCGGGGCGGAGGTGGACGAGAACACAAACGTCGTGCGCTTTCCGCAGACACTGGTCGAGGAATCGCTTCGCTCCGCACCCAAAAAGTTCACACTCGGAGCGCGCAGGCCGGGTTGGGACTTGCATATGAACGAGGGGGATTGTACTCTCATCGCAGATGGTGAGGCTATGTTTGCCCTCGATCGGGAGACAGGAAAGCGCCGGCTTGCTACGACCAACGACTGGCTGGAGGCAACCCGCCTGATTGACGCGCTGGATGAGGTCGGCGTCTATTGGTGTATGGTCGAGGCCAGCGATCGCGGTGACACGATGGCCGACTTCGTCACGTATTTGCGAGACCTTTTCCGTAACTTTTCCAAACACGTGCAGGACCCAACCAGTAACCCAGAGCAGGCACCCTGGCTGCTGGAAGTATTGCAGGTGATCTTTGGCGACAAGGAGACCATCCGCCGCCAGCATCCGCTGTCGTTCTTGCTGTGCCCGCAGTCGCCTCTGGTCATCGAGGGGCCGTATACCGACGCCTACCTGGCACTTTTGGGATGGGACATCCCGGTAGCGGTCATGCCTATGCCACTGATGGGGGCCACGGCCCCCGGCAGTTTGATCTCCACCACTGTGATCGGCAACTGTGAGGTGCTGGCTGTGCTCTGTTTGATACAGGCGGCCGCACCAGGTACACCGTTCATCTATGCCCCCGCTCTGTCGACTATGGACCCACGCTCCGGGCGGTACAGCGGTGGCGCGATCGAGAATGGACTGCTTAACGCTGCCGCCATTGAGATGGCCCGCTACTATGGCCTGCCGGTGGAGGCTTCGGGCCTGGGAACAGATCACCACGTTCCGGGCATTCAGGCCGCCTACGAACGGGCGCTGAACGGGCTGCTGCCAGTGTTATCCTGGCCGGACATCCTGGTAGGGCCCGGCTTGTTGGGCGGCTCAATGATCCTCAGCCTCGAACAATTGCTGATCGACGTTGAGGTCTTCAGGATGTGCAAACAGGCCCATCGGGGCATTGTCGCCAATGAGGGCAAATGGCTGGAGGAAGTGATTAGCCGCGCCGGGCCGGGCGGCAACTTCCTGGCCGAGCGCTCCACGGTGGATGGCATCCGTGGCGGCGAGTGGTACGTCAGCAAGTTCGGCGTGCACGACACTTTTGAGGGATGGAATACCACTGGAAGACCCACGCTCCTTGAAGAAGCCCATAAGAAGGCAGAGCAGATCCTGGCGACCCACCAGCCGCTACCCCTCGACGAGGACGTCGAACGCGAATTGGACCGTATTCAGAAACGAGCCCGAGAGAAGGCTAAAGACTAGAGGGGGACAACAATGATTCCAATGATTCACAGCACAGAGAAAACGAAAGCTTTTTTCGAACGCGCCCGCCAGGTCATGCCCTTTGGCGTCTCATCGAACTTTCGCTGGTGGGGCGAGGGGGAAGACATCGGCGTAGCCCGCGCCGAAGGGGCGTACATCTGGGACTTTGACGACAATCGCTACATTGACTACCGATTGGGCTTCGGCCCGGTCATCCTGGGGCACGGACACCCTGCTGTTGTAGAAAGGGTCTCCGAGGCCATCAAGGGCGGCACACTCTTCGCCTTTACCCATGAACTGGAGGTCAAGGTCGCCGAACGGATCGTGCAGATGTGCCCTGGCGTGGACAAGGTCCGCTTCGCCAACTCGGGCGGTGAGACAACCATGCACGCCCTGCGTTTCGCCCGCTCCCACACCGGCCGCGAAAAGATCATCAAGTTCGAGGGACAGTACCACGGCATGTACGATTATATGCTCTTCTCCACCGCCTCGTCGCCGGCCTCGTCGCTGGGGCACCGCCGCAGCCCTATTCCTGCGCCGGTCTCCTCTGGCATCCCCAAGGCCATCCACAACCTGGTGATCACCCTGCCCTACAACGATTTTGAGACGCTGGAGCACACGGTCAAGCAGACCTGGAGTGACGTGGCGGCGATCATCGTTGAACCGATCATGGGCAACGCGGCAAGCATCATGCCCCAACCTGGCTGGCTGGAGCACATCCGCGATCTGTGCGACGAGTATGGCATCATCATGATTATGGACGAGGTCAAGACCGGCTTCCGCATCGCCCCCGGCGGCGCGCAGGAAGTCTTCGGCGTGATCCCCGATCTGGCCACCTACGCCAAGGCGATGGGCAACGGTTTCCCCATCGCGGCCATCGGTGGCAGGAGGGAGGTCATGGACAGCGTCGGGCCAGGCCGCACAGCCCATGGCGGCACCTACTGCGGCAACGTGGCCGGCACTGCCGCCGCCGACGCCACTTTAGAGATCATCGCCCAGGGCGACGCGCTCAAGACCATCGAAGCGCGCGGCCAAGCGTTGATGGAGGGCATCAGCCGTATCCTCACCGACGCAGGCGTGGCCCACCACATACTGGGCGTCCCGTCAATGTTCGGCATCGCTTTCTGCGAAGAGGAGCCAACCGACTACCGCACCTGGTCCAACTCGGACAACGACCTGTACGAAAAGATCATGATGGCCCTGGTGCACAACGGCGCGATTCCCGATCCCGACGGCCGTGAACCATGGTTCGTCTGCGCCGCACACTCGGAGCAGGATGTGGACGATACACTAAACTACTTCGAGGACGCGGTGAAGACGGTCAAGGAGAGTTAGAGGCAGTATCTTATAGCAGGGGCGCGGTGACCGCGCCCCTACCGGGACACCACATCACTATTGACAAGGAGCGAACAATGAAAATCTTATCTTTGGGCGGCGCTGGCGCCGTCTGCCAGCACGCCACCCGCGACCTGGCCGAGTTCTCTGACTTCGACCAAATCGTCATCGGCGACCACAATGTCGCCGCAGCGGAGGAACTGGCCGCCGAGATCGGCGATCCACGCGTGGAAGTCCTCAGAGTGGACGCCGAAGACTACGACGGGCTGGTCAAGACCTTCAAAGACTTCGATGTAATCCTCAACGGATTGCCCTGGAAATATGACCTGGCCGTCACGCGGGCTTGTGTCGAGGTCGGCGTCGATGGCCTGGACGTCTCTACAGAGGAAACCCAGTGGGATTACGACACGGCCGCCAGGGAGAAAGGCATCGTCTTTATCCCCGGCGTCGGCGCCACGCCTGGCATCACCAACGCCATGGCGAGGCGCGGCGCAGACCAACTGGACGAGGTGGATGAGATTCAGATCAACTTCGCTGCCTTCCGCTGCCCGGCTCCTGCCCCTGGTTTGCTCATCACTCTCCTCTGGGAGTTCCACCCCAAGACTGAAGAGCGGGTATACTACAAGGATAGCCAGTTCCACTGGGTCGGCCCGTTCGCGGGCCTGAAGACAGTGAACTTCCCTGGCCCCATCGGCGAGCAGGAGGTGTGTTACATCCCGCATCCGGAGACACGCACCATGCCCAAGAGCCTGGGGGCCAAGGCGGTCTCGGTGCACGGCTGCTTCCCACCCCACGCCATGCGGCTGACAAAGGTTATGTTGGAATCAGGCCTCTACAGCGAGGAGCCCATCACCGTCAAAGGTGTCCAGACCACGCCGTTCGAGATGATGTACGAACTCCTGCTCCAATTGCCGGAGAGCAAGCAGACCCCGTTGTGGGCTTACGGTTTGGTGGTGGAAGTCTATGGCAAGCGGGACGGACGCGAAGTCAAGATCACACTCTGGAATCGCCACCCACCGCAGGAGGAATGGGGCGGTTCGGCAGCCTATTACAAGAATATTGCCATCCCGCTGAGCGTCGGCGCGCAGATGATCGCCCGGGGCGACGTAAAAGTGAAAGGTGTCGTGCCCCCAGAGACGGCTATTGATCCCAATGTCTTATTCGCCGAACTGCGCAAGCGGGGCATCGAGATCCACGAACAGGTGGAAGGTTGACACATGGTTGGTAGGGGCAGGTCTGAGACCTGCCCCAGTCAGGAGGACATTATGCCTATACCCGAGTCTATGCTCTACCTCACCGAAGCCGATGTCCAGCAGACGCTAAGCGTGGCCGAGGCGGTGGATCTGGCCGAAAGGGGGATCCAGGCCGACGCGGCCGGCCGGGTCGCCGGTGACAAGTTCTACATGCCCGTCGGCGAGGCGGGTTTCATCAAGCCCTTCTCCGGCTATCTGCTGGGCGAAAAACTGGCCTTCGTCAAGACTTTCAGCTTCTTTCCCAGCAACCCGGAGCAGTTCGGCTGCTCCACGACCTCGTCGATGGTGCTCCTGTTCGACGCCGAAACGGGCCTGCCGGTATGCCTGATGGAAGGTGGTTGGGTGACCGCCCTGAAAACCGGCGGTTCGACCGCCGTGACCGCCGCTCACCTGGCCCGTTCAGATTCGACGACGGTCACCATCTTTGGCGCCGGGTCACTGGGGCGGATGCACCTGCGGGCACTGAGCCATCGCTTCCACCTGCGCCGGGCCTGCGTGGTAGACATCCTGTCCCAGGCAGCGGAGGCGTATGCGGCGGAACTGGGGCCGGAGATGGACTTCCCGGTGGAGCCCGTCCCGCTGGAGGAACGAGAGCAGGCGGTGCGTGATGCTGACATCGTCATCACGGTCACCACTGGCGATCAACCGCTGGTCGAACGGGCCTGGCTGCGGCCGGGGGCTTTCGTGGCCCGATTGGGCTCCCACCAGGAGGTGGCGCTGGATGTCATCACTGGAGCCAGTAAGGTGGTGGTGGACAACTGGCACTACGTCAGCCAGCGCATCCCGGAGCTGAAAAAGTTGGCCCAGAAGAAGCGGTTCGGGTTCGAGGATGTATATGCCGAGTGGCCCGACGTCGTGGCGGGGCGGAGACCGGGCCGCGAGTCTCCAGACGAGGTCATCGTTTACATCGCCCTGGGCATCTGGGGCGAATACGCAGCCATCCTGCCCGCGGTCTACCGACGGGCGTTGACACTCGATCTGGGACAACGGCTGTCCTTGTAGGTCACAGTTATACCACACAGGAGGCAACAATGAAAATCGTCGTATTGGGCGGCGCGGGGAAGATGGGCTGCATCGCTGTGCAGGACTTGGCAGGCGACCAGCGCGTGCAAGAGGTGGTCATCGCTGACCGAGACCTGGCTCAGGCCCGCACAGTAGCGGAGACCATCGCAAGCCCAAAGATAACCATCCAGCAGGTGGACATCAACGACCACGACGCGCTGGTCGGCGTCCTGAGAGGCGCGGCGGCCTGCCTGAACAGTACCGTGTACTACACGAACCTGCCGGTGATGGAAGCCTGCCTGGAGGCTACCGTCCACTACACTGACATGGGCGGCCTCTTCCACACCACCCGCAAGCAACTGAAACTGAACGACCTCTTCGTTGAGACAGGGTTGAGCGCGGTGCCAGGGGTGGGCTCCGCACCGGGCGTGCCCAACGTCCAGGCCCGTTACGCGGCGGACCGGCTGGACACCATCGAGTACATCCGCATCTACGACGGCATCAAGCCACCCCCGCCCGGCGACGTCCGTTTCACCTACGCCGTCCCTACCATCGTGGATGAATTGACGATGCCACCAATGGTCTACCGGGACGGGGAGTTCAGCGCCTGCGAGCCGCTGAGCGAGTTCGAGGACTACTGGTTCACCCCACCCATCGGACTTCTGCCGATGCACCTCTCCCTCCACTCCGAGATCGCCACCATCCCCATCACCTTCCGCGACAAGGGTGTGCAGGAGTGTTTCTTCAAGATCGACTACTGGGGAATGGCAAAAGAGACGGTGGAGAAGATCCGCGTCCTGGCGGACTTCGGTTTTGCCGGGCGGGAACCGGTGCAGGTGAAAGGGCAGCCGGTCGTGCCGCGCGACCTCCTGGTGGCGCTGATGTCCGGGTATGTCCCGCCCATCACCGATTTCCTGGCCCCTCCCAGGAATCGGCCCCCGGACTGGGTCAAGGAAATCGTCACCGAGGTACGCGGGACAAAGGACGGCAGGACGATGACCTACCGGCTGGGCACGCTGACCTGCAAGGGTGCGCTCCCTACGGGCGTGGCCCCGGCCCGCGCCGCTATCTGGCTGGCCGAGGGCCGCATCCCGGCGGGGGTCCATCCCCCCGAGGCAGTACTGGATCCCGAGCCCTTCTTCAAGGAACTGGAGGGGCGGGAGATCTACACGCAGGTGAGCGTCACGGAGTTTTTGTAGGCAGCCACGGAATGCTGGACGCAGTCACTACGACCCTTGACTCACCCCCAAGGACAAAAAAGTTTCGCTCGGCAAGGTCTCCGACCGCAGCCGGGCAGGGCTCGGTCAGAGACCTTCGCCCAACAGCGGGGGCGAGCGAAAATCTGCGTGCATCTGCGTCCCACCCAGCTCGTCGACTCGAGGCGAAGCGGGAACACAGACAAGGAGCCAGATGACATGAAACCCTTACCCCATCCACATCGCAGCGTGAGCAGGCTCTTCGTCCCTTGCATCCTATCCATCCTGTTCACCCTCCTCCTGGTGGCGAACCACCCCTCTCTTGCCCAATCCGTCCGGGTCATCTTCCTGCACCACTCCTGCGGCGAGAACCTCATCGAGCAGGGCAATGTGCGGGAGGGACTCACCGCCCTGGGCTACGAGTTCTACGACCACGGCTACAACGACGAGGGGCTGCGCCTGGCCGACGGATCGTATACTGGCACCAACTTCGACGTGCCGGGCGACAACACCGACCCCGACGGCTTCGCCGCCATCTTCGCCCAGCCGCTGCACGACCCGCCGGACAACACCTTCAGTTATCTGATGCAGTACGATATCATCGCCTTCAAGTCCTGCTTCCCGGTCAGCAACATCGGGAGCGACGGACAGTTGGCCGAGTACCAGTCCTACTACCGCTCCATCCGGGACCGGGCGGGCCAGTACCCGGACAAGGTTTTTATCATCGTCACCCAGCCACCGCAGGTTCCCTTCAACAGCGACCCCACGGAGGCCGCGCGGGCGCGCGCCTTCGCGAACTGGCTGCAGTCGGACGAGTACCTGGCTGGGCATCCCAACGTCTTCGTCTTCGACTTCTTCGGCCTGTTGGCGGGCGACGACGACTTCCTGCGGCCCGAGTACCGGGCCGACGAGTACGATGCGCATCCCAACGAACAGGCCAACCGCACGATCGGCCCGCTGTTCGTAGCGTTCGTTGACCAGGCGGTCCGCAGTGCCCACACCGGGGCCCCGCGCCCCACACCCGCCACCACGCCGCCCGTGGAACAGACCACCCAGCCCCCGCTCCCCGTCGCGCCGCCGCCCATGGCGGGCTTGATTGACGACTTCGAATCCACCGCCGACCACTGGGAGGCCAGCACCGATGGAACAGGCTCCACTGTCGAGTGCAGCCCAGACACAGGGAGTGCCCACAGCGGGGCGGCCTCCCTGCGCGTTCACTACAGCATGGCGCCCGACGGGTGGGGAGATTGCGGGCGATACTTCGAGTCGCCCCAGGACTGGAACGGCAGCGCGGGGCTCTCCCTGTGGCTCCACTCTGATCAGGCAGGCCAGTGGGTCACGCTGATGCTGCTCGCCGGCGATCCCGCCGGGCCAACCCCCTTCGAGACGTATTTCGAGACCACGGCGGAGAGCACAGAGGGATGGAGCCAGTTTGTCTTCCCGTGGGCGGACTTCGTCCGGGCGGAGTGGGCAGATGAGGGCGGGCTAGCCGAGTTGGACCCGGCGCGGGTGACCGGCTTCGGATTCAGCCTCGGCGCGGGTGAGACCCGCAACGAAGGGACTCTCTGGGTGGATGATATCGGTCTTGTCACCGGCGAGGCACAGCCGCCGGCTGAGGGAACCCCGCCAGCCACTCCCATAGAGGAAGAGCCATCCGGCGGACTCTGCCCCTTCTCCGCGTTGGCGTTGCCGTTGGGGGCGGTGGGCATTCTGTTCTATCGTCGCCACCGGTCGCCGATCTTGCCGAGCGCTTCCGCCGCCGCGTAGCGGACGTTTTCGTTTGGGTCACCCAGCGACGCCTGCAGCGATTCGAAGGCAGCCGCATCACCCACGTTTCCGAGCACGTTGGCAGCAAAGATGCGCACGTCGCCATCTGGGTCGGAGAGCCTGCTCTCCATGGCTGGCAGCGAGCGAACGCCCAGGCGGGCCAGCACCTCCATAGCCTGGTTGCGCGCGGCCGCATCTTCCAGGCGCAGCATCTCGGCCAGCCCCTCGATCGTGTCCTCACCAGCCAGTTCGATCAGCCCATCGGCGGCAATTTGCCGGATGCGGGGGCTGGAATCCGCTAACGCCTCCAACAGCAGAGCGTCTGAAAAGGGCTGCCCGATCACGGTCAACTCCAGACAGGCAGCCTGGCGGACAGGCTCGTCCGGGTGATGCAGTCGTTCGTAGTAGAACAGGAAGTCGCTGGAATCCTCGATGTTCATGACATCCTCCCCTGCCTCCGACTTTCCATCCTCACTCCGCCGTCTGCCCAAGCGGAATACTCACTACAAACGTCGTTCCCTTCCCCCGCACGCCTTCAGATTCAGCACAGACGGCGCCACCGTGGGCCTCAATGATCTCTTTGACGATGAGCAACCCCAGCCCAGTGCCGGAAATGCCGACGGTGGCCTCACCAGGGACGCGATGGTATTTGGTGAACAGAGCGAGCAGTTGGGCCGGCAGGATGCCGATCCCCGTGTCGCTGACGCGGAACACGGCCCGCCCATCCTCCACGCGCAACTGCACTGTGATACGCCCGCCCTCGGGCGTGTACTTGATCGCGTTCGACAGCAGGTTGTCCAGCACCTGCAGGAGCCGTTCGGAGTCGGCGCGGACAGGTACAGGGTCGGGCGGCAGGTCGAGGGTGAGGGTCTGGTTCTTGGACTGAGCCTGCAAGCGGGAGAGACGAGCGCTGGCCTCCACCACGTCGCGCAGTTCGACGTCGCCCAGGTCGAGGCGCAGGTAACCAGCGTCAATCTTGGCAAAGTCGAGATAGTCGTTGATCAGGCTGAGCATTTTGTTGGCTGACTGCTGGATGATGTCGATAAACTCAGCCTGCTCGGGTGTGAGCGGCCCGGCACCGCCATCGAGCAGTATTTGGATCGCGGTCAGAATGTAGCCAGCAGGGTTGCGCAGGTCGTGCGTGACCATCGAGTAGAAATCGGTCCTGACCTCCTGGAGATACCTCTGGGCGACGGGACCAGCGCGACGATCGAGTGCCTGCCCGAGGGTATAGAAGAATTCATCGAGGTCGCTACCCGCCGCGATGTCCTGCTTCTCGACATAGGCATCCGCGCCATGTTGCACGGCGGCAATAGCCGACTTCACTCCGCCGACGCCAGTGAGTATGACCACGGCGGTCTCGTAGTCCTCCTGGCGGATGTGCCTGAGTACGTCAATGCCATTCAAATCGGGCAGGATCAAGTCGAGCAGGATGAGATCGTATTTCTCATCGCCAGTGCACATCTCCAGTCCTTCCCGACCGGTGGCCGCGACGTCCACACCCGCGCCCTGCCGGGTGAGGATGGTTCGCAGGTAGTTGCGGACGGCGACAGAGTCATCTATGGCAAGAAAACACTTGTCCTTGAACACAATTGCCTCCCAAGAACATACTTTTTGATATAGTATACCCCTTCCCGAAGGCTATGTCTATGGGACAATGTCCCATATTGGCCCACCCGCCGCCCCATATTGGCACCTCCATCACCCCATGTCCCATGAGGAAACGGCCGCTTCTACCAGTGAACCAATCGCCTCCCGCCTGGCAGCGGCCGAGCGTGGAACAACCGCGCGACTTACTCAAAATCGAGGATATGTGCTACAATATACCGGTGCGGTACACCAGGCCCCCAGACCTGGGGCAAAGCCGCACACTAACACATGAGGGAGAGCAATATGGAACCAACCGTTCTGATGATCGAAGATGATGCCGAAGGTGCCAGGCTCATGAAACGGACGCTCGGCCCCAGGGGATACCGGGTGCTCGTCGCATCGGACGGGCTTCAGGGGCTGGAGATGGCCCACGCCGACCCGCCCGACCTGATCCTGCTCGACCTGTTGCTGCCCGGGATGGATGGCCTCGAGATCCTTAGCCGGCTGCGAACTGATCCCCAGACGGCTGACGTGCCGGTGGTGGTTATTTCGTCCAGTGATCAGCCCACCGACCAGCATACGGCAGCCGAGATCGGCGCCGATGCCTACCTGATCAAGCCGTACGGCCTGGCTGAGCTGCTGGCTCTGCTCCGATCACTGCTGAGCGAAAGGTCAGAACTATGAACAAATCTACTGTCTCGTTGAGCGGGGTGTTTCCCCCCATTCCCACGCCCTTCGACGCACAGGGAGACGTAACGACCCAGGCCCTGGTCAATAATCTCGAACGCTGGAATCAATACGACCTGGCCGGATACGTGGTCCTGGGCTCCAACGGCGAGGCGGTCTACCTGACCGAGAAGGAAAAACTGCGCGTTTGGGAAACAGCCCGTCAGGCCATTCCATCGGACAGGGTGATGATCGCCGGTACCGGCTGCGAATCGACGCGCCAGACCATCGCGTTGACCCGCCAGGCTGCCCGGGTCGGCGCCGACGCAGCCCTTCTGGTCACGCCCAACTACTTCGACGGCAAAATGACGCCCGATGGCCTGGTCTATCACTACCAGGCGGTGGCCGAGGCCTCGCCCATCCCGGTGGTGCTCTACAATGTGCCCAAGTTCACCCACGTGGACATGGACGCAGCCACCATCGCTCGCGCTGCCCGCCATCCCAACATCATTGGCGTGAAGGACAGCGGTGGCAACATCGCCAAGTTGGCCGACGTCGTGCGGCTGACCGGCCGCGCCGAAGAATGTGAATGTCAGGTGATGGCCGGGGCCGCGGGCTTTTTCTTCGCTGGACTGACCCTCGGCGCTGTGGGTGGCGTACTGGCACTGGCCAACGTCGCTCCCCAACAATCTGTAGACATCTATCGGCTGTTCAAAGCGGGGCAGTGGGATGAGGCCGCCGGGCTTCAGCGGCGGATGATCCCGGTCAACGCGGCGGTCACAGCCCGCTTTGGCATCGCGGGCCTGAAGACCGCCCTGGACATGCTGGGCTACTACGGTGGCCCCGTCCGCTCACCGCTGCTAGACCTCACCGAGGGCGAGCGCCAGGCCTTGCGGGATGTCCTGGTCGAAGGGGGGCTGTTCACAGACCAGTGCTAACAGACGCTTGGGAAGGGACCTACAGCCCTACACCTCGTCAACAAGACGATCCACTTATGTTGTAGGGCGGCTTTCCATAGCCGCCGCGCGAGCCAGAGGTAGGACAAGATGGCATCTTGTCCAACGGCCCAGACGAGGAAGCGCGGGAATATTTGCCCAATCCGGAGGCACTCAAAGCGCTGCAGCGGCGACTGCGCAGTGCTCGTCGTTATCTAAAGGCCCTTTACGTTTGGGAGGCGAAAAGATGAAGGACGAAGACAAGACCAAAGAGCAGACCATCAAAGAGTTGGCCAGCCTGCGGGAGTCGCTGTGCCGATGCGCCGCCGACCTCCAGGCACGTAACCAGGACCTGGACGACGTGGCTCGCTACGTGATCAGCGAGTTCAGGAGTCCGGTGGGAATGATCGTTGGTTTTGCCGGGTTGTTGGACGAGGAGTATGCGACGTTATCAGAGGAGGAGCGGCGCTACTGTACTCGTACGATCAAGCAGAGTGGGCACAAGATGACCAAGATGGTTAACGCCCTGCTATTGTTGGCCAACTCGCGCCGGCTGTTTGACAACGTCTGGTATGCAGCATACCTGGCGGCGATGGGCGAAACATCGTTATCCCAATGGGCTCTTGAAGCGGGAGAAAACGTCTCGAAAGCCTATCGCTTCACTTGCCTGCCTGCCTCTTCTGCGCCGCTGGTCATCCGGGTCTGGGCAACTGGAGGCGAAACGGTGCGCTTCCAGGCCATCGCCAAACTTGGCAGTGGCCGGGGAGAGCGTGAGGGCGAGACCGATCCGCTCTCGCAGGAAACGGAATGGACACTGGCATCGGAGAAATGGGACAGCCTCCTGGCTGCCATTGAGGAGAGCAAGTTCTGGACCGACGATTCATCGTTGGAACAGTTGGGCTGGTTGAGGATGGTGGGGACTGGCGGTGAGGAGTGGATATTTGAAGGCTGGCGCGACGGCCAGTACAAAGCACGCGCGGTCTGGAATCCCGATGATGAAAAAGCACGTGCTGCGTATGTGCTCTGCCGAGCACTTGTCAACCTTCTACCAGAGCAGTTTGCTTTGGAGATGGCGCGGTTTTGGGCAGCGGATTCCTGGCCCGAGATTCATCAGCGCTTTAAGAATGCAATAGAGCGGTAGCCGATCTGGACATTGATGAGGTGGCGGCGCAAGTGCGCGACGCACTGCAGGCCGGAGCCGAACCGCGAGCCGTGCTGAACGATGGCCTCAGCGCTGGGGTGCAGGTAGTGGGCGAGCGATTCGAGGCTGGCGAATACTACCTGACCGACCTCGTATTAGCAGCCGAGGTGATGAAGGAGGGCCTGGCTCCCCTGGAACCGTTGCTGAAGGCGACCGATGTGCACGGCAAAGGCACCATCGTGCTGGCGACCGTGAAGGGGGACATTCACGAGATCGGCAGAAACCTGGTGGGCACGATGCTGCGCGCGGCGGGGTTCGAGGTCGTGGACCTGGGCGTGGACGTCCCGGCAACGTGCGTCGTCGAGGCGGTGCGGGAGTAGGGGCAGGTCTGAGACCTGCCCCTACAGCAGGGTTGCGCTCCCAGGTGAAAGTCGTCATCGGCGGGGCATGCACCACCCCGCGCCTGATCGAAGAGATGGACTGCGATGCCTACGGGCCGGACGCGGTGGCAGCGGTGCGCATCTGCGAGGAGCTGCTGGCGGCCTGATGGAGCAACCCCACCTGCTGCGCCAACGCAATAGCCCCCAACACGCCAGATCGGCTGTCCAACCCCGGCGGCACGATGTAATCGTCGGTCCGATCCAAGATAGAAACCACCTGCAGGTAGCCGTTCAGCAGTTCTCGCACCCTCCGGCGCACCAGCGGGAGAAGGCGGGGCTGTTGCATCACGCCGCCTCCCATGATAATGCGCTGGGGGGATAGGACACAGATGAAATTCACCAGGCCCAAGGCCAGGTACTCAGCCTCCAGCGACCAGGCTGAGTGGTCTGCGGGTAGTGTCTCAGCCGGCTGCCCCCAACGTTCCTCCAGAGCCGGTCCAGACGCCAACCCTTCCAGACAATCGCCGTGGTATGGGCAAGATCCGCTGTAGGGATCGATATCGCGGTCGTGGGGGATGCGGACGTGCCCCATCTCCGGGTGGATCAGGCCGTGGATCAGCCTGCCGTTGACCATGCCTCCCCCGCCAATGCCCGTGCCGATAGTCAGGTAGACGAAAGTGTCCAGTCCTTGGGCAGCGCCCCAGCGGTGTTCGCCCAAGGCTGCCGCGTTCACGTCGGTATCGAAGCCAACCGGCACGCCCAGTGCCCGTCGGACGGTTCCAGCAAAATCGGTATGAGCCCAACATGGCTTGGGTGTACTGGTAATGTAGCCGAAGGTGGGCGAATCTGGGTTCGGATCTACTGGTCCAAAAGAAGCGATGCCAACAGCCGCCAGGGTCTCCTTTTGCTGCTGCTGATGAAAGAACCGAATAGCCCGACCGATGGTCTCCTCCGGCGCTGTGGTAGGGAAACGCACCTCCGCCCGCAGATCATCAGGGCCGGTACCCACTGCACACACAAACTTCGTACCACCTGCTTCAATCCCTCCCCAAAGCGGCATTGTTCATCCATCCTCAGGTCAAGGGCTGGTCTGTCCAGGGCCAGACCGTTGAGCACCACTTGATGGCAGAAGGCAGATTTTCCCGCTCCCGGTGGTCTTGGCCTTCGCTTACTGCTGCAAAAACTTGACCGCCCCACTTACAATCGAACCCTCACCCATTGACTTCCCACCCTCCGAGGGCGCGAACTCCAGGATGCGATCGGCCAGGCGGGAGAAGGGCAACGACTGGAGCCAGACGCGGCCCGTCCCCTGCATGGTGGCCAGGAACAGCCCCTCGCCACCGAAAATCATAGACTTCAGGTTGCCTGCCTGCTGGATGTCGTAGTTGATGGTGGTCTCGAATGCAACGATGCAGCCGGTATCGACCAGGATTTTCTCGTTGTTGAGGCGCTTCTCCACAATAGTGCCACCCGCGTGGATGAAGACCATGCCATCACCGCGGAGCCGCTGGAGGATGAAGCCCTCGCCACCGAAGAGCCCGGCCCCGATCTTCTTGTTAAAGGCAATGGTCAACTCGGTGCCCAGCGCAGCACATAGAAAGGAGTCCTTCTGGCAGATTAACTCGCCTTGCGCCTCATCCAGGTCAATGACGATGATCTTCCCTGGGTAGGGCGCTCCGAAGGCCGCGTGCCTCTTACCCTCACGCGCGCAGTTGGTAAAGTGCGTCATGAATAACGACTCGCCGGTGATCGCCCGCTTCCCAACGCTCACCAGCTTATCCAGGAAACCGGCCTTCGGCTTTGAGCCATCCCCCATCTTGGTCTCAAAGTCGATGCCGTCATCCATGTACATCATCATCCCGGCTTCCGCGATCACGGTCTCGCCGGGGTCCAGTTCGATCTCCACGAACTGAAGGTCGTCGCCAAAGATCTTGTAATCAACCTCGTGACTCTTCATGGTGCTCTCCTCCTGTGTATGTTTGAATGAAACTTTCTCCCTAATGGCCAACGTACCGTCGCCGTGCGGAGCAAACAAGCCTTTCGCATTGTACTACATAATGTGGAAAACGTGAAGCGTGAAGCACGAATGGACTAATCAGGAGCCACATGTGTGACATTCCCCGGTGGCCCTTGACAAACGGAAGGTTATGCTTTATAATAAGGCAGACCTAAAAATCTGTCGAGTATATTTTCTGGTATGTATGAACAATGACCGGGACAATATCGATTCCATTCAGCGAAAGCATACAGATGTATCTGGTCACCATCGCCCGGCTGCGGGTGGATGGCCGGCCGGTGCCTCTCTCCCAACTGGCTGAGACGCTCTCCATCTCCCCGGTCTCGGTCAACGAGATGTGCCGCAAATTGCAGGAGCAGGGGTTGGTGGTCTACCGGCCGTACAAAGGGGCGTCGCTCACGCCGGAGGGAGAGCAACGGGCCTACCGCGTCCTGCGCCGCCACCGGCTGTGGGAGGTCTTCCTGGTGGAGAAATTGGGCCTCGAGTACGCCCAGGCTCACGACGCTGCCTGCCAGTTGGAACACGCTACGCCCGATCTGGTGACCGACCGGCTGGACGCTTTCCTGGAGCATCCCACGGTCAACCCGTTGGGGCAGCCCATTCCCAGAGACAGCGAAGACCTTCCGGCGCGCTCATTGCACCCGCTGGCGGCGCTTTCGGCCGGGCAGCGCGGCCACGTGGTTCGCTGCGACGTAAGTGGGACCGCGCGCGCTTTCCTGGACGAACAGGGAATACGCCCGGGGGCATCGGTGACAGTAATGGCAACAGCGGAGGACAGCCTGCTAGTATGGGTTGATGAGGCACACGTGTCGCTGGCGCGGCCGCTGGTGGAGGCAGTGGAAGTGGAGATGGAGACGGAAAGAACGTCGTCCGCAGCGGCAGCAGTTGCACCCATACGCTCCGATCTTGACGAGGGGAAGCAGAAGGACGCCAGTATGCAGAACCTGCCCCTGCAGGTATCCTTGCACGAGTTGAAAGTCGGGCAACGCGGCATTATCGTGCGCGTGGGGGGCCAGGGGCCGGTTCGCCGCCGCATGATGGACATGGGACTGGTGACCGGCGCCGAGATCAAAGTGGTGCGCGTAGCACCCCTGGGCGACCCGGTCGAGTTTGAGGTCAAGGGATACAGCCTCAGCCTACGCAAGAGTGAGGCGCGCAACGTCACTGTCGAGGTGACGGCAGAGAAAGGTGAATGATATCACCTGAATTTGCGGGGCTACTGTGCTGAGTGCCGGCGGGAGATGAGCGGGTAAAGCCATCTGCGAATAGAGGTGCTCTTTCGCAGGGGTTTTAATTTGTGTCCTCATTATTGCTAATGTGTCGCAATATTAGCAAAGAGGTGATGGAGCGAAGAAGTGAGTGATACGCAATTAACTACAGACGCCCCGCCAGGGGCACGGTTACGTCCAACAAAACTAGCAGAGAGGAGACAAACTTATGAGCGTCAAGACACTGAACCAACTCGAGCCCGGTGAACGGGCAACCATCGTCAAAGTAGGAGGCGAGGGGCCGGTGCGCCGCCGCATCCTTGACATGGGTGTGGTGAGCGGGGCCGACATCAAGGTCGTGCGCGTGGCACCCCTGGGCGACCCCGTTGAGTTCCTGATCAAGGGGTATAACCTCTCGCTGCGCAAAAGCGAGGCCCAGCACATACAGGTCGAGGCCTAGCGGAAAGGAGTGTGTATGATGCCTCTTACTATGGCTACACCTGGCGCGGATGTCAGACTGGTCGCCATCCGCGGCGGTCAGCGCATCCGCCAGCGGCTGGCGGACCTGGGCCTGACGCCGGGCACGACTCTGCGCGTGGTACAGGCGGACGCCTGGGGGCCACTCATCGTGGCCTTCAAGGACGACGCACGGCTGGCACTGGGGCGTGGTATGGCGCACAAGATCGAGGTCGAGCCACTGAATGTAATGCATGATTAAGAACACGGATTGATAGGATTAACGGATCAATCCAATCAAGGTGCAACGCACTTCGGAAAGTGCATCGCACCTAAATGTATGGGAGGATCAAATGGCAAAGGAATTCACTATTGCCCTGGCTGGAAACCCTAATTCTGGCAAGAGCACCGTGTTCAACGCTCTAACCGGAGCCCGCCAGCACGTAGGGAACTGGCCGGGGAAGACGGTCGAAAAGAAAGAGGGCATCTGCAAGCGCGACGGTTACGAAATCCAGGTCGTGGACCTGCCCGGTACCTACAGCCTGACGGCCTACTCGCTGGAGGAGGTCATCGCGCGTGACTACATCATCGAGGATAAGCCCGACGTGGTGATTGGCGTGGTGGACGCCGCCAACCTGGAGCGCAATCTCTACCTGGCGATCCAGATTTTGGAACTGGGCGTTCCGCTCGTACTCGCGCTCAACATGAGCGACATCGCCGATTCGCGGGGGTTGCGCATTGATACGGAGATGCTATCGCGGGGGCTGAACGGCACGCCGGTGGTGCCCACAGTCGCCAACAAGGGCAAGGGGATTGACGAATTGCTGGGCGCGGCCATCCGGGTGGCAGGCGTTCAATGAACAATGAATCAATGAACAATGAACAAAGGAGGGTGAATTATGGCAACACACGAACTGGCTTATAGCAGGGGGGTTTTTCTCATTGATTATGGACGCGAGGTCGAGGAGGAGATCGCCCGTCTGCAAGCGGCTATTGAGAAGTCGCCGGCGCTGACGGAGCGCTACTCCTCTCGCTGGCTGGCTATCAAATTGCTGGAAGAGGATAAAGAGATTGTTCCCAAGATCGAGGCTGCGGGAGGCGGGGCAGCGGTTCTGACCCAGGCCCGCAAGAGCCTGGCCCACCTGCGGAACGTCTATGGCGACGACGCCGAGACGATCATCGCCGACCGCAGGTACGGTTTCATCAGCGGCCTGATCAAAGAGGTGGTGCGCCGCCCGGCTGTGGATCGGCTGACGCTTTCGGACAAGATTGACAAGATCGTCACCAACCGGGTGCTGGGCATCCCCATCTTCCTGGTCGCTATGTGGTTCGTCTTCAAGATGACGGCCGAGGTCTCCGGCTCGTACCTGGACTGGGTGGACGGTCTCATCGGTGGCCCCGTTACCCGCTGGGTGGTGGCGATCCTCAATCTCATCGGCCTGGGCGACACGTGGTTCGAGTCGCTGACGGTGGACGGCGTCATCGCCGGAGTGGGTGGGGTGCTGGTCTTTGTGCCGGTGCTTCTATTCCTGTACTTTTTCCTGGCGCTGCTGGAGGACTCGGGCTACATGGCCCGCGCCGCCTTTGTGATGGATCGGTTGATGCACGCGCTGGGGCTGCACGGCAAGTCCTTCATACCTATGCTGATCGGCTTCGGCTGCACTGTGCCCGCCGTATATGCCACGCGGACGCTGGAGAGCGAGGATGACCGCAAGCTGACCGGCTTTTTAGCGCCGATGATGAGTTGCGGGGCGCGGCTGCCGGTCTATGCCATCTTTGCCGCCGCATTCTTTCCCGATAACGCCGGGCAGTTCATCTTTGGCCTGTACTTGTTGGGCATCGTCCTGGCTATCGTGAGCGGCATGGTCCTCAAGCGCACGCTCTTCAAAGGCAAGCCGCCGTCCCCCTTTGTGATGGAACTGCCGCCCTACCGCTTGCCCACGCTGAAGGGCATCCTGATCCACATGTGGGAGCGCAGTTCGGTCTTTGTGCGCAAGGCGACGACCATCATTATGGCGGTCTCCGTCATCCTCTGGTTCCTGATGAACATTCCCTGGGGGGTGGAGAATCCGAGGGACAGCCTGTTTGGGAAGGGTAGCGCGGCCATCGCTCCGCTGCTGGCGCCGGCCGGCTTTGGCGACTGGGAGGCGGCGGGGTCGCTGGTGACGGGTTTCGTGGCTAAAGAGGTTGTGGTCGGCACCATGAGCCAGATCTATGTCGGCGGGGCGGAGGAAGAGGAAGCGGAGGAGCCGACGACTTTCTTCCAGGACCTGGGCGAGATCGTGGTCGGCTTTTGGGACGCCACCGTGGACACGGTCAAGGCAACCGTCAGCCTCATCCCCGGCGTGGACCTGATGGGCGAGGAGGAAGGAGAGGAAGAAGATACGGCGCTGGTCGAGGCTCTGCAAGAGAGTTTCACGCCCCTGCAGGCGGTGGCCTTTAACGTCTTTGTCCTGCTCTACGTGCCCTGCATGGTGGCCGTGGCCGCCCAGCGCCACGAGTACGGCGACAAGTGGACGCTGTTCAACGCGGTCTATCTGACCGCCCTGGGATGGGTGGTCTCTACGCTCATCTTCCAGATTGGGCGGCTGCTTGGGCTGGGATGAGGCGGCAGAGAAACCAGGTTTTTGGGAAAAACCTGGTTTCTTGTATCGACAAAGGATTTTCGGGCGAGGTTATTCCGTGGCCCCGCCCGAATGTCATAGGATGAAGATAAGGAGTCTGGCAAAATGAGGATGAGCAAATTTGAAAAAAAGTTCGTAAATAGTAAAATGCAGGCTGGGAAGAATATAAGGATTGCGGAACGACTATTTGGTGAAATTGATTCAAGTAGTGTAAAAAGGGTATTGGAAGTAGGGTGTGGTGTCGGAATATTCACGTCATATTTGGCAAGAAAGTATGAATGGGATGTAACAGGAATTGATCTAGATCCTGAGCAGATCAAAAGAGCAAAAAGTGATCACGCGGAGAACGAGCATCTGAGATTCTTTGAAGCAGACGCTACAGAGCTTGCGTTCGAAAGGGGCGAGTTTGATATGGTTTTATCCTTTGACGTTTTGCACCACATACGTTGTTGGGATAGAGCAATAGCAGAAATAGGTCGAGTCTTGAAGCCAAAGGGTTTTTATATTCTCAACGATCTCGCATTTTCAAGGTTAACAGTCAGAGTCTTTCGGAACTTGTTACGAAACTATATGGGTGTTTATGCGGTAGATGATATTATCAATTGCTTGACAAGAAATGACTTTGAAATTGTTGTTCACGAAGAGAAACCAGAGGTTATGACCATAATGATGAAATACCACAGCATGGTGTCTCAAAAGGTATCAGGGTAAAAATGACCCAAGCCTCACAGGTCGGGATTTGGCTTCTGTGAGAGTACACATAGATGTTCTCCGGGAACCATCGCTGGAAATTCCACCTGTGAACAGGTTGCCAGTGTCCAAATCACTGAAACAACGAAGGAGATTTCAATGGCATCTGACATCGGTTTCGCACTGTTGCTTTCGGCCCTGGCCGGACTGTCCACGACGATCGGCAGCCTGCTGGGGCTTTTTGTTCGCCAGCCCGGCCCGCGCTTTATGACGCTGACGCTGGGCTTTTCGGCCGGGGCCATGATCCTGGTCTCATTCGTCGAACTGCTGCAAGGGGGGATCGAGGCCATCGGCATCGGGCCGGCACACCTGGCTTTCTTTGGCGGTATGCTGGTGATTTTCTTGATTGACGCGCTGATCCCGCACGAGTATATGGCGGAGCATCACAAGACGCAGGATGGGGCCGTTAAAGATAGATTGATGCGCACGGGGCTGTTCGTCGCCCTGGGGATCGGTATACACAATTTTCCCGAGGGCATGGCCTCCTTCGCCGGCGCGCTGGAGAGCCGCGAGTTGGGTATGGCCATCGCTTTTGCCGTGGCCGTGCACAACATCCCGGAGGGGCTGGCCGTCTCGGCGCCGATCTATGCGGCCACCGGCAGCCGGGGCAAGGCTTTCTTGTGGTCGTTCCTGTCGGGCGTGGCCGAGCCGATTGGGGCATGCCTGGCGGCGCTGGTGCTGATGCCGTTCCTGAACGAGGCGGTGCTGGGTGTGGTACTATCGGCAGTGGCGGGTATCATGGTCATCATCTCGCTGGATGAACTGGTGCCGGTCTCACGCTCCTTTGGAGAGGAGCACCTGAGCATTGTCGGCGTCGTCGTTGGCATGGCGGTGATGGCGCTCAGTTTGTGGATGTTGTAGTAGAATGCGGATTGCAGAACATTTATACTCAGCACGGGCATAAAGGGACATTAACAACATAGCGATCTGTAGACATTGGGCGTGAATTCTGCTAAAATGCGCTCTATTCTCACAGGATGACAGGAGCGCAACTATGATCGAGATTGAATTCAGCTCGGAAGAGATCGAGCAATTGCGTTACGAGCGACGTTATCATCCCCACCCCAGGGTTCGTCAACGGATGGGAACCTTGTACTTGAAGGCGCTTGGTTACCAACATCAGGAAATCGGGCATGGTTCAGAAACCCAGGGAGTTAGATTAACACTTTCATTCTAACATGAAAAATTTTTCGGGCAATTTTTCGTGAAATAGGGCCGAGAGTCCTTGTTTGGGCCTCAAAATTGGCCTAAAACGTCAAAGAACTCTT
>JADHWW010000046.1 GCA_016783285.1 Anaerolineae bacterium
AAAGCCGGGTTACTTGCGCTGTGAGCCACTCGCCGAGCGAGACCTCGTCCTGAGGTGCTGAGGATTCTGCTACCATACCGCAAAGACCGCACACTCCCTTCCCGGCTGCCGTGTCTTGCCTGCGAAACTCACTGATCAAGAGTGAACGTAGTCTCTCTGCCCATCGAGACGTAGCCAACTCCATGGCAGCGGCATCTATGCCTGTGCGGATGTTACCTGTGCCATCGTTCTCATCGACCTGCCCGACAAACGCCCAAAGCACCGCCTGCACCGTTTCCTCGCTAGCATTGGGCTCATCGGCCAGGCACAGGGCGGCCAGGACCGCGCGCGGTCGCGCTGTGACCCCGGCGTCTTCGCCCTCCAACGGGTTGAGGATGGCAAGCAGGACATCATCCACGTCGTCGTCGTTGCAGGAGGCCACGCAGAGGCGCAGCGCCTCGCGCCAGTTTTCGGTCACCGTCACTTCCCTCTCCCCGAATCGAGGTTCTTCAACCTCGCTTGTGCGCCCGGCGAGCGGGGCTACGTGGTCGGCAAGGCTTCGCGACCGGTCGCGGCCGGGGAAACGGCCGTCCACCAGAGACAGGCTGGCGAGGTACTCCTGAAACGTGAGGTGCCGGAACTCAAAGACAGGGACCGGCCTTCCACGGTGGCGGACGTGACCGGCTTCCACCAGGATACCCGTGCGCCGCTCCAGCAGGCGCAGGAATTCCTCGGGCCTGTGTCTTCGTACCGCGTGGACCCGGGGGTACTCCTCTCGCATGCGCTCGAACAGGCCGATGATTTCGTCCTCCCGGAGCTGCTGTACCCCGCGATCGCACATCTCGTAGGCAACGTACTCAAGTTGCGGAATCGCCTCATAGCGGTCAATTGGCTCGTCCACCTCGCTGCGCCAGTTGAGCAGCACCTGCACCCCCTCCCAGTACAGATCGGCCCGGTGGCTAGGGAGCTTGCCGACTTTGCGCTTGACCAACGCCAGTGTCGTCAGTAGCATTGGGTTGCCAGTGAGACGCTCGATGCGGTCGATGCTGTGGATGTCGTGAATCAGCTCCTCCGTCGCTCTTTCCCGCCGCTCTGGCGGTTCGGTGACAGCGCACCAGCGGCGGGCGAAATCGTCTTTGTCCTCCTTTGAAAGATCGGCGATTGTCACGTGCTCAAACCCCCGCCCCAGGCGGTAGCCCATCTCCCGGTAGCCGACGATGCGCGACGTGGCGATGATCGTGGCGTCGCGATAAGCGAGGTGAATCTGTTCGAGTTGTCGGCAGAAGCCGGTGCGTACGGCCGGGTTCGCGATCTCGTCCAGACCGTCCAGCAGCAAGAGCGCCTGACCCTGGCGGAGTTTTTCCCGCAGGACGGCCTGGAGGGCAGCGGACTCGGCATCCGTCATCTCCGCCTTGCGCAGGGTGTGGAGCAGTATGTTGTCCAGCGGACCGCCCAGGCAGGACGGGTTGAGGTCCCGGCAGCGGACGATGACCGGGAGCCAATCCTTGTCGGGGAGCGTGGCCACGTCGGGTAGATTCTTCCAATCTGGGTCTTGCTTGAGGCGAAGCAGGTAGGCTGTGGCGATCCAGCGGACCATCGTGGTCTTGCCCGCGCCGGGGTCCCCCAGGACGACGAGCCGTCGGGCTTCGGCCAGCCGCTGCCCGACGGGCACCCGGACGCGCTCATCTTCCTGTTCGCCCCTGTCTCCCGGCCCCATAGGGAGGGATGTCCCACGGCGCTTTTCGAGCGCCTCGAACTCCGCCTCACTCGCTTCGACGTCAGACGCAACCTCCACCCGGACCCGCAAGGGGACGTACAGACGGCGCAGTTCCAGTTGTCGGGTGGCGATGTGGCGATCACTCTCCGGCAGGTTAGCCAGGTCGATGATGTCGCACGACTCCAAAGCCAGTTCCCGGTACCGCTGCTCTGCGTCGTAGCCAAATGGGACATAATCGGAGTCAGCCTCGAGGGGATAGTACTTCTCCAAGGAAGCGATCAAATCCTCCACCGCTTTTGCAGGGTCTTGCCAGTAGAGAGCGACGGTACCGTCGAGAGAGAGCATCTGGACGTACGCGTCCTTCTCCATCTGCACGGCGAATACTCGAACCTGTTGATTCCGTCGCGCCGCGTTGACGAAGCGGTGCGCCCAACCGGTTCCCACCGCTTTCACCGTCCCGCACAGCACGACCGGTCCGCCAGTGCTCAGAACTCTCGATGCCTCCTCGACGACAGACTCGCCCACCATCACTGTGCCTCGGTGGGCTACCTCGTAGCCAGCATCTCGGAGCGGCTCTGCCAACTTGTCTGCTAGAGCCTCTTCACCTTCCGCATGCGCGATAAGAACCTTCCACGTCATGTTTCTCACCTCACTGCTCGCAGGAGCTCGGATACGCCTTGTGCCCAGTCCGTGACGAGGTCCGCGTACTTCAAATCGGCGAGGATTGCGGGTGGGTCGCCCCCGGTGAGCAGCACTGGCAAAACCTTGACCCCGTGCCCATTGAGTTGTCGAGCGAGCGCCGACATCCACTCGCGGCTCATCCACGGAGAGGTTACGCCGGATGAGGAATAGCAGACGACCACGTACGTAGCCCCTTCCAGTCCTTCGTTGATGCGCTCGACAATGGAATCACCCAGGCCGATGTTCCATTCGTCAAACCATACTTGATGCCCGGCATTGCGGATTTCGTCTGCCAGCCGCTCAGCCTGTTGGGCATCGCTTCCGCGATGGCTTATGAAGACATTCGCCATGGTCACCTCCACTTGTACGAGAAGTCTACACCACCGTCAACGTCGCCTTCAGCGGTACGTCCGCGCTGCCGTGGATAGTGGCCCACCCTTGAGTATACTCCAACGACGGCTCTTGTACAAACGACAACGCCCGCCGCCCCGCTTTCTTCACGCCGACCGTCGCCGGTGAGCGAAAAAAGCGGGGCGGCGGGCTTGTCTTGCAGCGAACGGCCTCGTGTCAGGTCGGGGATGTCCAGCGCAGTGGGCTTCTATCTGTTGAGCCAGCGGCTTCCAGCCACCGGCGGGCCGCCTCAATGTAGGGAGCATAACTGGCGACGCTACTCAGGGGCCAACATGCCCAAAATCTCCCGCTCGATCTCATCAATCAGAAACGGCAGGTTGGGACGGGTGAAACTCATCTCCGGCGCAGGGATGCGGTTGTGTCTGGTGTCTGGGGGAATGTGCTTGTGATGAGGATGTGTGCTTTGCAGAGTTGGATCGTTCGGATGTGGTTGAGAATCGTACCAGTACAACTTTTCTCCACCTTGCCAAACCTCGTAACCGTACCAGTCTATGACGGCAGGCAAACGGTGGTACAAGATTCGCTCACGAACAACCAATCGGATTTCACGATCAAAGTACAGTTCGCCTGCCACCCGTGCCAGTGATGCCCCTCGCCGAACGAAGGTCACTGTGGAACGGCGTATTGACGGGAACTGCTCTGTGAGTGTGTACAAGAACAGTTCGTAGTCATCCGGGGTGCGCAGTGGGTTGTTCATGCGGCTACTCGGATCAGCCTGGCGATGCTTGGTGCTTGCTGTTGAATCCGCTGAACCTCATTGCGATACTCGGCCTGGCGGGCAAGCCACGTTCGATAGACACTGGCCCACTCACCAAAATCTAACACCCAACTGTCATCTTCTGGCTCTTCGCCGCTAGCGTATGCCGCGTAGAAGGTCTCCGAACGGATACCGTATTTGCGTTCAAAGTCCAGGAGTTCCTCTTCAAGCGCGTGAATATCGGTTAGAATCTCGCGCAGGTTCATCGCTTACCTCCACTTTGCGTTGCAGTGCGGACGGGGCAGCCACTCTGATCAGTCGCGACAGGCTGTCCGGGCGTTCTCGCAGCCGACGCACAGCGACCCTGTACTCCCGCTGGCGATCCAGCCAGGTCTGATATGCTCCAGCCCATATCGCGAAGTCCGGTACCCAGGCATCATCTTCTGGCTCTTCCCCGCTCATGTACGTCTCAAAGAACGTCTCCGATAGCACACCGTACTTGCGTTCATAGAATTGTAACTCCGTGGCCAGAGTATGAATATCTTGCAGGATCTCGGCCAATATCGAATCTGGCATGGCGCATCCTCCCCCTTCGGAAGTTCGCTCCTATTCTAACACCATCTCCCCGACCTGACAACTGGGTGGGAGGCTCAGTGTCACCTCCACCGCCTGCTCAATCGCGCACCTGGCGCAGGACGACCTCGGCCACCCGGCGTTTGGTGCGCCGTTCCTGCCGTGACTGGCGCTGGATGCGCCGGTAGGCCTCCTTCTCGCTCAGGCCCTCTCGCTGCATCAGCACGCCCTTGGCTCGCTCCACCGCCTTGCGCGTGGCAAGCCGCTCTTCCAGGTCGGCCGTCTGCTGAAGCGACTGCTGCTGCTCTGCGAAGCGGGCCGTGACGACCTCCAACGTCGCCAGCAACTCCCGCTCGTCCACCGGCTTGATGAGGAGCGTCAGCGCGGTGGCCGACCGCGAGGGCAGGGTGATCTCATCTCCCCGCACTTCCACTCGCAGGTCCTTGTGGGGGTGCAGCCTGTTCTGCGTCACAGTCTGTGCTACATGTGTGAGAATCTGCTTCACGTCGGCCAGCCGGAAGCCTTTTTCGGACAGCACCTCGTGTACGGCAGCAATGCTGAGGATGCGGTTGATGCTCTCGTGCAGCTCTTCCCCGGCGTCAATCCGGTCCCCCTCTCCCAACTGAAGGCGCAGGAGCATGGCGATGGTCTGCAGGTTGTTCTTCACGCGATGGTGCATCTCGCGCACGACAGCGGTATTGACCACCAGGCTGGCGTTCTCGATGGCCAGGGCGGGGCGCGGTTGGAGTGGTGGGAGTGGCCGAAGATGAGGGTATGGACTCCAGCGTGGGCGACGGCGGGGGCGATGTCGGCAGCCAGTCTAACGGTGCAGGAACCACCCGGCGATGGTGTAGCCCCACAGGAGGGTGATGACAGCGCCAGCGACGAGGAATGGCCCGTAGGGGATGGGGTCGCGCAGGCCACGCACGCGTGTGATCAGCAGGATCAGGCTGATGGCTGCCCCGATGAGGATGGTCAACACCAATGCCTCGATGACCAGCGGGAAGCCGGTGATGAGCCCGACGAACGCCGCCAGCTTGACGTCACCATCGCCCAACGCTCCACTGCCGAAGAGCGCATTCCCCACCAATGCAGCGCCGAGGAAGAAGACAAAACCTATCGCACCGCCGGCCAGTGCGCTCCACCACGTCATCTCCGGGGTGAATAAACTGGCGATGATGGCGAAGAGGATGGATGGGTACATCACCATGTTGAGGATCAGTCGCCGCTCGATGTCGGTGATGAGGATCAGGGCGAAGATGATGCTATATAAGGAGTAGAGGATCAGTTTGACGGAGGGTCCGAGCACGATCCAAAGATAGCCGTAGGCCACCACCAGCCCGATCTCAACCAGGGGGTGACGCAGGCTGATCGGAGCGTCGCAGGAGGGACACCCGACGCGCCCAATCAGGTACGGCGGCAGGGCGAGCCATTGCCACCAGGGGCGGTCTTGTCCACAGTAAGGGCAATGAGGGCGTGTCAGTCTCCGTCGGGCAGGGAGGTCGGAACCGAGTTGATTGACCAAGCCGCCAACGAGGAGGCCGAGGAGCATCAAGAGGATGATCATTGAGGGGCATTATAAATGACAAATGAGCAAATGACAAATGAGCAAATGACAAATGAGCAAATGACAAATGAACAGTGGTTCACTGGGCGGCTGCTGTGGCGGGTGGAGGGAAGAAGAGGTCGGTAACCAGAGCCTCAATTGCTGGCTGGTCGGGGAGCAGGACGGAAGCCCCCTCGGGCGTGACCCAGGGGTGGGTGTGGGTTTCGTCAATGGCAGCCGTTGTGATCTGGTCAACGGGGATGCGACTGGCGATGACAGCCAGGTCCACGATCTCCCCCAGCGTCAGGTCGGTCTCGAAGGCCCCCTGAAGGGCGGACCAGCGTTGTGGGGATTGCGCGATCAGACTTGGCAGCAGGTCAAGCCGCGTAACCCGGTCGCGCACAGCCAGCGCAATCTGGCGCTGGCGGGCGGTGCGGTCAAAGTCGCCACCGGGAGTGGCGCGGGTGCGGGCGTACTTAAGGGCCGTGGCCCCGTCCAGGTGATGCTGACCAGCGGGCAGGTAAAAAGGATCGTAGCCCGTGCCGCTGTCCGGGTAAGTCGGGTCGGAGATCGGATAGGGCACGTCCACATCCACGCCGCCGATAGCGTCAATCAGCGTGACAAAGACGTGGAAGTCGAGCAGAACGGCGTGTTGGGCCGGGATGCTGAGGGTGGCGGAGACGGTCTGACGTGCCGAGGCCAGGCCGCCTGTCCCGTCCCGCTCGCCCCAGGCGTAGGCGGTGTTGATGCGTGCTTGCTCGTGGCCGGTGACCTCGACGTAGAGATCGCGGGGGATAGAAAGTATCGCCATGCGCTGTGTATTCGGATCGAGGTGGAAGAGCATCAGCGTGTCGGTGTTATCGGTGCTGCCATCCAGGTTGCGCCTGTCGGTACCCAGGAGAAGCACAGTGGTTGCCTCGAACTGAGAGCTAGACCTGGGCAGTGGGGTAGGTGGATCGTAGGGAACGGGCGTGGGAGGGGCATAGTAGACCGTGGGTGTCGGCAGAGCAGGTGGGCGTGCAGCGGGGCTGCAGGCTATCAACCCGGTCAGTCCTAGCAATAGGATGATCAGAGGTATCATTCGGCGGATCATCTTTCGTCCTCCAGCAAGTCCTCCATCAATGCCTCGATTTTATCCGGCTGGGGCAGTAGCACGCGCTTGCCAGCAGACGTGGTGTACGGGACGGTGCAGCACTCGTCAAGAGTGACGGTGGTGATCTCATCGGCGGTGAGGCTGGTTGCCAGGAGCGCCAGATCAATCATGTCGCTCAGCGAAAGGTCCGTCTCGAGACTACCTGCAATGTCCGACCAGAGGGTAGGGGCTTGGGTGATAAGGTCGGGCAGCAGGTCAAGCCGCGTCACCCTGTCGTGCGCGGCCAGAATGAGTTGCTGCTGGCGGAAAGTGCGGTCGAAGCCAGGGGCCGGGACGACGCGGGTGCGGGCGTAGCGCAGGGCAAGTGTGCCATCGAAGTGGTGCATGCCGGCGGGGATGGACAGGGGGGCGTGGCCACCGTGGTCATCCGGGAAGGCCGGGTCCTCGATTGGATGAGGGACCTCGACGTCAACACCGTCTATGGCGTCAATCAGCGCGACGAAACCCTTGAGATGCACCAGGGCGGCGTGCTGTATGGGGAGACCCAGGGTGGCTGAGATCGTCTGCCTGGCCAGCACCAGGCCGCTGGTAGCCTCGTCCCGCTGGCCCAACCTGTAGATGCTACCGGCGCGTGCTTGCCCGTGGCTGGGCACCTCCACGTATAGATCGCGAGGGACGGAGAGCAGGAAAGCACGTTCGGTTTCGGTATCCAGGTAGAGAAGCATCAGTGTGTCGGTCTCGTCAGACGTCTCGCTCTCGCCGTCAGTGCCGAGGATAAGGAGAGAGATGGGACCTGCCAACCGATCAAGATGGGGGCGAGGCAGCGGCCCGGGCGCAGACGACGGAATGGCCGTGGCGTATGGAGTTGGTGTACTCTCGGTCGAGGAGGGACCGGTGGTGGCGAGGGTGTGGAGCAAGCCAGCGAGCCCGGCGACGAGGAACGTCAAAACGGCCAGCGTTGCGACTTGGCGTAGGCGCGGGCGGAACGAAGGGGCAAGTAGAGGCGTGGTTTCCGTGCCCTGCTGTCTCTGTTTCTTCCAGCGCCGGACCACCCCCTCCCACGAACGGGCTGGTGTCAACGGAACCTGTTCTCCCACGGCGCGTAGCGTCGTGGTCAGGTCTTCTGCCGTCCGGGTCAACGTCTCCAGGCGGGCGCGGCAGGCAGGGCAGGTGTACAGGTGGGTCTCGGCCCGCTCGCGACGTTCAGGTGAGAGCGTATCTTCCAGGTAGGACAACAGTTGGTGGCTGTTGAGGTGTTTGTTCACGGCACATCTCCTATGTGGTAGCCGTGGTAGTCCAACTCAATGCGTGCCTTGTGCTCCAACAAGCGGGCCAGCGCCTTGTGGCCGTAGGCGACGCGCGATTTGGCGGTGCTGACCGAGCAGCCGAGAGCCTGGGCCATCTCGGGATACGAAAAACCTCCGAAGTAGCGCAGGATCAGAGCCTGGCGCGACTTGCGCGGCACTTGGTTTAATGCTTCCCACACCACCTGCTGCACCCCCACCAATTCGAGCGCGACGCCTGGCTGATGAACGGCTGTTTCATCTTCGGGCTCAAATCCAGCCTCCGCCAACTCTTGCAAGGAGAGCCATTTGATGCGGCGTCGGCGCTGCATATCCCGGCAGCGGCTGGTGACGATGACCTTGAGCCAGGTGGCGAAGGCGGACCGCTCTGGGTCGTATTGAGCCAGGTGCCCGAAGGCGTAGACGAAACCGTCCTGCGTCGCGTCCTCGGCGTCCTGTAGGTTTCGTAGCAGCATGTAGGCCAGTCGGAGGACAGCCGGGTAGTGGGTGTCGTGTAGTTTCCGGGCAGCGGTTTCATCGCCTGCCAGCGTACGTTCGATCAGGTCTCGGGTCGTCGGGTCTGTAGTGCTCACCGTGGTTGGCTCTTACAATTATTATACGTAGAAAGAGGGGCAAAAGACGGGTTTTTAAGCGGGTTTGACGAAGTCCAAGAAAATAGTGCGAGCAACCAGATAAGGAGCCCGTCAGAGGCTTCACATCAGCGGTGCTCGGCGGAGATGACCGAGGGCACCGGAACGCGAGAATCTATTTTCATGGATGTCCCATCCGCCATCAACCACAGTCCGGTGGAGAAACCCCCGTCCAGGTTGAGTGCCACGTCCAGGTCGAGATCGGAGCCTGTGAGGAATCGTGCCAGTTCGTGGAGGCTGAGATAGCCACGGGGCGCGACGATGAACAGGATGTGCCCCTGGTGGTCCTGGGCCACGACAGTGCGGCGGGCGGGACGACCGTCGTCGGCATCGGCGGGGAAGCCCATCACGCCGCCCGGCTTGACCAACACCGGGAACGACGTCAGTGCCTCAGTCAGGGGCTCTTCGGGGTCGTAGGGCTGGTCCGCAAGCCAGCGCACACTCACCCTCTCTCCTTCCCCTGTGGGGGAGGGGGCGACGGCGAAAAGCCCCGCGAAATCCCCGTAGAGAGTGCCCCAGGCCTGCCCGTCGCTGATGAGCAGGCCCACGGTCTTGTTTTCGGGGGTGAAGTAGCCACCGTTGACGACCAGCAGCGGCTGGAGGTGCTCCGCCCAGGCGCTCACCAGGCGAGGTTCGACAGGGTCGTAGTGGACACGGAAGCGTACGGCCGCGTGATCGAGCCGGACGATGGTCAACCGTTCGGCGACTTCGCCGGTCTCCACGCGCACCTGACGCAACTCGACGCCCTGTTGCAGCAGTTGCCAGCCAGTGTCGGGCGGTTCAGGGGTGGAAGTGGGCCAGGGGGTGGGAGTAGGTAGCACGGTTGGCGTTGGGGAGGCGGTGGGTGTGGGGGTAGGGAGCGGCGGAAACAGAGAGCAGCCCGACGCCAGAAGCAGGGTCAGGCAAAGGAGGAGGGAATAGTGAAACAGGCACACGGCTATTGGCCAGCCCTTCGCTTTCAGCACGTACCCACTCCAGGAGGAACTGACCGATCAGTCGTACCCGCTGCGCGGCCTCCATAAGGAAGTGCTTTGTCAAATATCTTTTGATGCACTTACTGGAAGTGCTACGAGGAGTCTGGGACACCCTCGGCCGCGATGCGCTGGGCGCACTCCGCCAGTTCGCGGAGCCGCTGTGTTTCTACGGACAAGCCACGAGCGCGCCGCATGTGCTCGAATGCCTGATCGTACAGCGCGGCTGCGTTCTCCCACTCGTTAGTGAACTCAGCGATGCGGGCTGCCTGTTCAAGTGCCATCGCTGCCAGTTCCCATTTGCCCTCGTCAGCGTACTGGGCGGCCGCCTCCTTCAGATCAACCGGGCGCTGTTTGGGCAGTGGGCGCTCTGGCTCTGTCAGGACACGCTTGATGGTCGGCAGCAGCAGGTCATACCAGTTCGACTTGGGCAGGTACTCGTAGAAGTCCAACTGGGCAGCGTGCGCCTCGGTCTCCAGCGAGGCGTAGCCGGTGAACAAGATCACGCGCAAGTCGGGTTGCAACTGGCGCAGCATCGCAGCCACCTGGAAACCATCCATCTCGGGCATCTTCATGTCCAGCAGGGCGACGTCGCAAGGGGTCTCCCGCGCCTGCCTGAGCGCCTCGCGGGCACTGCTGGCCGTCACGATGGCATAACCTGTCTGTTTCAGGTAGTTCTCCATGCTTTCGAGCGCGAGCAGATCATCGTCCATCACCAGTATCGTTGATGACATTGTACTTAACCTCCTGCAGGTTTCTGGCTCTCTGCGGATTCGAGGCGTATAGGTGACCCCGACATCTCGCTATTGAGAGCTCGTAGTGGCGATCTTGGTCATTCGCCAAATTATCGTCTATTCCACAAACTCACCTTGACTCAGGATTCTCAGGGTGTCTGAACCGGAGTGTCGCCAGGAGAAGCGCGTTCGGACTGAATCGGCAAGCGGACAGTGAAAGTGGCCCCTTTGTCTGCAGTGCTGGTCACCTCGATGCGGCCATCGTGGTTTTCGATGTTCCTGCGGGCGACGTAAAGACCCAGCCCACTCCCCTTCTGCCCGTTTCTCCAATCCGAGAAGCCGATGCGGAAGATTCTGTCCTGCGTCTCCGGGGAAATGCCGGTGCCTGTGTCCTCAACGTCAACGGTGATCCACGCATCTCCCTCGCGCCCCGTGCGCAACGTGAGTGTCCCGCCGTCAGACATAGCCCGCCCGGCGTTGGTCAGCAGGTTGTGGAAAGCCCGCTCCAACTGAGCACGGCTGCCGTATATCGGTGGGACGTCCTCGCTCCACTCCCGCACAACCCGCACGTCGGGGTAACCGTAACTGAACTCCTGCACCAGCCGCTCCAGCAGACGATGGAGGTCGAGCGTCTCCCAGCGCCAAACCTCGCTGCTGTCCAGGGCCACGGCCACGTGACCCAGGTCGTCGGCCAACCGCTTGATGCGGGCCAGGATCTGGCGGATGACCTCGATGGAACGTTCACCCTCTGGCTTCCCGGCTACCAGTTTGGCCAACGCCTGCACCCGCTGAGTGAGCACGAAGTAGGTTGTGCCGCCGATGTCGTGGCCCACCTCACGTGCCAGGAGGCGCAGTTCTTCCTCGACCTGCTGCTTACGATGGCGCAGTTCCTGCCACTCAAAGCCACGTTCGATACGCACGATCCATTGGTCCAGCGGCTCGGATTTGTTGACGAAGTCCTTTGCTCCTCCACGCATAGCCGTGACCACGTTCTCATACACACCATAAGCGCTGAGCATAACGACGTAGGTCTGCTCCAGCAGGTACTTCTCGTGCATCAGGCGCAGCACATCCATCCCGTCCAGCCCCGGCATGTTGATGTCGAGCAACATGACGTCGTAGGGGGTTTGCTCCAGCCGGGTCAGTGCTTCCTCCCCACTCACCGCAGATTCCGCTTTCCAGCCTCGCGCTGCAAGGGTGGGGTTGCTGAGGAAAGCGACGACCTCATCGCGGAAGAGGGGCTCGTCATCTACCACGAGGATTGTTTTCTGTTCCATAACTCCTCTCTGGCTCCCTCTGGGAGGAGGGTTCAGTTTCCCTTCGACTGCGCTCAGGGCAGGTCCGTCAACGGCAGTTCGCACACGAAACGCGCCCCCCCGCCATGAGTATTCCAGGTGAGACTACCTTCATACTGGGTCTCCACCGTTTCCTGCGCCAGCGCCCACTCGAAGTGCAGGGGCGATAGTTCCTCAGTCGCGCCGGTCGCTGGTTCGATGATACACGAGATTCTTTCGGCTAGCGGAGCCTCCGGCGCATGTATCTCCGTGCACACGCGTTGATCGTCGGCGGATAACGAAGTGCGCACCTCGATGAGGCCTCCGTCCGTCCCGAGAGTTTCCATCACCAGGCGCAAGACGGTGACCAAGACGCCGAACAGTTCATTAGGCTCGACGAACAAAGGGGGTAAGTCTTCATAGGTGACGTGCATTTCCACCCTGCGCCGTTGCCGCTCCGCCGCCAGCCAGATAAGAACCTCGCGCACCACGTCGTTCCAGTGGGTGGTTGTGCGGACAAAGCCGATGCGCTGCGAAAACTTGAGCAAATCCAACAGTTTATTGCTGACCTCGTTCAGGCTGGTCTCAATAATGTCCAACCGCCTGGTGAGTCGTGCGCTCTGCACATCCTGGAGGTCGCTGCGCAGGTTAATCGTCGCCAGGCGAGCCACAGCCAGTGGGTTTGCCGCCTCATGCCGTATCCGTTCCGCGAGACTGCCGAAGGAGGCGACCCGCTGCATCCTCATCGCGGTGACTCCTACGTCGTTCAGTGCCTTGAGATAACGAGCCCCTTCCAACACGCCGCCGATGGATGTGGAGAGCAGGTGCAGGTACCCCTCGTCGTCGTCAGTGAACCAATCGCGGTGGCCGGGGCCACTGGGAATCTTGTTGATCAGTTCAAGGGTGCCAAGAACCTCGTCGCCCAACTGCAGGGGCACACCGAGGAAGGAGCGGTAGACGCCAGAGGGGAGATATGATGCGATCTCTGCAGCGTGAGGGTCGTTCCAATCCTCCAACGCGGCCGCCTCCCGCATCTGAACGGCTGTTCCAGTGTGGACGATGTGGCCTGTCAGCCCTTCCCCGGCCATGTACGTCAGTTTACCGACCAGTGCGCCGGGGAGGCCGCTGGTAGCCCGCAGCACCACATGGTCGGTGTTTTCCTGGTCTCGAAGATGGATCTGACACGCTTCGGTACGAAAACCATCCCTGATCCGGTTCACCACTGCCTGTAACATCTCGCCAATGGACCGCCGTGGATCCAATTCCGTGCCAATGTCCAGGAGGAGCCAGAAGTAACGGGCACGGCGCTTCTCCAGTTCGTAGCGCTGCGAATTCTCGATGGCGATATTAACCATCGTGGCTACGTGGCTCAGCAGCGCTTCATCGTGCACGTCAAACTGTTCTCCTTCTGCCTTCCCAGAGACCCGCAGCACGCCGAGCACGGTAGTCCCGTCCCTGGAGAGGATCGGCACCCCCAGGTAAGCCAAGCCCTGTCTGGCGCTGATCTCGGAGTATTTCTGGCTCCAGACCAGGTCCTCGGCGATGCGTCGCAATTCCTCGCTGTCCTTGACGTTGACGATGCGCAACGGCTGGCCGTGCCTGGCGACCCAGCCGGTCAATCCCTCCCCGGGCTCATACTCTATCCGCTCGGCGGGCATCTTTTCGCTCTCCAAGAGACCGGTAGTGCCACGCAGGACGTAGCGGCCGGTGATGCTGTCGCGCAGGAAGATGGAAGAGCCACCAGCACCGAGCCGGTCACGGGCATAACACACGACCAATTCCATCAGCCGGTCCCAGTTCAACTCGCCGTAGATTTCCAGTAACTCTTGATCGAAACTTGCCGTCTGGCTCATACGAGTTTCCAACCTAGCGCCATGTCAACCCACAGGTGTAGAAGAGCGGGAGAAGCGTGATCGCCAGGATGTTCTGCAACTTGATGAGAATGTGCAACGACGGCCCGGCAGTGTCCTTGAGGGGATCGCCGAAGGTGTCGCCGATGACTCCGGCCTTGTGAGCCTCCGACCCCTTGCCGCCGAAGTGGCCTTCCTCGACGTACTTTTTGGCGTTATCCCACGCGCCACCGGCGTTGAACATAAAGATCGCCAGCGTCGCGCCGATGATCTTCACCCCGATCAGGTAGAAAGCCAGGGCCCACGGCCCCATCAGGAAACCGACGGCAATGGGGAAAGCCACCCCGACCAGCGTCGGCGTGATCATCTCCCGCAGCGCGTGGCGCATCCCCAGGTCCACGCAGCGCGAGTATTCAGGCGTGGCCTCGCCAGCCACAAGCCCGGGAATCTCACGGAATTGCCGCCGCACCTCGTCCGCCATGCGGAAAGCCGTCCGGCCTACCGCCTTCATCGCCTGCGAAGAGAACAAGAAGGGGACAGTAGCGCCGATCATCAGCGCGGCGATGCTCACTGGATGGGCCAAGTTGAGACCGCGCACAATTTGCAGGGCCACTCCTTCCGGGGCGACGCCGCCGACGGTGACCAAACTGGCCAAACTGTCACTGCTCGCTCCGGCCAACTTGGCAGCGCTGAGGAGATAGGCAAACAGAATGACGATGCTGGTCATCAGGGCGCAGGACATGCCATATCCCTTGGTGATGGCCTTGGTGATATTGCCGGCTGCATCTAGTACATCCCCGGCGCGACGCACCTGGGGCCCCAGCCCGGCCATCTCGGCGATGCCGCTGGCGTTGTCGGCAATGGGGCCAAAGGCATCAGCGGCCATGATAATGCCCTTCATCTCGGTGATACCCAGCGTGGCCGCCGTGATGCCCAGGATGCCGGGCAGACCGCCGCCCATGATGTAGAAAGCAACCACGTTGACGACGGCCACGAGGATGATCATAATGACCGCGCTCTCCATCCCCCATGCAAAGCCATAGATCAGGTTGATGGCCACGCCGCTCACACCCCCCTCAGCGATCTCCTTGACCGGCCTCCGGGTGATGCCGGTGTAGAATTGCACGAGGAGCGAGACCACGACGGCGGTGATCAACCCGAGGGTGAGGCAGTAGAACAGGCGGATGTCATGCAGTACGTAGACGCCCAGGACGTAGAAAGAGCCAACAGAGAACAGGGCTGTCACCAGGAAGCCGATGTTCATGGAGATGATGGGGTTGCGCTTTTCCGCACCGCGTACAGCCAGTATGCCCAGCACCGCGCCGATGGTGCCGATGGCCCGGCTGAGCAAGGGGAAGAGCACCACCGTCCAGCCGTAGGTGGGGATGAAGGTCAGGCTCACAATCATTGTGCCGATCAGGTTATCGGAGCCGGACTCGAACAGGTCTGCCCCACGCCCGGCCACGTCCCCCACGTTGTCACCGACCAGGTCGGCGATGACGGCGGCATTACGCGGGTCATCCTCTGGGATGCCCTTCTCCACCTTCCCCACCAGATCGGCCGCGATGTCCGCCCCTTTGGTAAAGATGCCGCCGCCCAACTGGGCGAACAGGGCGGAGAAACTGGCCCCGAAGCCGAAGCCGACGAGCAGATGTACGTTCTCCGGGTGGGTCGGCGACACACCGAAGAGAAGCGACAGTACGAAGATGCCTAGCAGATTCAGCACCACGATGGTGAGTCCCATGATCCCTCCACCGCGGAAGGCGATCAGTAGCGCCCGTGCGGCCGAAGAGCGAGCAGCAGCGGCGGTGCGCACGTTAGCCCGCACCGCCGCGTTCATCCCGATGTAGATAGCCAGCATAGAGAAGCCCGCGCCGGCGACGAAGCCCAGCGTGATCTGCCACTTCCCCTCCGGCATAGCGACGAGCAACAGCAGGGCCAGGAGCGCCAAAAAGGGGGCGATGGTGAGGAACTCCCGGCGGAGGAACGCATTTGCTCCAATCTGGATGAAGTGTGTGATTTCCTGCATGCGCTCTGTACCAGCGTCCTGCTTTCGCAGCCACAGGTAGAGAATCATGACCACTACCATGGCGAAGATGGTGGTCAGAGGAACAAAGATGTCAACGAATTGCGCCAAGTCCATTGTGTCTCCTTGGATGCCCCATCCGACTCCCTTAAAGAGAGTGGCTCTCTGGGACTTTGCGTGGATGACGCATCGGAGTCCCGAACTTGTTCGGGTTCTTTGCGCCACACCCCCAACAAGTTGGGGACTCCAATATCCCAACCCCGCGAAATCCCAAGGAGCCAAGAGAGTGATTTGGGTGTAACCACATAGATAAGAATTCTACTCAGACGGCGGGAAAAGTCAAATCTGCGCTTTCTCCGTCCGCCGTAGAGTTGCCTGCCGCGCTCGTTTTGTGGTACAATTGGGGATACTTAGACGGAGATTGGCGGTTCGTGGCAATGCGTTAGGGAGGACGAATATGCCCCAGAAAATATTGGTGGTGGATGACGATCTGCGGTTGCATCGCTTGATGGAACTGAGCCTGCGGCGGGCAGGATATCAGGTCATAACAGCGATGACTGGTGAGGGGGGGGTAGAGAAAGTCCAGACGGAGAAACCGGACTTGATACTGATGGATGTGATGATGCCGGGCATAGACGGTTTTGAGGCTACCAAGCGCATTCGTCGATTGCCCGAAGGCCGTCGCATTCCCATCATTTTCCTCTCC
>JADHWW010000047.1 GCA_016783285.1 Anaerolineae bacterium
ACGGCGTCGGTCGCGCTGACCTGGTGGAGAACCGGCTGGTGGGTATGAAATCGCGAGGTGTGTACGAGACCCCCGGCGGCACCATTCTCTACACCGCCCACCAGGGTCTGGAGTCCATCTGCCTGGACAGAGACACTCTGCATCACACGGAAGTGATGAGCCACCGCTACGCTGAACTGGTCTATTACGGCAAGTGGTTCACCCCGCTGCGCGAGGCGCTGTCCGCCTTCGTCGTCAAAACCCAGGAGCGGGTGACTGGCGCCGTGCGCGTGAAGTTATTCAAAGGCAACTGCGCCGTAGTGGGCCGCAAGTCGGTCTTCAGCCTCTACCGCGAGGACTTCGCCACCTTTGGCCAGGACGACGTCTATGACCAGGGCGACGCGGAAGGTTTCATCAACCTCTTCGGTCTACCGCTCAAGGTCAAGGCATTGATTGACATGGAGAACGGCGGGGCAGTGGAACTGGAGTCGCCCGACTACAGTGTGTTCAAGAGGGACTGAGTAAACCAGGGAGTAGGGAGTAAGGAGTAGGGAGTATGGCTCTTTGGGGGGGGCGTTTTGCGGGAGAGACCGATGGGCTGATGAGGCGCTTTGGCGACTCTATTGGCTTCGACCGGCGGATGTACGGGGCCGACGTGCGGGGCAGCATTGCCTATGCTGGTGCGCTGGCGCGGGCGGGGTTAATCACCAACGAGGAGCGCGACCAGCTCATCGCCGGCCTGGAGCAGGTGCGCGCCGAATTCGACGCTGACACTTTCCAGATCCAGCCCGGCGACGAGGACATCCACACCGCTGTCGAAAGGCGGCTGACCGAGTTGGCGGGGCCGGTGGCGGGAAAACTGCACACCGGCCGCTCCCGCAACGACCAGGTGACCACCGACCTGCGCCTCTACCTGCTGGACGAGATGGCCTCCCTGCGCGATTCGCTGATCGAACTGCAAGAGACCATCGTCGAGCAGGCCGAGGCTCACCTGGACGTGATCATGCCCGGCTACACCCACCTGCAACCGGCGCAACCGCTGCTCTTCAGCCACTGGCTGCTGTCCTTCTTCTGGAAGTTCCAGCGCGACCGCGAGCGACTGGCCGACGTGGCCCGGCGCACGCAGGTTTGCCCGCTGGGGTCGGGCGCGCTGGCCGGGAATCCGTTCAACATAGACCGCCGGGCGCTGGCCACCGACCTGGGCTTTGCCGGTGTGAGCGAGAACAGCGTGGACGCGGTGGAGGATCGGGATTACGTCGTCGAGTTCCTGGCCTGGGCCGGGCTGGCGCAGGTACACCTCAGTTGCCTGGCGGAGGATCTCATCCTGTGGGCCAGCCGCGAGTTCGGCTTTGTAGAAGTGGATGACGCTTACTCTACTGGCTCCAGCCTGATGCCGCAGAAGAGGAACCCTGACGCGCTGGAACTGATGCGCGGCAAGAGTGGGCGGATCGTGGGTCACCTGGTGGGGTTGCTGACGATGTTAAAGGGGCTGCCCTCGGCCTACGACAAGGACCTGCAGGAGGACAAAGAGGCCATCTTCGACACGATTGATACGCTGAAGATGGAACTACCCATCGCTGCGGGGGTGATCTGCACCCTGACGGTGAACGTTGACCGTATGGCCGACGCGCTGGACGACGGTATGTTAGCCACCGACCTGGCCGATTACCTGGTGCGTAAGGGCGTGCCCTTTCGCCAGAGCCATCACCTGGTGGGCCGGGCGGTCAGGCGGGCCGAGGAGTTGGGCGTGCCGCTGAAGGCTCTCGGCCTGACCGAGTATCAAGCCATCCACCCGGCCTTCGTCGAGGACGTGTACGCGGTCTTTGACTTTCAGCGGTCGGTGGAGGCGCGGAAAACGGAAGGGGGCACGGCGCCAACAGCGGTGCGTGTCCAAATCGAGCGGGCCAGGGAGTCGCTCAATCAATGAGGTGAGTCTGGTGTTCTATCAACAGGTTGGACTAAATCCGGTTGGCGTTCGTGAGATTTGTCCGCGCTTCCAACAGCGCCAGGAACTCGCGGGGCGTCACTATACGCACTCTCCCGTATGTGCCCAGCACCAGCAAATCTTGGTCACCACTTACGATGAATCCGGCCCCGCCCTCGACCGCGCAGGCCACCACGGGGTCATCCTTTGGATCGCGGGTGACACCAGGGAGGGTCAGTGCTCCTGGCGTGATCAACGCCAACGTCTCGAAACTCTCTACGAACTGGGTGCGCTCCTCACTCGACCAGCCCAACCGATCGGAGATGCGCCGGTATTCCAACACCCGTCGCAGTTCAGCCAGCAGCACCGGCGACGTGAGCAGCAGGAAATCCCCCTGTCGCCAGTGGTGGGTGATCCTGGCCGGCGCACCCAGGGGCGAGATGAGCCCACTGATCAGTGTGTTGGTGTCCACCACAGCGCGGATCATCACTGGCCTTGCGTCCCTTCCCGCGCTTCCTCGACCAGTACATCAATCACATCAGGGGGTATGTCGGGGTTGCGCTCGTGGGCCTGCTCGACCAGCGTGTACACGTTCTGCCGGGCCTCGGCGACCCGTAGTCGTGCTTCATCGCGGCTCACACCAGAGCGCGTCATAACCTGTTGGATCAACGCTTCATCCCGCTCCAGTCGGCGTAATCGCTTCTGGGCGGCCACCAGAGCGCGATACTCGTCAATGTCCACGATGGCGACTTCGGGCTGGCCGTGCTGCGTGACCACCACCGATACATCGTGCCTTCGCACCTGGTCCAAAACCTCTCGCGTCCGGCGGGCCAGATATGTTTTCGTCACTGTGAGTTCTTCCACCGGCGTACCTCCGTGAACGTAAAATGAGTATTTTGTGTATTATACACCATTTTCTTAAGCCAGACAAACGGTAATCAGAATCTCAGGAGGTGAAAATCATGGTCGAATGTCCCGAATGTGCAGCAGAACTAGACCTGGCTCCCGACGTAGAGGTAGCGGAGATTGTGGTCTGCCCCGACTGCGGGGTCGAGTTGGAGGTGATGAGCCTGGACCCCATCATGCTCGAGTTGGCCCCCGAGGTAGAAGAGGATTGGGGGGAGTAATGACAAATGACAAATGACCAATGACAAATGATAAATCGCAAATGAAGATTGGTGTGCTGTGCTCCCGGGTGCGGTTTGAGGAGAAGTTGATCTTCGCCGCCCTGCGAGAGCGAGAGATAGATTTCGAGCGGATTGACACGCGGAAAGCGACCTTCGAACTGGGCGGCGACGGCCCGGGCCGCACGAAGGAATTCGTTATTCGCAATTCGTTATTCGCAATTCACTATGACGTGGTGCTCGTCCGCTGTCTGAGCCACTCGCGGGCTTATTACCTCACCCGCTGGCTGGAAAGCCTGAGGGTGCCGGCGGTCAGTCCGCACTGTGTGGTGGCCACCTGTGGTGATAAATCGCTCACCAGCGCCGCTCTGCAAGAGGCTGGTGTGCCTATCCCGCGGGTCGTGATTGCCTTCACGCCGGAGGCGGCGCTGGAAGCCATCGAGGAGCTGGGCTATCCGGTGGTGCTCAAGCCGGTAAGCGGCTCGTGGGGGCGGCTGCTGGCCCGCGTCAACGACCGGGACGCGGCCGAGGCTATCCTGGAGCATAAGACTACCCTGGGCGGCTACGTCCACTCCGTCTTCTACATCCAGGAATACGTAGACAAGCCCGGCCGGGACATCCGCACCCTGGTGGCTGGCGACGAGGTGATCTACGCCATTTACCGCCGCTCAGCCCACTGGATCACCAACACCGCGCGGGGCGGGGAACCGTTGCCCTGCTCCCTGACCCCGGAGATCGAGGGTTTGTCGCTGGCGGCGGCGCAGGCGGTGGGCGGCGGCATCGTGGCCGTGGATCTGCTGGAGACGGCGGATGGCCGGTTGCTGGTCAACGAGGTCAATCACACCCCGGAGTTTCACGGGGCTATGCAGGCCACTGAGGCCGACATCGCCGGAAAGATAGTGGATTACCTTCTGAGTGTAGCATGGGCAGAAACCAGGTTTTCAGAAAAAAACCCTTCGGGCTGAGTCTCAGGGCGAAGCCTGGTTTCGACGATGGAGGGAAAATGATACGAGCGGCTATCGTGGGAGCGTCAGGCTACGCTGGGGGGGAGGTACTGCGGCTGTTGCTGGCCCATCCCCGGGTGGAGGTGACGCAGATCACCTCGGAGACTTACGCCGGGCAGTATGCATACTTTGTCCATCCTAACTTGCGGGGGCATGCCAACCTGCGTTTCACTCGCCTGGCCGACTTATCGCCCTGCGACCTGCTGTTTCTGGCCCTGCCCCACGGCCACGCTATGGATCGGATCGAGGAGTTCGCCCGGCTAACCGAGCGAATAGTGGACCTGTCGGCCGATTTCCGCCTGCGCGATCTGGTGGACTACCCGCGCTGGTATGGACGCGAGCATCCGGCCCCGGACTGGCTGGCGCGCTTTGTCTACGGGGTGCCGGAACTGCATCGGAAGGAGTTGGCCGGCGCGAAGTATGCCAGCGGCACGGGCTGTAACGCGGTCGTCACTCTGCTGGCCCTGTGGCCGCTCTACCGGCGGCATCTGGTGCGGGAGTCTGTGGTCGAGGTCAAAGTCGGTTCCTCCGAGGGGGGGAACAAGCCTAGCCCGGTCTCCCATCACCCGGAGCGGGCCGGGGTGGTGCGTTCCTATATGCCAATCGGCCACCGCCACCTGGCCGAGTTGATCCAGGAACTGGGCCTCAGTTCGGAACAGTCTGGCTTGCACTTCTCCATTACCTCGGTGGGCATCGTGCGCGGGGCGCTGGCGACGTGTCACTGCCTATTGCACGAGGACCTGGACGAGCGGGAGGTGTGGAAATTCTACCGCGAGGACTACAAGGATGAGCCATTCGTGCGGCTGGTGCGGGCCAGACGTGGAATCCACCGTTACCCGGAGCCCAAGATTCTGACCGCGTCCAACTACTGCGACATCGGCTTCGTCGCCGACCCGGGCCAACGCCGGCTGGTGGTCATCGCAGCGATTGACAATCTGATGAAAGGCGCAGCTGGTAGCGCCGTACAGACGATGAACGTGATGTATGGCTGGTCGGAAGCGCTGGGGCTGGAGTTCCCGGGATTGCATCCTATCTGAGGCGTGAAACGTGAGATGCGGAGGTGAATATGATCGTCGTCAAAGCAGGAGGCGGAGAAGGTCTGGATATGGAAGCCGTGTGCGCTGACCTCGCTGAACAGGTAGCGCAGGGCGAGCAGGTCGTCCTGGTCCACGGCGGTTCCCACGAGACCAACGTCATTTCCGAGAAACTGGGACACCCGCCCCGTTTTGTCACCTCGGCCTCGGGCCACGTCAGCCGCTACACCGACCGCGAGACGCTGGAGATATTCGCCATGGTCGCGGCGGGACGGATCAACAAGTTGCTGGTGGAACGGCTGCAGCAGTTGGGCGTCAACGCCTTCGGTCTGTCTGGGTTGGATGGGCGGCTGTTGGAGGGTAAGCGTAAGTCTATGCTGCGCATTGTCGAGAACGGCAGGCGCAAGGTGCTGCGCGGCGAGTACAGTGGCAAGATCGAGCGGGTCAACGTTGGGCTGCTGGAAGTCCTGTTGGCGGCGGGCTACGTGCCGGTCGTGGCTCCGCTGGCCATCAGTTACGAGAGCGAAGCACTGAACGTGGACGGCGACCGGGCCGCGGCGGCCATCGGTTCGGCTCTGAAAGCACAAACGTTGATCATCCTGTCCAACGTGCCGGGCCTGTTGCGCGACTTTCCCGACGATAGTACGCTCATCACTCGTATCCCGCTGGAACAGGCCCAGGAGCACCTCGACCGGTACGCCCAAGGGCGGATGAAGAAGAAACTGCTGGGAGCCATCGAGGCTCTGCACGATGGTGTGGGACAGGTGGTCATCGCCGACGGGCGGGTGGCCCAACCGTTGCGCCGGGCGCTGGATGGACAGGGAACAGTGATTCAATGAACAATGACAGTGAGAAACCAGGTTTTTCAGAAAAAACCTGGTTTCTGGAGGTGACCAATGGATAGTGACACACTGAGCAGCAGTGAGATCGTTGGATTGGAGGACCGCCACGACAGTGGGCTTTATCCTAAATATCCTCTGGTCCTGGTGCGAGGAGAGGGGGCGCGAGTGTGGGACGCCGATGGCCGGGAGTACATTGACTGCGTCGGCGGCCACGGTGTGGCTAACGTGGGCCACGCCAACCCCGCCGTGATCCGGGCCGTGATGGAACAGGTGCAGCGGCTGATAATCTGCCCCAACGGGTTCTACAATGACCAGCGGGCCCAACTGCTGGCCGAACTGACCCGCATCGGGCCGCCGGGGCTGGAGCGGGCCTTCCTGTGCAATTCGGGGACCGAGGCGGTGGAGGCGGCGTTCAAGTTCGCCCGGCTTGCTACTTGCCGGACGAAGGTGGTGGCCGCAATGCGCGGGTTCCACGGGCGCACCTTCGGCGCGCTTTCGGCCACCTGGCGCAAGGGGTACCGCCAACCTTTCAAGCCCCTGGTGCCTGGGTTCGAGTTCGTGCCCTACAACCGGCTGGAACCGATGGAGCAGGCGGTGGACGAGGAGACGGCGGCCGTCATCCTGGAAGTGGTGCAAGGCGAGGGAGGAGTCAATCCCGGTGATGGCGAGTACCTGCGCGGAGTTCAGTCGTTGTGCCGGGAGCGGGGAACGCTGTTCATCGTGGACGAGGTGCAGACCGGCTTCGGGCGCACGGGGCGGATGTTCGCAAGTCTCCACTACGACCTGCAGCCCGATCTGATGTGCGTGGCCAAGGCCATAGCCGGCGGGCTGCCGATGGGGGCTGTGCTCATCGGCCCGCGAGTAGGCGATTTGCCCAAGAAGGTCCACGGCTCCACCTTTGGCGGCAATCCGCTGGCGTGCGCGGCGGCTCTGGCGACGATCCGCTACATCGAAGCGGAGCATCTCCCTCAGCGGGCGGCCGAACTGGGAGCGCGTCTCTTGGCCGGTCTGAAGGGCATCTCCTCGCCCCGGATACGACAGGTACGCGGGTTGGGCCTGATGGTCGGCGTGGAACTGAAGGGCAAATCCGGCCCATACCTGGCCACCCTGGCCGAGCGGGGCGTGCTGGCGCTCGCGACCGGGGCCACGGTGATGCGCTTCCTGCCTCCCCTGGTGATCAGCGCGGAGGACGTGGACACAGTCGTGGGGCGGGTGGCGGCCGTGCTGGAGGTGTGAGAGTGGAGAATAGAGAATAGAGAATGGAGAATAGAGAATGGAGAGTAGAGAATGGAGAGTAGAGAATGGAGAGTAGAGATGGATGACGTTGCTTTTTTGGAGGGGTTGATTTCTATCCCTAGTCCATCCGGCGAAGAGGACGAGGTGGCCAAGTACCTGGTTGAGCAGATGGCGACTCTGGGCTTCCGGGCACACCGCGACGAGGTGGGCAACGTCGTGGGCACGCTGGGGGACCCAGAGGCAGGGCGGGAGATCGTGCTGCTAGGGCATATGGACACTGTCCCTGGCTTCATCCCCGTGCGCTGGCGTGGGAACCGGCTGTATGGCCGGGGAGCGGTGGACGCCAAGGGACCGCTGGCGGCGTTCGTGTTGGCAGCGGCGAGGGTGGCATCACGGTTAAACGATGCCCGGTTGGTGGTGATCGGGGTGGTGGAGGAGGAGGTTCATGGGCGTGGGGCGCGTCACCTGGCGCGCACGATGCAGCCGCCGGACTGTGTGGTCATCGGCGAGCCCAGCCATTGGGAGGGCATCACGCTGGGCTACAAGGGCATGTTGGTCGTGGACTACCAGCTGGTGCAACCAGGCGGACATAGCGCCGGCGAACGACCCGGTCCGGCGGAGAAGGCGGTGACCTTCTGGAACCGACTGATGATATACTCTGAGGAACTCAATCACGGCCGGTCGGATCACTTCAACACGCTGGACCCCGCTCTGAGGGATTTTCGCACCTTCAGCGAGGGGCTGGATGATGGCGTAGATATGAATATTGTGGTGCGGCTGCCACCAGGGGCCGACGCAGCGGATCTCAAGCGGAAGATGCGGACCTGGTGCAACGGGGCCAGGTTATCCTTCCCTGGCAACGACCCGCCCTTCCGGGCGGAGAAGAACACACCGCTGGTGCGGGCTCTGCTGCGGGCCATCCGCGCGGAAGGTGGGCGCCCGCGCTTCAAACTGAAGACGGGCACCTCGGATATGAACACCGTCGGCCCGGTGTGGGGCTGCCCCATCGTGGCCTACGGGCCGGGCGATTCGTCCCTGGATCATACCCCCGATGAGCACGTTGACGTCAGGGAGTTTCGCCGGGGGATAAACGTGCTGGCCCGGGCGCTGGAGACGTTAATCGGCTAGGGCAAGCGCAAGACCTCCCGCTGGTTCGGGGCCTTCGGGAGTCTATTACTGTACCCGCTTAGTGGCGTCCGCGTGATGCGGGCGCTTTTTGATTCCCCCGCTGCCATTTTCGTGAATCTCCTATGCTTTTTTAATGGGCCTGTGACCTCGGTAATGTATACTCTTGGTGGGACTAGGAGCAGGTAGGTGCGATTTCTGCCCTGATGCCCGTAAACCTATTTCTCAGGAGGTAGTCATGCTCATCGAAAAAGCGCCTGTGCGGATCGGATTTGGTGACGGCGGCACTAGCCGAAACGAAGCCCATACTCACTACGGCGGTATGGTGGTCCGCACATCCAGCAAGAGGAAGGCCGGGCCTACTCTGGTATCCAAGGCCAGCCATTTCCTGTTGTGCGCTCTGAGAGCGGGAGTGAGGACGGCCCTTCCGGCCGCTCTTATCTCCCTGCTTCTCAATGTCTTCGTGGTCCAGGCCATGGTGGTGCACGGGCCAAGCATGAGGCCTAATCTGACCTACAACCAGCGGGTGATAGTGGAAAAGATCACCTGTTGCTTCAGCCACACTCCGCATCGGGGGGATGTGGTGGTTGTTGACCTGCCAGAGGAAAAGGAATTGCTGGTCAAGCGGGTGGTAGCCTTGGCCGGGGAGACGGTAGCAGTGCAGGACGGGCAGGTCTTTATCAACGGCCAGTTGCTCGAGGAACCGTGGGCGACCCGCCGGGGTGGGCTGGACTATCCCCCGACGCGCGTGCCATCGCGGCACGTCTTTGTCCTGGGCGACAACCGGAAGGAGTCCCGGGATTCCCGCTTCTTTGGTCCTGTGCCAGTAGACCAGATTGGCGGGCGGATCAGGTTCGTCGTCTGGCCGCTCGACCGGATCGGGTTGATTGGCTAGAATGATGTCCGGCGTCAGGTGAACCGCCGCTGTCGCCTCCTCGTCAGCGAAGAACACCTCCATAATATCGGCGTCCTGGTGGTAATCGTGGGTAGAGGATGTCAATTCTCCGCCCGGCTGTTCATCCGCTGCCAGTGGGCGACGCCACCCCGCTCGGCGCACGTTACCTGACCCTTGACCTCCAACCACTGGAGGTGCCCGATGACCTCAGAGATGGCGAGGAAGTAGTTGATGGGGTCGAGACCGGGAAAAAGCGCGCTGGCGATTTCGTGGACGGTGAGGGTGTCGTCATCCAGCGCCTCCAGCACACGCCGGGCGCGCTCTTCGTGGAAGGCCAGCCGCTCGCGGATGAGGGCTCGATGGTCGGTGATAGGCGGGCCGTGGCCGGGGAGCGCCAACGCGACGTCGAGTTCGGCCACGCGGCGCAACTGCGCCATGTACTCCACCAGGCGGCGCGGCAGTTCGGCCTCGCCCGGCGCGGGCGGTTCGACGAGCGGGTTGGAGGAAATGTCGCGCAGGAGGTGGTCACTGGAGATGAGCAGCCGGCGCTGGGGTTGGTAGAGGCAGATGAGGCCACCGGCGTGACCCGGGGTGTGGAGCACCTGCCAGTCCTCGCCGCCCAGCCAAAGCACAATCACCGTCGGCCAGGGTGTGATCAGGGGGCACCGGTTCAGCGTAGCGGTCCGTGCTGCGCTGCATCCTGGCCAGGCCCATCAGCGGTTCTACCGGGACGCCTGCCCAGCGCATCACCTCCCCGTAGAAAGCCAGGCTATGCGCGCTGGCGTCGTCGGCTAGCCAGGGGAGATTTGTGGCGTGGGTCAGCACCTCCGCGCCCGAAACACGCGCCAGTTCTGCCGCCAGCCCGCAGTGGTCGGGATGGGCGTGGCTGAGGACGATGCGCCGCAGGCCGGTCACGCGGTAGCCGTGCCCCGCCAGTGCCACTTCCAGCGCCTCGCGGGCGGGGTCGTAGCGCGGGCCGGCGTCCACCAGTGTCAGCGGTTCCCCCTCGGCCAGGTCGACGTTGACCGGACCGACGGGGAAAGGGGTGGGGAGGGAGATTGTATGGAGATAGTCAGCTATGGTAGGCTTGGTCATTGAATGTAGGGCGCAGGGTAGAGAGTAGGGAGTAGGGAGTAGGTGACGGCGGGTCAGGGGGCGCTTTTGATGAGCACGGTCCAGGTGCCTTTCTGCGCGGTCTCGTCCCGCTGGTTGAGCAACCTCACGTCGAGGGTGATAAAACCACCGCCCAGGCGGGGCATCTCCTTCTTCTGCCTGACCCTGGCGTGCACGCGCACCGTATCGCCGATTTTGATGGGGGCACGGAACTTCCACTCCAATGCGGTGAAAGCCTCAGCGGTACCCTCGACGAAGCCCTGTCGCGAGACCAGACCACTGGCGATGGAGAGCCCCAGCAGGCCATGGGCGATGCGCTCGCCGAAGAGCGTCCCTTTGGCGAATTCTGCATCGGTGTGGAGTTGGTTATAGTCGCCGGAAAGCCCGGCAAAGAGCACTACGTCGGCCTCGGTGATGGTGCGGGCGACGGTCTCGACCTCGTCGCCGATCTCAAATTCCTCGAAGTAGCGCCCACGGGGGAGGGTTAAGTCGGTCATTGGCAACTCCTTGGTGGTTTGTTGGTTAGTTGGTTTGTTAGTTGGTTGGTTTGTTAGTTGGCTGGTTAGATTGTAACATCTTCGGGGCAAAGGCGCAACTTCTCAGGCTGGGGGGGATGCGGTATAATACAGCAATTCCCGGTACGATCAGACCTGACAGGTTTTTACCCAACCTCACCACCTTGGCATGCGGAAGTGTTTTCTAATTTCCCGAGTGACAAATGGGGCCTCAAGTCACGAAATTCGTGGAAACCTGTCAGGTCTTGACGCCAAAACGGGAATTGCTGGCAAGGGAGTACGAGTTGATCGAGTTATGAGGTTGCTGAGGAAAACTGCCAAGGGGCTAGGTATCCTGTGGAGTCGGCTCACCCGGCAGGGGCTGCGCGTGACGGCGTTGTGGGCCGCCGACCACGGTGTGCGTATCATCGCTGGTGCGCCCATCCGTAACCTGAGCCAGATCACACCGCACCTGCACGTGGGCGGGCAGTACCGGCGGCGCGGGTGGCCAAGGCTGGCGTCGCGGGGTGTCGTGGCGGTGGTCAATATGCGCGTCGGGTTCGACGACAACGATGCCGGCATCGCGCCGGAGCGTTATTTGTACCTGCCGACGGTTGACAATGATGCACCGACGCTGGAACAGTTACACGCGGGGGTCGCGTTCATCGTGGAGGAGATCGCGCAGGGCGGCGGGGTCTACGTTCACTGTGGATCCGGCGTCGGGCGTGCGGCGACGATGGCTGCCGCCTACCTGGTCAGCACCGGCCTGACGCCCGACCGGGCCTGGATGCGTATCCGTGAGGTGCGCCCCTTCATCCGCCCCGCACCGGTGCAGGTTGCGCAGGTTGAGCGATTTGTTGGTACATTGGTATACTGGTAAATTGGTAGATTGGTAGATTAGGGGAGGTGCTGTTATGTCCACTGTTGTCATTGCCGATGTTGTCCGGGGCCTTAAGCCAGCGATTGAGGAGATTTTCGCCCCACATGGCGGTATCGAGGGTGTGATCCCCCCCCAAAGCAAAGATGACGGCGGCACCGTCTACATCAAGCCCAATGGCATCCACTTCACTCCTCACACCCACACCGACCCCGCCGTCCTCGAGGTGCTCCTGGCCTACCTGCGCGACCACGGTTATACCCGCCTGGCGGTGATGGAGAGTTGCACCGGCGGCAATTTCACGCGCCTGGTGTTCAAGAACTCGTAGACGCAATTGACAACGCATCCTCCCCCATCATACACCGCACGTAGACCACTTTTTGACCATTCTCCACCGCCAGCGTTGCCTGAACGTCCAGCAGGTCTATAACCCGCCGCCGCGCCTCGAAGCCTCTATTGACGGTCTCCAGTCCCTGCGCTACCTGTTGGGCGAACTCCGTGATGGTCGCCACCTGCTCTTCGGTGAGGGTCTGGGCCTCCAGTTGCGCCGCCAAGGTGTGCCTGCTTCCTCTCCAGCGCCGCTATGGTCTTCTCCAGTCGTGTCTTGCGCTCTGTAAGCCTCTCCTTGTCGAAGTCGCCCGAAAGATACAGGTCAAGCGCCCGCTCCAATTGCCGCCGGTTGTCGGCCAGTAGATCATCTACCACGGCCAGCCTGTCCCTCAGCGGCTTGTTGGCCTCTTCTCGTTCGGCTTGCTCTACCTTCAGCCCCTCGGCCAGTGCCGCCGGGTCGGTGAGAAACGACTTGACCCAATCCCACACAGCAGCATCAACATAGTCAGCACGAAAGTGGGTTGACATAGTGCACTCGCGTGCATGTGACATACTGTGTGGCACTAAGCATCTGTAGTATAGATAGCGGTCTCTGACTCGCCGTGCAGTCATCTTAGCGCCACAAATCCCACAGATAATGCGCCGCCTGAGTAAGTACTGATGCTTTGTTCGACGTTTCGATTCATCCTTGTTCTGTTGCCGCCTTCGCTGTGCAATCTCCCACGTTTCGCGGCTCACAACGGCGGGGACTTCCACTGCTATTAGGGTGTCGGAGTCCGCCCGCCCTCTGTTCTTGCCGTAGCGCCAAACTCCCGCGTAGGTCTCATTGCCTAGTATTCGGGCAACCGATGATTGCACCCACGTGCCATATCCGTTTTGCTTAATCGCGCCTGGGTGCTTGTCGCCCCATGTAGGTATACCGGCTTCGGTCAGGCGTATTGCGATGCCCCGAATGGTCAGCGGTGTTCAACGACAACTACCTCTTCAACCCGCGCACCATCAAGCACTTCAAGAAAGTGCTGGCCGAGCGGGACAAGGTCGACCCCAAGGATGCATACGCTGTCGCCGAACGGCTCCGCTTCGGTGGATGGATGCCACACGAACTCACCTTCGATGAGCGTTACTTGCCTCTCCAACGCCTGACACGCTATCGCTACCATTTGTCTCACACTCTGGCTCGGGAGAAAATCTATGCTCGCATGGTGCCCATCTACCTCAAAGCCAGCGACTACACCCGCAAACCCAAGCCCTTCTCCGACCTTTTCGGCGCTACCAGCCGCCACATCCTGTCGGAGTATGCCACCACCGACGAACTGGCTGCCATGCCCCTGGACGACCTCGCCGATGAACTGGATCGGATCGGCCACCATCGCTTCAGCGATGCTACCGACAATGCCCGTTGCCTCAAACGCGCCGCTGCTCAATCCTACCCTCTGCCCCTTTGCTTGATTGAGCCCCTCAACGTGATCTTGGATTCTCTCTTGGCCCACATTCGCTTCTTGGAAGGGGAATTGGAAAAACTGGATTCCCTCATCGAAACGACCCTGGTCGACGTCCCGGGTGCTCCCTAATCTGCGCTCGGTCAAGGGCTTGGGCTTGGTCTACACCGCGGGCCTGCTGCCGAGATCCAGAACCCAGATCGCTTCATACAAGGCTGCAAGCGGGACAAAGAAGGCAACCTGCGTCCCAAGACCAAGCACGATGCCCAGGCCTCTCTGGCTCGCTTCTTCGGCCTCTGGTGGCCCCGCAGCGACTCCGGCAGGCCGAGGATCGCCGCCTGCCCAAGACTGGCAACCCGTACGGTCGCTACTACTTCGTAGAAGGCGCTAACAGCTTGCGGAGACACAATGCTGAGTATACCGCCTACTACCAGCGTAAGTACGATGAACCACCTATTGTGGTAAATACCCCATACTCACGGGGAGCACATGACGGAGGTTGCGCCAGGGCAAGGAAAGGGAGAAACGCCAATAAAAGCTGACCTTTCTCCCCTCCCACTTTGTGGGTAGACGTATGATACCACAAGGGGGAAGAAGGAGAAACAGACGGTGCAGCAATACGTGAAGGATGAGTATCCGCTTTCTGACGTGACGACGCGGATTATCGCGGCCGCTACGGAAGTGCATCGTAGACTTGGCCCCGGCTTCAGGGAGGTAATCTACCAGCGCGCTCTGGCTCTCGAGTGGCCAGGGCACGACCTGGAATTTGACCGCGAGGTTTGGATGGACGTGTACTACAAGGGCACGAAGGTGGGGCGCAAGCGGGTGGACTTTGTGATTGATGAGGTAATGGTTGAGATCAAGGCCAAGTCGGCGCTTGAGGACGTGGACTTTGTGCAGACGTTGTCATACCTCAAGGCATCTGGCTACAAGGTAGGGCTTCTCCTCAACTTTGGGGCCAGGAAGTTGCAGATCAAGCGGTTGGCGAATTGAGAGTATTGGGATCACTGAGGCACTGTATCAGTGCTGTCAGTGTTTTTCAGTGACTCAGTGGTTCCAATCTCTGCCAGCACGTCGAGAGCCCGGCTCTCCCCTTCGCGCCGGGTCTCGCTTTGCCTTAATCCCCACTTTCCGCTATACTATCCCCAGCAGCAAGCCGGGCGCGCACCGGCCTAAAGAGCCGGTGCTGGGCAGGTTCACAACCCAGCGCCGCCGTGAACAGGCGGCGCGGCCCACCCAGGAGACCAATTGACCAAACGAGAGTTCACTCCCACCACCGAATACCGCTACAACCGCACCAGCCCTATGCGCTGGATCCTCTCGCACATCCTACGTTACCCGCTCCCGCCGCTGGGGATGGCGCTGGCTGGCATCCTGGCCAATACGATGGCCTCCTGGGCCCGCGTGTTGCCCGGGCGAGCCTTCGACTGCGTCCTCAGCATGCTAGGCCTGCTCGAAGGGTCATCTTTTGAGTGGTTCAGCCTGGAAGCCAGTTCGCAGACCTTACTCTGGATTGCGCTGAGCGTGATGGGTGCCCGCATTGGTCAGGGACTGCTCGGCCTGGCCCGCAACGTGGCGGTGGAGTTCCTGGCCCAACACGTAGAGCGGGACGCGCGCGACGAACTCTACGTCAGCCTGCTGGGCAAGAGCCTCACCTTCCACAGCCGGCAGCGCGTCGGCGACCTGATGGCGCGCGCCACCAACGACGTGCACCAACTCAACCTGATGCTCAGCCCCGGCGTCAGCCTGATGTTCGACTCGCTGCTGGGGCTGGTGGTGCCCATCGTCGCCATCGGGATGTTGCAGGCCCAACTGCTGCTGATACCGCTGGTCTACGTCGCGCTTTTTGCCATCACGTTGCGCCGCTACACCCGTGAACTCAACCCCGTCTCCGGTGCGCTGCGCGAACAGTTCGGTGCCATGAACGCCGGCCTGGCTGAGACGATCTCCGGCATCGAGGTGGTCAAGGCGAACGCGCAGGAAACCCAGGAGCAGCACAAGTTCACCGGCGACGCCCGCAAGTTCCGCGATTTTTTCGTGCAGCGGGGCGAGATCCAGGCGCGCTACCTTCCCTTCCTCGTTTTCGCCTTCGCCTTCGCCGGCGGCATCCTGCAGGCGCTGCTCCTCTTCCAGAAGGGAGCGCTGACCGCCGGCGACGTCGTCGCCTACGTCGGCTTGCTCAGTCTGTTGCGCTTTCCCACTTTCTTTTCGCTCTTCACGTTCACCCTGATGCAGATGGGGGTCTCCAGCGCAACGCGCATCCTGGCCGTGCTCAACACTGAGACCGAACTGGACGAGAACGAGGCCGGCGTGGCTAAACCGATCCGGGGCGAGGTGGTCTTTGAGAACGTCAGTTTCGGCTACGACGGCCAGCCGGTGCTCAGGAACGTCAGTTTCCACGCCCGCCCCGGCGAGACCATCGCCATCGTTGGGCAGACCGGCTCCGGCAAGACGACCCTCACCCGCCTGATTGACCGCATCTACGACGTGACTGAGGGGCGCATACTCGTAGACGGCGTGGACGTGCGCGATTGGAACCTGGAATCGTTGCGCTCGCAGATTTCGGCCATCGAGCAGGATATCTTCCTCTTCTCCCGTTCCATCGCCGAAAACATCGCTTTCGGCGCTGGGCAACAGGCCAGTCAGGAGGAGGTCGAGTCTTATGCCTGCCAGGCGCAGGCCCACGAGTTCATCACCGGCTTCCCTGAGGGGT
>JADHWW010000146.1 GCA_016783285.1 Anaerolineae bacterium
CACAACTCAGCCGTGTGCTGACCAAGATTGAGCGGCTGCCCAACGTGATCGCAGCCCGGCGGCACACGGGATAAAACAAGAGCCCGGCCTCTGCCAGAAGCCGGGCTGCTCATTGCAAGCCATGAGTTACGGTTCCGCCGGCACGCGATCACCATACATCTTACGCTCCACCAAAACCTGTTGAGCGTCCAGCCATTCCTGAAACGCATCTGCCCCCAGTTGCTGATGCACAAACGAGTCCAATTCCCGCTCCTCGTGGCCCACCACCTCGATGATATAATACTGCGTATCATCCTGGCCCAGCACTGGTTGACTGTGCTCCCCCACCTCCAGACTGAACGCCAGGTCGGCCAACTCCGTGCCAAGATTGCTTTCCAACATGCCTTTGGGGAACCAACTCAATTCGGTGCCGTATTCGGCGACCTCCTCATCCTCCCCCTCCTCCAACTCATCTGCCAAGGCCTGGAAATCCTCCCCTGCATCTAGCCGGACAGCCAGTTCATTCGCCCGTTCCTCGCTATCCACAGCCAGGATCCGCAGTTTGACTTGATCAGCCATAGTGGGAACTTCTGCACTCATCTGCTCCTGCAACTTCTCAACCAACAGCGACGCCTCGACCCAGGAACGGTATTGCTGCTCCGAAACGTCCAGTGGTTTCAAGGACTGCTCCAGATAAGTACTGTACAATCGGCGGAACTCCTCCTCAGTCATCGGAGTTGGTGTCGGTGGCGGAACGGTCGTCGGCGTAGGAGTGAGCACTTCTGTCAGCGTCAAGGGAGATGTGACGACGGTAGGCTCTGGCATGGGGGTGACAGGATCCCGGTCATAGCCGAAGTAACGCTCGATCTCCCGCTGCACTTCCTCCGGCGCGACAGCAATGCCACGGCGATCCGCCTCCTGATGTACCAACTCCTCCTGAATCAACTGATCGAGAACTTGCTCTCCAATGACCGGTGCGTTCGCCGATGATAACTTGGTTTGCAAGTCGCGAATGTTCCCCTGGATATACTCCAGATAGAACTGCATACTCTGGTCCGTCGGATCGAGAGTCTGTTGCTGCTGGAGCCAGTATTGGAGTTCGTTTTGCATCCGCATCTGCATAAAGCGCACTCGAGCCTGGTACTCAGCCGTCGTGATAGAAGTTCCGCCCACGATGGCGACCGGCTCGCGGGCCTTGATGACCTTTTCGACGACGAGGCCATAGACCATAATGCCCACAACCGCGATCCCCACGACGGTCACGCCCCAGATGAGGAGCCTCTTCATACTCCTTTCCCGCTCCAGGCGGGAGTGTTGCTTACGCGTCAATTTCCTTGGCGCACGGCTTTTGGACTTCTTTGCCATCCCATCTCTCACATAGCCGCTAACTGACACCCGCTGACAGCCAACCGCCGACCACTCACTTAGCGAGTGCGAGCAGGATCTATCACGAACGGCAACAACGCCAGATGACGAGCACGCTTAATCGCCACCGACAATTGACGTTGATGCTTGGCGCACGTTCCCGTCTGCCGTCGTGGCCGGATCTTCCCACGGTCGGTCAGAAAGCCCCGCAGCACATTCGTCCGCTTGTAATCAATGTCGGTGGCCTTCCCCTTGCAGAAAATACAGTCTTTACGACGCTTCGTGAACCGATGTTTACCGCGCCGTTGGTCCCCCGTACGCCCACGCCTCCCTTGTTCCGCCAATGTTTCAACCTCCCTGCTGTGTCTGTATCAGGCACACTTGAAATCCACGGAATACGTGCGCTTGATACAATTAATTACTAGAAGGGGAACGCCTCCTCCCCTTTAGCATCGGATTCTACCGTCTCCGAGGAAGTACCATGACGGCTACCCAACAAGATCATTTCGTTGGCAACCAACTCGGTACAGAAGCGTTTCCGTCCTCCCTGATCCTCCCAACTTCGCGTCTGCAAGCGCCCTTCGATGTATACCTGCCGTCCCTTACGAAGATGTTGCTTGCAAATCTCGGCCAGATTGCCCCACGCCACCACGTTGAACCATTCCGTTTCCTCGCGGCGCTCGCCTTCCGAGTTTGTCCAACTGCGAGTAGTAGCGACACTGAACGAGGTCACTGGCCGTCCGCTGGGCGTGTAACGCATCTCAGGGTCACGCCCTACGCTACCAATGACCATCACCTTGTTCAAGCCCCTTGCCATAGCGCTCTCACTCCCCACAAACCTACCCGCATCACACAGCCACTGCCTCCCCAGGCGGCTTGGCGTCCTCTTCAACACACACGACCAGGTGACGCATGATCTGCTCGGTCAGCCCAAGATCGCGCTCCAACCCAACCACACTCTGAGATTCCAGTTCAAGCCGCATCAACACATACTGGCCATCCCACTGCTTCTGAATGGGATAGGCCAGCCGACGCAACCCCCAGGGCTCGATTCGCGTGACCTTGCCGCCATTGCGTTTAATCAGACCTTCGACTTTCTCAGTAACGGCGGTCAGGCCATCTTCGTCCACTTCCGGGTGAACGATGAAGACTAACTCATAACTGCGCACTGGATGGTATACCTCCTTTCCACGGGATTGCCCCCGGACCTAAAGCCGGGAGCGGAAAGCCCACCTATAGACACGCAACGGGCGCTATGATAACACAAAGACGTGGATTTGGCAAGACGCGGACACTACTTTCCCATTAGCCCACCTCCCACTCACGGGCTGAAGCGGAACAGACACACGTCGCCGTCCTGGATTTCGTAGTCACGGCCTTCAATACGCAAGACCCCCCGCTCCCGTGCCACACGCCAGTCCCCCGCCTCCACCAGTTGCTCAAAACTCACCACCTCGGCACAGATGAAACCACGCTCCATCTGGCTGTGGACTTTGCCGGCTGTCCGGGACGCTTCGGTATCGCGCTGTATCGCCCAGGCGCGCACTTCTCGACCACCCGTGATGGTGAAAAATGTGACCAGATCAAGCACCTCGTAGCCCGCCTGGGCCAGCGCCTCCAACCCGGAGCGCTCCAACCCCGCGTCTGCCCGGTAAGCAGCGGCCTCGTCGGGTGGCCACTCGCTCAAGTCAGCCTCCAGTTGGGCACAGAGGACGAGACAAGGGGCCCCCTCCTCTTCCGCCACACGAGCGACACCTTCGGTCAACGGACCGCCACCGGATAGGTTCTCCTCGCCGACATTGGCCACGTAGACACGCTTCTTGGCGGTGAGCAGACGCATCTCTCGTGCCAACGCCACCTCAGTCACCCCACCTGCCGCCCAGGCAGCGGCTCGACCGCCGGACTGCAGGCGTGCGCGCAACTCCCCCACCATCTCCAACTCTGCGGCGAAGTCCCGCGGCCTGGCCTTAGCCGCCGAACGCACCTTGTCCAGCCATCGCTCCACTACCTCCAAATCAGCCAGAATCAGTTCCAGGTCAAGCGCCTCCAGGTCACGTAGCGGATCCACCGATCCCTCCACGTGCGCCACGTCGGGGTTGGAAAAGCAACGACAGACCAGAGCGATAGCGTCCACGTCGCGGATGTGGCCCAGGAATTGGTTGCCCAGCCCCTCGCCCCGATGAGCACCGCGTACCAGGCCCGCGATATCCACGAACTCGACCGTTGCCGGGGTCACTCGTTCCGGCCCGACCATCGCCACCAACACCTCCAGGCGTGGATCGGGCACCACTGCGACGCCGCGATTGGGATCAATTGTGGTGAAAGGATAGGCTGCCACAGCAGCCTTGGCCCGCGTGAGACCGTTAAAGAGAGTAGACTTGCCCACATTAGGCAAGCCTACTATTCCAATCTGCAATGCCATGCCGCACCTCGTTGCCTACCGCGCAACTTCCGCCCCCGGAGACTCTACCTCACCCAAAGGCAGACTAACGTAGAACGTGCTCCCTTTGTCCAGTTCACTATCTACCCACACCTTTCCGCCGTGCCGTTCGACGATAGACTTGACGATTGCCAGCCCCAGACCGGTCCCCGGTATGTCCATCGTGTCACGCCGTCTGATGCGGTAGAATTTCTCGAACAGGCGCACATGGTCATCTGGGGCAATACCAATACCCGTGTCGGCGACGCGGATCACCGCCTGCTCGTCGCGCACAGACAATCCCACCGTCACAATGCCGCCGCTGGGCGTGTACTTGACAGCATTATCCACCAGATTTGTGACCGCCTGGCGCAGCAACGCAGCGTCACCCGCGACCACTGCCACGCTTTCGGCTGGTTCCAGCCGCAAGGTGAGCCCCTCAGCAGCAGCCCGGGCTCGCATGCCGTCCACCGCCCCGGCCAGAATTGTCCCCAGATGGCAGGGTTCGCGCTCAAGTCCCACGCCAGCCTCAATGCGTCCCAAATCGAGCAGATCGACAATCAGTTCACTCATCTGCTCAACGCCGTGCAGGATCTTCTCAATGTACTCATGCTGCGTGTCGTTGAACTCGCCCACCATCGGGAGCATGGTCGCATAACCACGGATAAACGTCAGCGGCGAGCGCAAGTCATGCGAGACCGTCGCTACGAACTCAGACTTCATCTCGTCTAGTTCCTTGAAGCGAGTGATGTCGCGCATCACGGCCACACGGCCAATCCGTTCACCATCGGCACTCAAGATGGTCGAAACGCTGGCGTATAATGTCCGGCCATCGGGCAGAGGAACCTCCTCAGTCAACGCTTCGCTCGGAGGCAACGGCTCCTCAAAGACCTGCACCAACACAGGTGCCAACTCAGTCTGATTGATCTTCTGGCCCACGACCACATCGGCTGCGATACCAAACGCCCGCTCAGCAGCCGGATTGACCAGCAGAATACAGTCATCGCGGTCGGTGACCAGAACGGCGTCGGTGGTGCTGGCCAGGATTGCCGCCAGTCGCCGCCGCCCACCCTCCGCAGCCTGGAACAGGCGAGCTTTCTCCACCAGCACCGCCGTCTGGCTGGCCAGTGTCGAGAGCAGGTCAATCTCTGAGGCATCGAATCGGCGGACCTCACCGTACCCCACCCACATCACAGCCGGCACCCGATCTTTAGTGCACACGGGCAGCGCGATGGCGGCCTTGATCGGTCCGCTCAGCGCCTCAGGCTCAGCCAGTGTCTTGGCCCGGGCCAGATTTTCCACGACCATGGGCTGCTCCAGTTCCCTGGCCGCCGTGGCCAGCGCACGGTCGAGTGCCCCTAACCCCTCGCGTGGCTCCCCTCGCGCCATCACCATCTGTGGATCGCCGCCAGCCGAAAGGAGGATGATGCGAGCCACCTGTGCACGCGTCGCCTTCAGTACTCCTTCGAGGATGAACGGCACCCCCTCAGGCAATTCCAGCGTCGCCGAAACTGCCTGACTGATCTGGAGCAGCAACGAAAGGTCTTCCAGCCGATCTTTTAGTCGCACGCGCATACCTTCAAATGCATCTCCCACCCGGGCCACCTCGTCGCTGCCAGGCACCTCCACCGGCCGTGTGAGATCCCCCTCGGCGATGCAGTCGGCAGCAGCGGCCAACTGCTTGAGTGGTCGGGTCAGCCAACCGGTGACCAGCGGGATAACGATCACCAGCCCACCCCCTAGCAGGATTTGGAGGATAAGCAGAGGAGTGGCAACCTGGGTAGCCTGCTCCAGCACGACCTCGTAGGGCAGGCGGATCACCACTGCCCACGGGTACCCTTCCGCCGGCAAGTAATAGACCAACTGGCGCGTGTTGTCCATTGGATTGCGACTTTCGTAAGCCCAACCACGCAGCACGGTGGTGATGCGGGGACATTCTTCGTCTACGTGCCATTCAGCGAGCAGCATGTCAGGATTGGAATGGGCAACGATGCGCCCTTCTGAATCCACCACAAACCCCTCTCCACGCGCACGCGTCCATTGCAGACTCGCCAGTACCCGACGTATCAGCGGATTGACATCAAGTCGGGTGCGTCCAAGCAACACTCCAAAACGCTCGCCTGTCTCCTCATCCTCCACCGGCGACAGGAATGAAAGGATGACTTCGTCTCGCCGTGAGTGATGCACGGAACTGATCTGCGTCGCCCCGCTCTCGGCCACGCGCTGCAAAAGCACTTCCTCCTCTGACGTCAATTCCTGGTCGCCGATCGGCGCTGGCGGATACATCGCCAATCTCTGTTTGGTCGAATCAAACAATATCAACTGGTCGAAGAAAGCCACGCTTCGCAGGTCGCCACGCAGATGCACCTCCAGCGTACTCGGGTCGCCGTGCCACAATATCTCATTGTTAGCGAACTCTGCCAGCAAACCCAACCCTGTTTGGATGAAGTAGGGAATGCCCTCAACGGCACTGTTGACATCCCGCGCCATCTCGTCCACCACCTCCAGAGTCGCCACGCGGAGAGTTGTTGCCGTCACTGCGCAGACAAGCACGGCAGTCATGGCCAATATCAGAGGGACGAATAGGAAAAGCAACCTGCGCCCCAAAGTGCGGCTGTAGGGAGGGGATTGACGCGCTACATGGACAGGGCGGAGGCGCGGAGAGACCAGGTAGACCCCCTGTATAACGAGTGCTGCCCCGAGACTCTCGAGCAGCGCGAGGCCAAGATTGGCCTGCGTCAACGTCACGGCATAATCGAGCCCCGCCAAGCCCGAATCAGCCGTATGAGCGAACACCGACAGCAGCAGCAACAGGGATGCAAAGAAAATCGCCAGTGGCCCAGCGATGACAGGCTGGCGCGCGACGAGCGACGGGCGGCCTCGATAATCCTGGCGCAGAAAGAATCCGACCAGAAAACCAAAGAAGGCAAAATGAAAAGGATCAGTGATACCGCCAACTGTCATCCCGACACGCAAGATTCCGCCGACCAATCCGACTAACAACGCTGGCCCTGCGCCCAGCCAGGCCCCAGCAACAATGACCGGTAGCGCCCCCAACAACGGCGCAAATGGACTGGCAGGTTCGGTGGGAACATTTGGGGGTGGTAGCAGCCGGGGCAGAGAGAAACTCAGCACCAGCAAATTGTTGACGAGCAGAGATGCCGCCAACAAGCCCAGAAACAGTGAAAGACGACGCCAACCCAACCTTCCAAAATCCCGTCGGGAACGCACGAGAAGCAAAAATATTGCCAGCACGTAGAGCGCCAGAAGGAGGTATTCCCAGATCTCAGGTTGAAGGAATGTTAGCCTGACCCAGGGCCTCCAGACGTCAAAACTCATAAGGATGCTCCTCACTCCCAGGTAAGAGAGAGCCTTTAGTTCTGAGAGATTATAGCACACTGCCGGAATAATTCAACCTTTGCTCACTTCGCCAAGACGAGTATAATACACCTGAGAAAGTGCTTCCGGTACGAGACGTGGGCAACGCATCAGTAATTCCCGTTTTGGCGTCAAGACCTGACAGGTTTCCACGAATTTCGTCACTTGAGGCCCCATTTGTCACTCGGCAATTGTATTGAATAGCAAGTCTTGGGTGAAAACCTGTCAGGTCTGACAAGTATTACATTCCTTGCATCACGTATCACGGCTTCTGGTTTGATATAATCGAAGGATGGAGACAAACATGGAAATCGAGGTCGCTGCCGCCAAGGTGGGCAAATGGGCCACTAGCGAGAGCGGTGATACGCTCGAAATGATCGAACGCCCCCACGGTGGCTTCTCTTTCGTGTTGGTGGACGGACAGCGTTCCGGGCGAGCAGCCAAGGCTATCAGCAACCTGGTGGCCCGCAAGGCCATCTCCGAACTGGCAGAGGGAGTACGCGATGGCGCAGCGGCCCGTGCAGCCCACGACTACCTTTACACCCACAAAGGCGGCCAGGTCTCAGCCACGCTCAACATCCTTTCGGTAGACCTGACTTCCAACACACTGGTGCTTTCGCGCAACAGCCACTGCCCCACCATCATCATAACGCCCGAAAGCAGGCTACAGTTACTCGATGCGCCGTCGGAACCGGTGGGGGTGCGACACGGTATCAAGCCACAGGTCACGGAATTGCCACTGTCCGCCGGGACCATGGTCGTGGTCTATACGGACGGCCTTGAGATGGCCGGGGCGCGCTCAAGCCGTGTCTTCGATGTCCCGGCGGCGGTGCGCGAACTAACAGCCGGGGGCGACGTAAGCGCCCATCAGTTGGCCGATAGCCTGCTTGGGCAGGCGCTGGCACTGGACGAAGGCCGGCCGCGCGACGACGTCAGTGTGCTCGTGCTGCGCGTCGTAGATCACATTGGCGATGGCGTGCGCCGCCTGGCTGTCAGGTTTCCCCTGTGATGCACATGGTGAAGTCCCACCATCTCCACCGCTACCTGCGAGCCCTGTGGCGCGATACTCGGGTCCTGGTACGCCAGTTTCGCGTCTCCCTAATCGCCTTCGCTGCGCTCCTGTGCGGCGGCACCCTGGCTCTGCGCTTCTTCTACCTCTATCCCGAAACCAGACAGCGCCTCGATTGGGCCGAAGCATTGCACGCCACCCTCAAACTCATATTCTTGGAGACCATCCTCCCGTTCCCCACAGTACCAGGACTACAACTCCTGTTCATCGTCGTCCCCCTTATCGGATTGGCCGTCGTCACCGATGGCGTCCTGCGCTTCGGCGTAGCGCTGTTCAACCGTCGCGAGCGAAAGGAGGCCTGGCAAGTGGCTATCGCTTCGACCTACCATGATCATATCGTCGTGTGCGGCCTGGGGAAAGTCGGCTACCGGGTCGTGAAAGAGTTGCTCCGGCTGGGAGAGGATGTCATCGGCATCGAGTGCAATGCCGAACGCCCGTTCCTGGAAGAGATACGCCAGGTGAACGTGCCAGTGTTGCTGGGCGACGCCCGGCAGCGGGATATGCTGGAGAAAGCCTGCGTGCGGGAAGCGTCCGCTATCGTTGTCTGCACCCAGGATGAGCTGACGAACCTGGACATCGCGCTCGACGCCCGGGAACTCAACCCAGATATCAAGGTAGTGCTGCGCATGTTCGACGCCCAACTGGCAGAGAAGGTGAAACGCGGGTTCGGCATCCACACCGCCTTCAGTACCTCAGCGTTGGCCGCCCCGATCTTCGCCGCCGCTGCCACACGGGCACAGATTAACTACTCGTTCTACGTGGACGACGTACTTCTGAACGTAGCGCGGGCGACGGTACAGGTGGGCTCGGCGTTGGAGGGACGCACCATCGCCCAGGTAGAGCAGGAGCTCGACATGACCATCATCCTACACCAGGGACCGGATAGCATCGACCTGCACCCGGCTCCCGATGTCACACTCCGCGCTGGTGATCGCCTGGTGGTCTTCGCCGCGTTGGAACCACTGGCCCTCCTGCGCGAGATGAGCGGCGAGCAACGTAGCCCTTCCCAGGGAGGGATCAGCAGCCCGCGCCGCCGCCCGTGGATGGCGCGCCTGTTCTCCAGGGGGAAAACGTCAAGCCGGTGAAACAAGCCAAACATGAGAGACACCCGCTGATTGGCGTAGTCGGCCCGTGTGCCTCGGGCAAATCATTGCTCGTGGGGGCGCTGCGGGCACAGGGGTACAACGCCCGCGAGGTGGCACAGGAGCACTCCTATGTGCCCACGATGTGGCAACGTTTCACCCAACCCGATTTGCTCGTCTACCTGGACGTTTCCTGGGAAGTCGCCTGCCAGCGCCGGCCCACTGACGCCGGAGCAGATTGGTGGACCGAACTGACCCAGCGGCTGCGCCACGCCCGACAACACGCAGACCTCTACATCCACACCGACGGATTGACGCCACAAGAAGTCCTGGACAGGGTACTGGCTTTCCTCTCTGATGTTGCAGGTTTGGGCCGCTGAGGGTATAATATGAGGAGATGAGTAGATGAGTAAAGATGGTACGCCTGCTAACACAGGCTCACAAAAAGCAGGGCGGGCGTCGCAAGCGCCCGCTTCTGATTGAGGGCACGGAGAGTAGACTAGATGAACATTATATTCTGGCTGGTTGGCACACTGGTCGTCGTGCTGGGGCCTATCATTCTGATTCACGAACTGGGCCACTTCATCTTTGCCAAGTTGGCAGGAGTGCGGGTCGAGGAATTTGGATTTGGATTCCCGCCCCGCCTGCTGAAATTGTGGCGCGGCAAAGGCTATCTCGATATCGGCGTCATGCGCGTGATCATCCCGGCAGGATTTCGGCTGCCCCCCGGACTGGCAGCCGGCGCCCACGTGGATGCCGTCGCCCACAAGCGGAACGATGGCACCTGTGTCCTGCGTCGCCTGACAATACTCGATTCGGATACAGGGTATCGAGAACTCAACTCTGATGCCACGCACGAGGGCCTACACTTGCGCGGCGAGTTGACCACCTTGGAGCCCGGCACTCTGTACAGCCTCAACTGGCTGCCCATGGGCGCGTTCGTGAAAATGACCGGTGAGGAGGATCCCTCCGATCCACTCAGCCTGGCCGCCCAACCCAAACGCTGGCGTGTGGCGGTGATGGCTGCAGGGCCAGTGTTCAACATCATCGCCGCCCTGGTGCTGCTCGTCGGCGCTTATGCTTCTGGTTGTCCAGAATGGCAGGTCGAAATCGCAAGCGTGCAACCAGGGAGCGCCGCCGAAGAGGCGGGACTGCAGCCCTATGACATTGTCATGGCCATTGATGGAGAGCGCATTAAGGAAGGGACAGAACATCTGCAACGTCTCATCTATGCTGCGCCAGAACAAACCGTTGAACTCACCATTCTACGCGGAGAGGAAACACTGACCATAATGGCCACGCCCCAGCGCCAACCCGAAGGCCACGGTCTACTGGGCATCGTGATATCCTCCTACTGGCCCGGCCAGAACGCGGTGCGGCGGTATCCTCTTTCCGAAGCTCTGAGCGCCAGCATCAACGATATCACCGCTGCAATCCTGATGACCATACAGGTTCCGGCCCAACTCGCTCAGGGGGACATAACCCCTCAAGAAGCACGCCCGACCAGCGTGGTCGGCATCAGCGAAATACTGGCCATTTCCCTGCAACAGAGCATCGAGTGGAGCCTGGCCTTCCCCGCGTTGCAGACCGCGTCGCTCATCAGCCTGGCCCTAGGCCTGGCCAACCTGCTGCCCCTTCCCGCTCTCGACGGCGGGCGCATCTTCCTCGTGCTCATTGAGGCTGTGCGCGGCCGACGCATCTCGCCCGAACGCGAAATGACCATTCACTCCGTGGGCCTGATGATCCTGATTGGCCTGATGGCTTTGATGATGCTTCAAGACCTCATCAATCCAATCATCCCCTGGTCGTGGCTGAAGTGAGATGAAACGTCCACTTGACCTTTTGCTTGACGAATTGGGTGAAAGCGTCGAGATGCCGGCCCAGGCGTCGCTGTACTGCTTCTCAAGCCTAAAGGCCGAAGGCGTGGCGCGTGTGCGCGAGGTGTGGCCGTGCTTACCCGTCGGGTTGCGGCGGCGGCTGATTGCACGGCTGGTGGAACTGGCCGAGGCGGATTTCGAGGTGGACTTCGGCGCGCTCTTCCGCCTGGGGATGGAAGACGAAGACGCCGAGGTGCGCACGGCAGCGATCGAGGGACTGTGGGAGGACGAAGATGTGCGCCTGGTCCCACTCCTGGCAGCGCGCCTGCGGGAAGACGGAGCTGTCACCGTACGAACGGCTGCGGCCACATCGCTGGGTCGCTTCATCCTGATGGGCGAACTTGGGAAGATGCGTCCCGGGCCACGTGCCACGGCTTACGAGGCCCTGCTGGACGCGTGCCAAGCCGCAGACGAGCACATAGAAGTGCGGCGACGGGCACTGGAGTCACTGGCTTACGTCGGCAACGAGACCATAGCAGAGTTGATCAGCGAGGCCTACGCCGCGCCGGTGGAGAAGGTGCGCATCAGCGCCGTCTTCGCCATGGGGCGCAGCGCCGACACCCGCTGGACCCGCCATGTGCGACAACAGATTTCCAGCCCTAACCCTGAACTGCGCTACGAAGCCACCTGGGCCTGTGGCGAACTTCAACTTCACGAGACCGTGCCCGAACTGGAGAAACTGGCCGATGACGTTGACCCCGAGGTACAAGAAGCAGCACTGTGGGCCCTGGGGCAGATCGGGGGCGACAAGGCGCGGGAGATTCTGGAGCATTATTGCCTGGCAGAGAACGAGGCCACGCGAACCGCGGCCGAAGCCGCCTTGGATGAATTGGAGTTCGTGCACGGGGACCTGTCAGAGTTCTTCACCAGGCTAGCCCAAGAGCCGAATTCGTGAGCGAATTCGTTACAAATAGCGAATAGCAAATGGCGAATAGCGAATGGAGAAAAATCGCCAGCCTCGTTCTGGCACTGGTGTTTCTGCCGGCTGCGTCCACTGCCGTAGCCGATGGTATTACCGTGGTCGAGAACAAAGCCGGCTACAGTTACGCCCAGCAAGTTACATTCACGCTGCGGGCCACCTCCGACGCCGAAATCACCCAGGTCTGCCTGTTCTTTCGCGCCACAGGCAACGAGCGGGCCGAGTCTGTGAATGTACCTACCGAGCCAGCCCGCAAAATCAGCATTAACCACACGCACGACTTGCGCCGTTCCCCCCTGCCACCGTTCGCCACAATCACCTTCTGGTGGCGGATTGAGGATGCTGCGGGCAATACTCTTACTACAGAGCCCCAGCAGTTCGAATACACAGACAATCGCTTCCGCTGGGAACAACTCAGCGCTGACGACCTCACCATCCACTGGATCGAAGGGCACGGCGACCTGCCCTTCGGTCAGGCGGCGCTCGACATCGCCCAGTCCAGCCTGGAGGAGAGCAACGTGGAACTGCGAGCCCCAGTGCCCGAGTCTATCAACGTCTACATCTATGACTCGCAGCACAATCTCAAGGCGGCGATGGCACTCGCAGGACGGGAGTGGGTGGGCGGCCAGGCACATCCCGAATTGGGCGTGATCGTCGTCGCCATCCCATTTGAAGAAGAGGTCTACATATCGCGCATGATGCGCTACATCCCACACGAAATCACCCACCTGCTGGTCTATCAGACTGTCACGCCAACCGGCTATAAGTACGTCCCCGAGTGGCTGGACGAAGGGCTGGCCACAGCCAACGAACAGTTGCCGACGCCGGAGTACACTATGGTGCTCGAAGAGGCACGCGTGGCGGGGGAACTCCTTCCCCTGGATGCTCTATGCGTCCCCTTCTCACCCGCTTCACACACCGCGTTTCTGGCCTACGCCCAGAGTGGTAGTATAGTGCAATTCATTCGTGAGCAATACAGCGCTGAAGGGATACGCACTCTGCTGGCAGCCTATGCCAACGGTGCCAGTTGCGCAGGGGGAGTAAAGGAGGCTTTCAACGTCAGCCTGAGTGGTCTGGAGACCGCGTGGCGGGCAAGCCTGGAGCCCCAGGCCCCCTGGCGGGCCTGGGTTGAGCAAATCGGCGTCTGGATAGGACTATGGCTGTTGAGCCTATTGATGGCCGTGCCGATGATTGGCGGGCTCCGTCGCCGCCGCTAGTCCGTTACAAACGAGGAACATCAGATGCGCAACATCGTCGTCTTCGACCTGGAGACCCAATATACGGCCGACGAGGTAGGAGGCTGGAATCGCATCCGCGACATGCGCCTGGCGGTTGCTGTGACCTACAACGCCGCCGAGGACGTCTACCGTGATTACACCGAGCAAGAAGTGGACCACCTTGTCGCCGCACTGCGCGGAGCAGACCTGGTGGTCGGCTACAACGTGCTCCGTTTCGACTACGAGGTTTTGCACGCTTACACTACCGAGAGACTGGAGCGCATCCCCACGCTCGACATGCTCGACGACCTGTACCACACACTCGGTTGGAGGCTATCCCTCGACGCCATCGCTACCGCCACGCTGGGGGAGACAAAAAGCGCCGACGGGTTACAGGCCGTGCGCTGGTTCCGTCAAGGCCAACTGGACAAGGTCATCGCCTACTGCCGTCGCGATGTCGAGGTGACCTGGCAAGTTTACCAGTTCGGCCAGCGCAACGGCTACGTCAAGTATCGCGATCGCCATCGGCGCGTACACAAGGTACCGGTGCGGTGGTGAGTACAGCATTTGAACCTGCTTATCTGGCATTGCTTCGCTCAGGCGAGTTGAAGCGGCGCGTGCAAGCCGCCTATGAGCGCTTGCACGCCTGCGACTTCTGCGGCCGGGAGTGCCGCGTGGACCGCCACGAGCGTGCCGGTTCTTGTAAGACCGGCGTGCGGGCCGTCGTCACCAGTTACCACCCCCACCTGGGGGAAGAAGACCCACTGCGAGGGTGGCGTGGCTCCGGCACCATCTTCTTCGCCTGGTGCAACCTCAACTGCCAGTTCTGCCAGAACTACGACATCAGCCAACTGGGCCACGGGCAGAAAATCGAACCGGAGGAACTGGCCGCGATGATGCTCTCGCTCCAGGCACAAGGGTGTCATAACATCAACCTCGTTTCGCCAACTCACGTCGTGCCACAGAGCCTGGCCGCCGTACTCATCGCCGCCCAGGCAGGGCTGAGCCTGCCACTGGTCTACAATACCGGCGGCTACGACTCCCTCGCGGCGCTTGCATTGCTCTACGGCGTGGTGGATATCTACATGCCGGATATGAAGTACGCCAACGCGGAGACTGCGCAGAAGTACTCCAAAGTCAAGGCTTATCCAACGGTCAACCAGGCTGCCATCAAAGAGATGTACCGCCAGGTAGGCGACCTGGTGCTTGACGAGAACGGCATCGCGCTGCGAGGACTGCTCGTGCGCCACCTGGTGCTGCCCGACGAACTGGCCGGGACAGCAGAAATTGCCCGTTTCCTGGCAGAAGAGGTCTCACGCGACACTTACATAAACATTATGGATCAGTACCGACCCTGCTACAAGGCCGCTGAACTACCACCGCTCGACCGTCCTATCACACGGGCGGAGTACGAGCAGGCCGTGCAGCAGGCTCACGAGATCGGTCTACACCGCTTCGACAAGCGTGAGCCACGTTTTCTCCGCATCCCGTGGGGAGTGTGAAAAATGGGAGAGAAACCAAAACCAGAAGCCCGCCTGCACGCCATCGTTCACGGATACGTGCAGGGGGTTAACTTCCGCTACTACACCATCCGCGCCGCGCAGCAACTGGAGCTTACCGGCTGGGTCGCCAACCGCTGGGACGGCACAGTGGAGACCGTGGGCGAGGGCCAGCGCGAGGCGCTGAATAACTTCCTGGCTTTCCTGCACCGTGGCTCTCCCCATTCGGCGGTGCAGCGGGTGGATGTCGAGTGGGAAACTCCTAGCGGCGAATTCGAACGCTTCGGGGTACGGTACCTATGAAAAGAAACCCCGAACGCCTGGCTTGGATCGTCCTCCTGACATCGTTCTTCATCTGCGTAAGTCTGACCATTGCCGTGCCACTGGGTGTCCGTTGGTACATCCTCAACGCCCGCATCAGACAGAAGGTAACCCTTGAGGTGCAGCAGCCGCCGTTGAGCGTCACACTGGCTGGCCGGGGCGAACCGGTCGCTATCGCCGGAGATCGCGATGACATCCCCGAGCGCACAGTCGTGGACACAGACGCCACCTCTGGTCGGCTCGTGATGCACACCCCACACACAGATGATCCTGTCATCGTTGCCACAGTCCAACTTCATCACAACACAGAGGTCGTGCTTTCGTCGGCGCGCTCCCCGCGCTTCCCCACCAGCCGCCTGCCCCACAAAGTCATGCTGGAGGTGAGGGCCGGACGCGTGCGCATCAGCGTCCCCAGCCACGAAGGGCGGCCTACGGTCGTCGAAGTGCACACACCCCATGGAGCAGCCACGCTCACAGAGGGAAGTTACGAAGTCAAGGTCAACGGGACAACGACGGAGGTCACGGTACGCGACGGACAGGCCGATGTGAGCAGTAGTGAACTGCTCACGCGACTCGGGCCAGCGGAGCGTGCCATCATGGATGATGAAGAACTCCGCGGCCCGCTGCCTGCCGCTCCTAGACTGATCGTCAACAGCGACTTTGCGGATCCTTTGGGGAAGGAGGGTTGGGTCAGCTACAGCGTGGAACCCGAGGTTGAAGGCGAACCAAGGGGTGAGGCGCAAAGGACCGAAGTAGAAGGCCAACCGGTCGTCGTCATTGAGCGTAGGGGAATAGGTCACGCTGAAACCGGTATCACTCAGAGACTCGACGCGGACATCCGCGACTTCAGTCTCCTGCAGCTGCATCTCCTGCTGCGCATCAAGGAGCAC